>JASHRC010000195.1 GCA_030037525.1 Candidatus Acidiferrales bacterium | reverse complement strand
TATTGCCCTGCTGCGCTACGGGGTAGAGGATATGCAGTTGTTCTTCCAGAATGATGTGAGATTTTTGCGACAGTTCGCCTAGGCATGCGATCGGCGCTCACGGTGCCTTCTGGCGTTCCAGGTTCGGATCGGGATCCTTCGGCGTCGAGCCGGAGGCGCTCGCCATGGCCAGCAAAGAATGAAACTCTCCGCCCAATGGATTCGCGACTTCGTTGAGGTCCCGGTCGACAACCGTCGTCTGGCGGAAGCTCTGACTTCCGTGGGTATGGGAGTCGAAGCTATGGTGGAGCGGGGCGAAGATACGGTCTTCGAGATGGAAATCGGTACCAATCGCCCCGATGCGATGAATCACTACGGCATCGCCCGCGAAGCCTCGGCCATCTATAACGTGGCTTTGCGATCGCTCGAACCCAAGTTACCTCCACCCTCCGCTGATGCCTCCTCTTCGGCCCCGGGGGCCCCAGCGATCCCGTTGCCCATCGTCATCGAGGACGTCGAGGGTTGTGCGCGTTTCACGTCCCGCATCCTGCGCGACGTTCGCGTTACCGCTTCGCCTTTGAAAATCGCCCAACGTCTGGCGTCGCTCGATCAGCGTGCGATTAACAACGCGGTCGATGCTACCAACTACGTCCTGTGGGAAATGGGCAAGCCGACGCACGTATTCGATCTCGACCTGCTCAAGGGCGGCAGGATTGTCGTGCGGCGGGCGCGCGAGGGCGAAATCCTGAAGACGCTCGACGGCGTGGAGCGCAAGCTGAGCGGGGAAGATTTGGTCGTGGCAGACGCCGAGAAGCCCGTCGGACTGGCGGGAACCATGGGCGGGTTCGACACCATGATCACGGAGAAGACGCGCAATGTGCTGATCGAATCCGCCTGGTGGGATCCGTTGATCGTTCGTAAGATGTCGCGCCGTCACGGCCTGCACACCGACGCCTCCCACCGCTTCGAGCGTGGGGCCGATTTCGAAGCCACGGTGCTTTCCTGTGATCGGGTTGCCGAACTCATCTTCGAATCCGGTGGCGGGAGACTGCAGGGGGGACCGATCGATGTGATCGCCCGTCGGATAGATCAGGCGCCGGTCGAACTGCGCCTATCCGAGGTCGAGCGAATCCTGGGAACACGCCTGGAACAGGCTCAGATCGTGCGCATCCTCCGGCGTCTGGGTTTTGAGCTGGTGGCGGAGGAAGCGGAGACCTTCGCCGTGCAGATTCCGAGCTGGCGTCTGGACGTAGAGCGAGAAATCGACTTGATCGAGGAGATTGCGCGCCTTTACGGCTACGATAAGTTCCCCAATACGCTGCCGGCATTCTCCGGTGCCGTCCTCGAGGCGCCGGAAGCTGCCAAAGACAGAAAAATCAGAAATACGCTGCTGGCGCTCGGCTATAACGAGACGGTGCCGCTCAATTTTCTCTCCCACAAGGAAGCCGAACAATTCTCCGATGTCCCGGTCATCGAGATCGAAAATCCGCTCAGTGAAGAGGCGTCGGTGATGCAGACTTCCCTCGTCCCCGGCATGTTGACCATGCTTGCCTACAACCTCAATCGCGGCAACGACAATTTGCGCCTGTTCGAGAGCGCCCAGGTGTTCTCAGCGGCCGGTTCCGTAGCCCTGGAGATGAAACGCCTCGCTCTGGGGGCGACCGGCAGTGCGTTGCCCCCGAATGTGCACCAGCCCAGTCGGCCTTTTTCGTTCTTCGACCTGAAAGGCGATGTCGAAACCCTGCTCGCTTCCTTCGCGCACGACTCTCTCCGCTATGTCGCCGCGACCGCCGAGTACTATCATCCCGGGCGCTCGGCCCGGGCGCTCATGGAGGGCGAAGAGGTTGCCCAGTTTGGACAGCTCCACCCGGCCACCGCCGCCAGCCATAAGCTGCGTCAGGATATATTCATCGCCGAGGTCTATCTGGACCGCCTCTACCGGCGCGCTTTGCGCGAGATTGCCTGTGAAGCTTTGCCGCGCTACCCGGCCGTAGGGCGCGACTTTTCCTTCCTTTTCCGGGATTCGCTTCCTTTCGAGCAGATTCGACAAGCTTGCTACGGTCTGGGCCTGAGGGAATTACGCAGCCTGGTTCCGGTGGAGATCTTTCGCGGGGGTTCGACCCCGCCGGGAACCTATTCCCTGCTCCTGCGGGCCACTTTCCAATCGAACGATCGCACCTTGCGCGAGGACGAAGTCGCGCAGTGGTCCGCCCAGATCATTCAGGCCCTGGAGGCACTCGGGGGTACCCTCCGGTCGCAGTGACGCGTGCTGCCCAGGGCATGCTCGCGATCGGCTTGTGCTAGCCTAACTTCCTATGACGGATCTAGGCACGGTACCCAAGCACTTCCTCAGTGACAAAGTGGAGCATTTTACCGAGTCGGTCATTCGCGAAATGACACGGCAGGCTGCGCTTCATGGCGCGATCAATCTGGCCCAGGGCTTTCCCGATTTCCCAGCTCCGCCGGAGGTCAAACGTGCTGCCGTCGAGGCGATCGGCGGCGAGCTGAACCAGTACGCAATCACCTGGGGCGCACCGAATCTCCGCCACGCCATCGCACGGCAGATGAAGGCCTGGCAGGGAATCACCGTCAACCCCGAAACTGAGATCACGGTCTGTTGTGGCTCGACCGAGGCGATGATTGCCACGCTGCTCGCCATTTGTAACCGAGAGGACGAGGTGGTGATCTTTGAGCCGTTTTACGAAAACTACGGACCGGATTCGATCCTCTCCGGGGCAAAACCGGTGTTTGTGAGACTGCATCCGCCTGAAGCCCAAGACGGCGATTGGACCTTCGACGAGCGCGAACTCCGGACCGCCTTCCACAACCGCACCAAGGCAATCGTCCTTAACACGCCCAACAATCCCACGGGGAAAGTCTTCACCCGAGACGAGCTGGAGCTAATCCGTGATCTTTGCGTCGAGTTCAATGTGCTGGCCATCACCGATGAAATTTACGAGCACATCACCTACGACGCTACCGAGCACATCTCGATAGCGAGCCTTGCCGGCATGGCTGAACGAACCGTTACCATTAACGGTCTTTCAAAAACCTACAGCGTTACCGGCTGGCGCGTGGGATGGGCGGTTGCGCCCCCCGCCATTACCAATGCCATTCGTAAGGTGCACGACTTTCTCACCGTGGGGGCTCCGGCACCGTTGCAAGAAGCAGGCGCTGGGGCCTTGGGGTTACCGGCCGGTTACTATCAGAGTCTGGCCAGCGTCTATGCGGAGCGCCGGAACCGAATCATGCCAGCCCTCGAGGAGGCCGGATTCCGATGCTACCGGCCGCGCGGCGCCTATTACGTCATGACGGACATTGGCGCCTTTGGGTTCGCCGACGATGTGGCATGTACCAAATATCTCGTCGAAGAGGTCGGGGTTGCTGCCGTACCGGGCTCCAGTTTTTATAATCACCCCCGGGAGGGCGCACAGCAGGTGCGCTTTGCCTTCTGCAAACGCCCGGAAACCTTGGACCGGGCGGCCGAGCGGCTGGCCAAGCTGCGGGATTTGAGAAAACGCTGACTTTCGATTCGAGCGCGCTCTTGTCGGCCGAAAGACCGAGAGTGCGGGCCGGGCTCCTCGATGCCTATGAAATCTTCAGTCCGTAGGTTGTGCGCACTTTGTTCACGGACCCACGGCGGTGGTCGGTCCTGGTGTTCGATCGCGGATCGAGGGTGAGCATTCTCCGAGCGGACGATCGATCGCTCTAGCACCCGGAGAGCGGCGATGGCGCTTAGTTCGGTTTTCGGGTCTTTTCAGCAGCCAGGAATTCGCGCAGGGCTGCTTCGGTCGGGAAGCGAAATTTTTCTGCCGCCGCCACTCTTGGGCTGATCACCGTATCCTGCACCGGTTTCTTCACGACCTGGCGCGCATGGTCAGCCTCGGCAGACTCATTCGTGATCAACTGAATATAGAACCACAGAAAGTGGCGCATCTGGTCGAGAGCCGTTTTTAAGACTTCGAGCGATTCGAGCTCGGGTCCCTGACAAAGAGCTTCCATCAGTTCCGGATCGCCAGGCGCCTGCATCGCAGCACAGTTGAGCTGTTGTTGGATGGCGCGCAAATCCTCAGTTACGCGCAGAATCCGAAGGTGCAGGTCATCGAGAAATTCGTCGCTATGCATGGGCCGGAGCTCTCTCTTAACTCAACTCACCATCTCACCCATGTGAAACGCAAAACAGATGTCCCCCGGGCATGCGCTTTCGTAATTCGGCCGATTACCTTCGGATGAAGCGAACTTGGCGCTCCGAAGAATCGCGGTTGCGGAAGAAAAATGAGGCAGGAACGGGACATTGCAGGCTCTCCCATCGCCCCCAATCGACTGCAAGGAGAACGCGATCGCAGCACCCCACGCTGGCACAAGCGCGGTCAGATTCAGGGTTGCGAGTTCTTTCGACTCGCCCGAAACCGCTGCCGCTGCCCGCGCTTGGCACGAAAGTTTAGGACCCGTGGTAGACTCCGACCGCTAGGTCGGGCAAAAAACTGGCTGCTCTCGGACTTCGCATGGTCCCAGCCCAGCACGGTTCACAACCGGAGCCGGGAGGAAACCCAACCCAAATTTGAAAAAGCCGACATCGGCCTGCGGGAGCACCACAATCTACCGAGATCCCGGGGTTGTTCGCGGAACGGCTGACCGAGATCCTGCAAGGACAGCAGGAGTCCGAGGAATCTCCTTCAACTGTCCCTCCCACTGTGCGATCACGGCCGTTGCCAGGCAGTTGCCAATTACATTGACGGCGGTGCGCCCCATGTCCATGAACTGGTCAATGCCGAGCAAAAGGAAGATCGGTCCGGTCGGAAGTCCCACCGTCGTGGCGGTCGCCAGCAGAACCACAATCGCGGCTCGGGAAACCCCGGCCACCCCCTTACTCGTCAGCATCAGGACCAGAACCAGGTAAAGCTGGGCTCCGAATCCCAAATGTAGGCCGGAAGCTTGAGCTACAAAAATGGCTGCCAGGGACAGATAGAGGGTGGAACCATCAAGGTTGAAACTGTACCCCGTGGGCATGACGAAGGCCACGATCGGGCGAGGCACTCCGAACTCCTCCATTCTCTCCATGGCCCGCGGCAGGGCGGCCTCCGAGCTTGCCGTACCGAAGGCAATGGAGGCTGGTTCGGCAATGGCGCGCACAAAGCGGCGCAGGGGCAGCTTGGCCCAAACGGCGATGGGCAAAAGAACGAGAAAGAGAAACACCGCTAGAGCGAGGTAGAGGGTGAGCAGAAGTTTAGCCAAATTCCCGAGGACACCGATGCCACTCGAGGCGACTGTATAGGCAATCGCACCGAATACTCCGAAGGGCGCGAACCCCATGATAATGTCGGTAAACTTGAACATCACCTGCGCCAGGCTCTCAACGAAGGCCAGCATAGGGCGGCGCTTCTCCTCTTGCTTGACCATGAGCAGGGCGATCGCAAACAGCAGACTGAAAACCACGACCTGCAGAACATGATTTTCTGCCACTGACTTGGCGATGTTTTCCGGGAATGCGTTGAGCACGGCCTCGCTCGCCGACAGTCTCTGAACTCTGCCGGGCTCGGCGGAGTTGACCGGAATCTGAGCTCCCGCTCCCGCTTGGCTGAGATTGATGGCTGCCAGTCCGATGAACAGCGCGACCGTGGTGACCAGCTCGAAGTAAAGGATCGCCTTGATACCCACGCGCCCCACCTTCTTCAGGTCGGAGTGGGCGGCGATCCCGCCGACCAGGGTCGAAAACACCAAGGGAGCGATGATGACTTCGATCAGCCGCAGGAAGATTTGTGCGAGAAGACGTAACTCAACGGCGACTCGGGGGAAATCGTGGCCGACTTCGGCACCGACCAGCATGGAAACGAAAATCCAAGTGATCAGGGAACGGGCGAGAGTCGCCCCGAGCACGATTCCCGCCAGCGCAAGCCAGCGCGTGCTCGTCAGGACTTCTCGAGGGATGTGGACGAGGCCGATGGCATCGCTGCCAGCCGCGAGCATGGCCACCACGATCAAGACCAGGACCGCCAGGGCTGCCGTGCGCCGCATGCGCTGATACATTACCAGAGCTTCCCTGGGGCGGATACCTCATTCGCAGCATCTGCTCTCTCCGGGCGCCCTCGCCTGTGTTCTCCGGTATAATCCGCCATTCGGCTAGAAAGGCGGCTCTGATCTATGCCATCTAAATCAGGTCTGCTGTTGATGCTGGCGTTGCTTACCCTCCGACTCAGCGCTCAACGAGAACCTGTGTTGAAGCAAATCGATCTCCCACATCCCTATTACTATCGCGAGATGTACCTCCCACAGCTCACGACCGGCCCGAGTGCGGCGGCATGGCTTGCGGACTCGCGCGCTCTGGTGTATTCCATGGCAGGTTCCCTGTGGAAGCAAAATCTCAATTCCGGCAGGGCCGAGCAGTTAACGGCCGGCCCCGGGTACGACTACCAGCCCGACTGCTCACCGGATGGACGCTGGGTTGTCTATGTTTCTTACCAGAAAGATGCCATGGAACTCCGGGCTCTGAATCTCGCGACCCGACAGTCCCGAGCGCTCACTTCCGATGGTGCGGTCAACCTCGAACCGCGTTTTTCCCCGGATGGCAAACGTTTGGTGTTTGTCTCGACGTCGTATCGAGGCCATTTTCATATCTTTCTCGGAGACTTCCACGACGGCTGGCTGACCAACGTGCAGCGCCTCACCGGAGAAAACCGGAGCTCACTGCCGCGTTACTATTACAGCGAGTTCGACCATGAGATCAGTCCCGTGTGGTCGCCGGATGGCTCGGAGCTGGTCTTTGTCTCCAATCGCGGTCACATTCAAGGTACCGGCGGTTTGTGGCGCATGAAGGCCGAACCCGGTG
>JASHRC010000194.1 GCA_030037525.1 Candidatus Acidiferrales bacterium | reverse complement strand
ATCTATCCGCGGATGAAAAACCGGAGGATCTCACCAGCAAATGAGACATTCTGCCGCTTGCACGACTCCGCTTGATCAGCCCCTACGACTCTCACTGCTTATCCAACCAGGCAGGGGATTTCCCCAGGCGCACGAGCCCTGTGTGTCGGAAAAAATGGCAATTCGTAAAATTAAGGTTGCGGCTCGAAGAAGGCGCCGCCCAGGTCCCTGTGGCTCGTTCTGCTTATTACACTAATCGAAGATCACTCGCATCGAATGCCCGCGTACAACGGGTGCACTGGAATCATCTGTCGCTTCTCTTTCATTTGAATGAACCGCTTCCTTGGAGTGAAAGCACAAGTTGGGCGTAATGCTTTTTGGCAGAGTCAAGGTGAACCTGGACCCCTTGAAGTGAACTGGGCAAGTTTTCATTTACTTCTGCGAGGGAAAGGTAGCCTTTCCTCTGCAGGGCACTAATCATGGCATTTTGCTTGACGCACAAATCAATCAGTAGAGCGAACAGCGCAACCATATCCATCGTTGCCCTCCTTGAACGACCTACGAAGTAGAGAAAGAAAGAGGCTCCCAATAAGAGAACCCGCGGTCTCTGTTTCCCGCTTTCTTGATTCTTCTTTCAACCTCGGGCAGAAAGAAAATGAATCGTCCCCATCGGCCGAAATGTAAGCTCTACGCAAGGGGAGAGCGAGTGTCCGGGCAGCCATCGCGGATCGATGGACAAGCAGTACCTCCGACCGGACCGCCAACACAGTGTCGTGCGACATTAGGTCGCCTGGCTTCATCACGCGCCGTATTTCTTGCCAGTCTCAATGAGGGCGTGCAAATTCTCTGGCTTGGCATCGTACATCGGCGCACTGGTCGAAAGGATGTAACCCCCGTCTCGTCCCACATCGTCGATCAAGCGCCGGACGTGGGTCTGAACGTCTTCGGGCTCACCAGACTGGAGCAGCGAGACAGGCACGTTGCCGCCGATGCAGGCCCAGCCAGCGAAATGCTTCTTTACTTTCCGGAGGTCAGTGCGATCAAACGTCCACAGCGTCTGGCCCGCCGGAATGTCAGGGTCTGCGACAATATCAAGCCGTTTCTCGTAACTGCCCTCCACGAAAAGAAAGGGAACCAGGCCCTCTTGAATCATCCCGAGGATCACGGCTTTCAACGTCGGCCAATAGAAGGTCTTGAAATCTGCATTGGACATGAAGGCATCGGCGCCTTTGTGGAGGGGAATGAAAACGAGGGGGTTTCGGCCCTTGGCCGCGGAGCGCACGGCGCAATCGATGGCGATCGGCACGAGCCTCTCCGCGGCAGCTTGCAGCTTCTTGGGCTGGCGGAACTTGTCGAGCATGACCGCCCGTGTGCCACGCAGCGTGTCGCCGATCGTGTCAAAGGGTGCTTTCGTAAAGCCGCCTGAAAACCCTGGAAGGCCGAGACTGGACATGGTCGCGCGATCAATGGCAAGGCACGCTTCAAGCCAGTCGCGTGCAGCCCGACCGGCTTCCAGCAGCCGCTTGCAGGCTTGCTCCATCTCTGGCAAGCCGAAGGGAGCCAATGACGGACCCGTGTAAGGCAATTCTTGAATGTCGGTGAGCGAGTCCAACATCTGCCAGGGACCGAGCGTCGCAAATACACGCGGCAGGTAGCGGCGCAAGAAAAAATCGGTCGGGTCGTTGTTCAGGAGATCGTACTCGTCGCTCCGCATGTATTCGTCTTCCACGCATTGGAAGTGAGACGTGGTCGGCAGACCATGGCCCGGCCAGCGATACAGCTTGTAATCGAGGATCTCAAAGGCCTTACCAGGACCGTACAGCAGCGAGCTCCCCCGAACGTCCGGCATGAAATCGGAGCAGTATTTCTTGAGTGCGTAGCCGAGTCTTTCGTAATCGTACATCGCCTCTTGGGCCGTCACGCCAGCGTAAGCAAACGGGTAGAATCCTGCCGAGGGGCAAACGGGAATGCGTTCCGGCTTTCGGAGCTGGACGGCATCGAGAAGCATCTGCACGCGGTTCTGGTAGGCGCGTTCGACTTCCGGGCTGGCAAACTGCAGCCCGCCGGGGAACTTCCACTGTCGTGCTCGTTCCTGGAGCTTTTCTTCAGGCGTTAGCTGGTTCCACTGTTTTTCCATGGTCACGCACGTGCCCCGATTTTCGGGATGGGATTTGCCTACTGCCAGCCCCGCAGTGCAAAACCCGTTCTTTGATCTCTTTCGGAATCGCTTGGCCTTTGAGTCGCGACGAAGTGTGCTTGGTTTGCATGACCCGTACGCGTTTTTTCGACGCCTTCGACGGCCAACACCTTTCCGTGGTATCGCTTGTGGCGCACAGAACAGCTGTTCCATCCGCATTCGAGAACTCTGGATTCGATGACGATCCTATCGCCGTAGCGTGAAGGTCGAAGGAAACTGGTTCGGAAATCGGCAAGGGGCATTTGATAGGTCCGGAGCATTTTTTGTCTTAGCCGTCCCGTCGGCTCCCGTAAGGCATCGCCCGAAGCATCGAAAAACTCAAGAAAGCGTGGGTAGAACACAATCCCGTGTGGATCGCACTCACCGAATCGGACGCCAACCGTCCTCTGATTGGCCAGCATCAGACTGGACCAGCCGGATTTTCGAGCAGCATGGCGATGCCCTGCCCTCCACCGATGCATGCTGAAGCGATGCCGAACCGCAGGTTTGAATGGCGGAGTTGACGCGCCACGGTCAGGGCAAGGCGCACTCCGGTGGCCGCCAGCGGATGCCCGATAGCGATCGCGCCGCCATTGACATTCACCTTCGAGGGATCGAGCTTCAGTTCACGTTCGACACCGATAATCTGGGCGGCAAACGCCTCGTTGATCTCAAACCGATCGATCTGATCGAGGGTCATGCCGGCACCGTTCAATAATCTCCGGATGGCGGGGGCCGGTCCCATGCTCATGACTTCGGGGGGCACTCCGACCGCTGCCACACAGGCGACCCGAGCGAGCGGCTGGAATCCCCGCGAGCGGGCGTAGTCGCCGGAACCAACCAGCGTCGCGGCGGCACCGTCAACGATCCCAGAGCTGTTGCCTCCCGTTTGAACGCCGCCGAATGCCGGCCGGATTTTTGCAAGCGCCTCATAGGACGACGGCCGAACGTGCGTGTCGTCAGCCAGTTGATCGACCCCCTTCGGCAGCTGGATTCCTCGGGGTTTGTAACCCTGCAGTTCAAACTTCTCGCTGACCAAAGGCACGATTTCTCCCGCCAGGAAGCGAGTCTTTTGGGCGGCCAGAGCCCGAGCGAAGCTCGTTTCGGCGAAGTGATCCGCGTCCTCACGCGTGATGTTGTAAGTCACCGCTACCTTTTCCGCCGTCTCTCCCATCGTCACGTCCGGCGCCGTGTCGCGCAGCGCCTCCCAGAGGACGTCTTTAAACTCCACCTGCCCCATGCGAAACCCCCCACGGTGCGTGTAAGCCGCAATGGGATTGCGGCTCATCGATTCGGCTCCAACGCATAGGGCCAGGGAAATCTTTCGAAGATTAATTGCGTCGGCGGCTTGGCTGATGGCTTCGATTCCCGTGCCGCAGACACGCTGCACCATCAGTGCCGGGCGGTCCAGCGGAACACCAGAGTACAGGCCGATATGCCGGGCGAGGAAGAAACCATCGAAACTCGCCTGTGCAACGCAGCCACCGATCACGGAGTCCACATCGTTCGGTGCGATCTGGGTCCTGTCAAACGCTGCGCGGGCTACTTTGATCCCTAGATCAATCGGCGAAACCAGACCCAACCCCGTGTTGTATTCGACAAACGGAGTCCGTACTCCATCCAACAACCAAACATCCTGATATGCAGTGAAAGTGCCTCCTGGGTTTCCCATGCTTCCCCCCTAATCTGACCCACAAGATGAAGCGAACGATTGCACTCCGTGTTGTGAGGGTGCCCTCCGCATCAACCAGAACTACGTGAAAGCAACTCCCGCCGACGTTTTGTCCAGGAAGTATCACTCAATTCTTTGTGCCGGCCTCAGAGGCTAAAGCTCATCGATGATCAATATTCTGTGTTGGCGCCGAAGCCTGACTCCCTAAAGGAATTGCAAGGAGCCAGCACAAGCTCTGCGCAAGCGTTCGCCTCACCTGAGCCACGATGACAATTACAGATTCGTTCGTCTGTGACGATGATCACTTTTGACTGTGATACCTGTCCGGGGAATGGTCGCTCGCAAAACAACAGCAAATGCTCGCGCTTGGATACTACTTTGGGAGGTTCACATTCAAAGGAATCGGGCTCGGATCCGTCACGGCAACGCTCCTAGCTGGCGTCTTGATCGGGCAGATCGGTATCACAATCTCCGGTCCGCTTAGGGCCACGGCTTTCCTCTTGTTCCTTTTCGCAGGGGGCTAGGGCATCGGGCCGCAGTTCGTCCGAGGCGTTGCGAAAGATGGACCCCCCGCAAGCCCTCTTCGCCGCCGTGCAATGCGTTTTGCTTGGCAGCCCCATGGTGATCGCAAATTCGTGCGTTATAACCTGGGCTACGCAGCCGGCTTGTATTCAGGCTCGCAAACCATCTCCGCGGCGGCGACCCCAATTGGATTGCCACCACTCCTCTTGCCGATGCAAGCGAATTATCCCGGAAGGACGACCATCTTCTCTTTCGGAATTGCATCGTATGTCGCCCGATCGATCTTCAGATGGGCCATCACCAGTTCGGGAGGTGTGTGCGCCAGCCACTCGGACAATGACAGGTCCTGGTAGAAGCTGCTCTTGAACATTTCCAGGAACACCAGATCTGTATCCCCTGTGTTCTCGATGTAATGCAACAAGGTCTGCTGCACGTACCCGACGTCTCCCGCCTGAAAGTTCATCGTGCGAGCGAGGTTACCTGTGGAGATCACCGTCATTCTTCCTTTGCCGGCGATGTAGTACTGCCATTCGTCGGAGTTGGGGTGCCAGTGCAGCTCGCGCATGCCTCCCGGATGGACGGTGACCATTGCCATCGCGACATTGGTTGAAACTTTGAAGATGCTGGAATCGACGATGCGCACCTCTCCGCCTCTGGTATGCACCGTCGGCGGCATCTCCATCGTGCGAAAAGCGAAATCCTGGGTCGACTTCCCGAGGGTTCCTGCGGCTGCTTTCTGGTCGGCCCCCAGTGGTCCGGGAACTGTAGTTTGGAAAATAAATAGCTCGTTTCGGGGCAGATTTCTCCAGGCTGGTTCCGCAATCCCAAAGTTCTTTGACAGGACCTCGCGAGGCACGTGGGCCATCGAGTCGCTCAGCAGGACGGTCTCCGTTTCCGAAAAATTCCCGTCGTCGAATACCAGCATAAATTCGGTTCCGTCCGGATCCAGGCCCTGAATCGAATGCGGAATCCCGCTGGGGAAATACCACAGATCGTATTGCTTCGTATCGGCGACAAAACTCCTGCCGTCGCGGTCGATCGCTGTGATTCTCGCGTTCCCAGTCAGCACGATCGCCCACTCGTCTGCCGTGTGCCAATGGAGCTCGCGAACCCCTCCCGCGGTGAGCCTCATATTTACGCCTGCCATGGCTTTCGAGACCGACAGTTCGCAAACCGTCACCTCGCGGGACCAGCCCCCTTCGTAGGTTCGCTTGTTGGCGAAAGAGAACGGGTATTTGAAGGTTCGAACCAAACTCTCAGAGTCGGTGTCCGGGGGCCACTCAGAATCCGGATTCTCGGTGTCCAACGGCTTGTTCGAAGGACCGGGATCGCTTTTGCTCCGGTCACTCTGACCACCGGCAGTCTGTGGGCGACCCTGCGCCATCGCGCCGTCCACTGCCAATGTGCCTGCTACCGTGGCCAGAGCAGCCGAGCCGACGGTGAGGAATCCACGACGCGAAATCTCGCCGTCGTTACTATTGTCGTTGCAAGGTTGGTGCCCCGTGTATTCGTCGTTCATGTTGTCACCTGTTTATGGTCTTTCTAGGGGAGGGCCCGATGAGCCGCCCCGCGGGTAGATCCAGTTTCGCCAAGATGAGACAATGTTTCGGCGATCCATTGTTGGACGATCCTAGTGCCATTCAACATTCTCAACAGACTTTCGGTGGTCGAATGCGCTACCTACGTGACCGGCCCGTACGCAACCGCCTTGCTAGGGGAATTGGGTGCGCGGGTAATAAAGGTCGAGTCGCCGCCCGAGGGCGACCCGTATCGCTATTTCGACGCCGGCTCTCACTTTAGCTCGAACTTCGTCCATCTGAACCGCAACAAGCAGAGCATTGTCCTCGATCTCAAATCGGCCGCAGGCCGCCGGATTTGCCTGGAGTTTCTTAAGAACGCTGATGTTTTCGTGGAGAACCTTCGACCAGGAACGGCGAGCCGGCTGGGACTCGGCTACGAGTCGCTGCACAAATTGAATCCTCGGCTGATTTATTGCTCCATCTCGGCATTTGGTTCCACCGGACCCAGCGCGGATAAGCCGGGCTTCGATACATTGGGGCAGGCGGCAAGTGGGCTGCTGAGCCTGCTGACAGATCTAGATGAGCCAAAGGTTATGGGCGTGGCTCTGTCGGACTATATCACGGGACTATCGGCGGGATACGGAATCCTGGGTGCGCTCCTCGCCCGTGTGGAATCCGGCGAGGGATGTCGAGTCGAGACCTCACTACTGCAGGCGACGTTATCTTTAATCGGTGAGACCGCAGCGGGGTATATGCGTACGGGGAATGTTCCGAATCGCGCTAAACGTGTAAAAGACGCGCACGCGTTTGCATTTCTCGCCAAAGACAAGCTGCCGCTGGCCATCCACTGCTCGGTTCCGGAGAAGTTCTGGCTGGCGTTGCTGAAGGTTTTGAATTGCATGCACCTCGCCGAGGATCCACGTTTTAAGACCCGAGACGCCCGGCGGGAGAATTATGAAGCGCTCGAAACAATACTTGCGCCGATCATCGCCAGCCGCCCGCGAGCGGCGTGGTTAGAGCAATTGGAGTCGAACGACGTTCCCGTAAGCCCCGTCTACAACATCGCGGAGGTTCTTGTCGACCCGCAAGTACGTCACCTCGATCTGATCGAGCACGTAACCCATCGGCAAGCAGGAGAGCTGAAATTCGTCGCCGGCCCGGTAAAGTACGATGGCATAACAACGAAAGCACCCGCATCGCCGCCGTTGCTTGGGGAGCATTCAGCGGAGCTTCTGCGGGAGCTTGGACACGATCAGGCCGCTATCGACCGGCTGGTCGCGGAAGGGGTTACGCAGATCGCGAAAACGAACGCTCCGTAGCAGTGTCGTTCGGTGAGGGATTCGCGACATGCGGAATGACGCGAAACCCAGGTGCTAGCCCATTCGCGACAGACCGGGCGCTGCGAACCAGAGCAAAAACACGTTGAGGATGGATCCGAGTTGTAGCAGACTGCCCCCCGGATCGTCGCCGTACTTCGCGCCATCCCCCAGCTCAAACGGCTTAGCGAAGAGAGAAAAGTTGCACTCATGACCGGAGCCGAGAGCCTCGTCCACACCCTGCTTGCGAACGGCATCGACGTCTGTTTTGCAAACCCGGGCACGAGCGAGATGCATTTCGTTGCGGCGCTCGATCGTTTCCCGGGTATCCGGTGCGTCCTCGGGTTACAGGAGAATGTAGTGACGGGTGCAGCCGATGGGTACTGGCGAATGGCTGAGAAGCCAGCGGCAACCCTGCTACATTGCGGCCCGGGCCTGGCCAACGGTCTGGCCAATTTACACAACGCCCGTCGAGCCCAATCGGGAATTGTGAACATCGTAGGAGATCAGGCGACCCACCATCGCGCGCTCGATGCTCCCCTGACAGCGGACACGGAGGGCTGGGCTCGCGGTGTCTCGGCGTGGACCCGCACGGCGACGGACGCAACGACGGTTGGTCGCGATGCGGCCGCTGCAGTCGAGGTGGGACGGAAGGGACAAATCGCAACCCTGATCGTGCCGGCCGACATCGCCTGGAATCCGGAGGGTTCGGTCGGGCAGCCGTTTCCGCTGCCACCAGTGCCCAAGCCCGCGCCGCATGCGATTGAAAATGCCGAGCGAGCGCTGCGGAGCCGTCAATCCACTCTGCTCCTGCTGGGAGGTGCGTCATTGCGAGGCGCCGCGCTGGTCGATGCGCATCGGATCGCAGTTGCGACGGGCGCCAGGATCATGGCGCAAACGCATAACGCGCGAATCGAGCGAGGCCGCGGCCGACCGCGGGTGGCTCGTGTGCCCTATCGTGTGGACCAAGCCTTAGCCGAGTTGGCACCGTTCCGCCATCTGATTCTGGTGGGCGCAACACCACCCGTCAGTTTCTTTGCCTATCCCGGCAAACCTGGCCGTTTGTACCCGCCTGAATGCGAGCTTCACGTGCTCGCGCGGCCCGAGCAGGATGCAGCGTTTGCGCTCGCACAACTGGCCGACGCACTCCAAGCACCCCGCGTTTCGCCAGCCGATGACGGCATAGACCGTGCTGTGCCGTCCGGTGCCGAGACCGCCGCCCTTGCCGAGACCATCACTGCCCTTCTACCCCCCAATGCAGTCGTCGTGAACGAGGCTGGCACGTGTGGACCGGCAATTTACGCAGCGAGCTATTGCTCGGCGCCGCATGATTGGCTCGACCTGACCGGTGGGGCGATTGGCGCTGGCCTGCCGATGGCAGTAGGAGCAGCGATTGCCGCACCTGGGCGGCGTGTTGTATCTCTCGAAGCCGATGGGTCGGGAATGTATACGGTGCAGGCGCTCTGGACGCAAGCGCGTGAACGGCTGGCCGTCACCACCGTCGTATTTGCGAACCGCACGTACGCCATCCTTCTCGCCGAACTTGCACAGGTGGGTGCCCAACCTGGACCGACGGCTCGAAACATGATGACCCTTTCAAACCCGGATATCGGTTGGGTGCATCTCGCGACAGGCCTCGGCGTCGAAGCGGCCCGCGCGGAAAGCTGCGAGCAATTGGCCGGTTTGTTGCGGACCAGCTTCAGTCGTTCGGGTCCGTTCTTGATCGAGTTCTGTTTGTAGCTTGGACGTCTCGCGAGCTATCTGAAAAAGTGGTGAATGGGGGAATCGAACCGGGTTGTGGAGACACGCGGTGGCTTGACGGTAGTCGCTAACACGTGATAGTTACACACGCGAATTCTGCTTGTGATCAGCTTCTGAGTCGTTTGAACATGTACTGGGAACATGCGGTCTGCCAACCCCTGGGAATCCTGGTCCTGGCCTGCAATTGTTCCGCTCGACCTGCCTCGGTTGGCAGAAAAAGTTCGGCGACAGATGACCAGTCCCGTTGCGGGTGCCAGATTTCGCAGGCGGAGCAGGACAGGCGGCCTGGAGAGACGCTTAGGATATGAACATTCCGCTGACGCCGGTGCGGTTTTTGCGCTACGCCCTGCAGCAGTACCCCGGCAAGACAGCTGTCGTCTGCGGGCCCGAGCGATTTTCATATTCCCAATTTGCAGAGCGAGCCGCGCGACTCGCCGGCGGCTTGCGACAGATCGGCGTAAAGCCGGGAGACCGCGTTGCGTTTCTAAGTTTGAATTGTCACAGGCTGCTTGAAGCCTACTTCGGCGTTCTTGAGGCCGGGGCGGTCCTGTTGCCGCTAAACATTCGTCTGGCGCCTGACGAGCTAGCCTTTATCTTGAATCATGCCGAGGCCAGCGTTCTTTTCCTGCAAAATGAGCTTTGTGGCTTGGTCGATTCGTTCCATCAAAGGCTTTCGGCCGTTCACTGGTTTTGCATGCTGGACCATCACAATCAGGCACCTTGGCTTTTGCCGCAGACTTATGACGAACTTTTGTCCTCGGCGACACCGTACCGTCGCGACATCGCAGAATTCGACGAAGATTCCGTGGCCGAGCTCTTTTACACGAGCGGAACTAGCGCCAATCCCAAGGGCGTGATGCTGACCCACCGGAACATCTACCTGCACGCTCTCCATGCGGCCTTGTCCCGCGAAACCTCCCATGACAGCGCCCACCTGCACACCATTCCGCTGTTTCACGCCAATGGTTGGGGCGCGGCACATACACCGACCCTCCGGGGCTTCAAGCATGTCATGACGTCCCGTTTCGATCCCCTCGAGATCCTTCGCCTGATTCAGGACGAGCGCATCGAAAGTCTTGGTTTGGTGCCCGCCATGGCCATTGCACTGGTGAACTGCCCCGAATTTCATAAGTATGACCTCCGCAGTTTGAGATGGGTGGGCCTTGGGGGTGCGGCCTCCTCTCCCTCGCTGGTCCGCGAGGTGGAGGAAAAGCTGGGATGCCAATGCTACTCGGGGTACGGACTGACCGAGACTGCGCCGGTGCTCACGACTTCTTCCATGAAGCCGGGACTTCGCTGGGAGGGTGAGCAGCGCTTTACGGGACAAGCTTCGACCGGCTATGCGATTCCCGGCGTGGAGCTTCGAGTGGTCGACGCAAACGACCAGGACGTCGCGCGCGACGGAGAGGCCGTCGGCGAGATTCTGGCGCGCAGTGACGGCGTGATGAAGGGTTATTGGAAACAGCCGGAGGAGACGGCGGAGGCCCTGCGCGGTGGATGGCTTCACACGGGAGACCTGGCCACGTGGAATCAGGATGGATACATCCTAATTGTGGATCGCAAGAAGGACATCATCGTCAGTGGCGGTGAAAACATCTCGTCGCTGGAAGTCGAAAAAACGCTGCTCGCCCATCCCGCGGTTCTCGAAGCCGCCGTCATTGCGGTGCCCGATCAGAAGTGGGGCGAGGTGCCGAAGGCTCTGGTGGTGGTGAAGCCCGGAGGGCGTGTAAACGACAGCGAACTCATCGAGTTCTGCCGCTCCCGCCTGACGCACTACAAGTGCCCTCGGTCGGTCGAATTCTTAGAAAGCTTGCCCAAGACGGGCACAGGAAAAGTCCTGAAGAGAGATCTGCGCAAGAAATACTGGCAGGGACAGAACACGATTGGCGTGGCTTCGCCCGTGCACCAAGAATCGTCGATGTAGGCACCAACCAGAGCTTCTCCTTCAGGCGAGCTAGAAAGTCGGATGGGAGCCTCCGTGTGGGATGTCGCAGCCATTGCGAGTACCCGGAGGAGAGATGAGAGAAGCGGTCATAGTGGCCAGTTCGCGGACAGCGCTTGCCAAGTCGTATCGCGGGTCCTTTAATTTGACGCGCCCAGACGATCTCGCCGCGCACTGTATCAACGACGTCCTGCGCAAGACGCCGAAGCTCGACCCCGCCGAGATTGAAGACGTGGCTCTGGGCTGCGCGCAACCACACGGTTCGCAGGGTATGAATATAGCTCGCGTCGCTGCAATGTTGGCAGGGCTGCCCACTTCGGTCGCCGGCACGACCGTCAATCGGTTCTGCTCGTCCGGTCTGCAGGCGATCGCTCTGGTCGCGCACCAGATCATCAACGAGGGCGTCGACGCAGCGATTGGCGGCGGCGTGGAGAGCATCAGTCTCACGCCGCGCGACCACAACCCACATCCGGAGCTGGCCGAGCGCTTGCCCGGCCTGTACATGGTCATGGGCGTTACCGCCGAAGTCGTGGCCAAGCGCTACAAGGTGAGCCGACGAACGCAGGATGAATACGCTCTGCTCAGCCAGCAGCGCACGGCCCGCGCACAAAAGGAGGGTTTTTTCGAAGCGGAGATCGCACCGCTGCGGGTGATGCGGGCCATCTTGGACAAAGCAACAGGGGCAGTGACGGGGAAGGAGGAAGTCTGCGCGGACCGAGACGAATGCAACCGGTCGGATACGACCCTGGAAGGATTGCTGGCCTTGAAACCGCATTTCGATCCGAGCAGCGGAAGAGGAACCGTGACAGCTGGAAACTCCTGCCAACTTTCCGACGGCGCATCGGCCACGCTGTTGATGTCGCGCCAGCGCGCCGACCGTTTGGGCATCCCATACAAGCTGGTATTCCGTGGGTTCCAAATCGCGGGATGCGATCCGGACGAAATGGGCATCGGTCCTGTGTTTGCTGTTCCGAAGTTGTTACAGCGGGCAGGCATGCGAGCAAGCGACATTGACCTTTGGGAGCTCAACGAAGCGTTTGCCGTCCAGGTGGTTTATTGCCGCGACCGGCTTGGCATTGATCCCGAAAAACTCAATGCCAATGGCGGATCGATTTCCATCGGTCACCCTTATGGCATGACGGGCTCGCGGTTGGTTGGAACGCTTGCCAATGAAATGGCCCGGCGCAAGGCGCGTTACGGCGTCGTCACGATGTGCGTCGGTGGCGGCCAGGGTGCCGCCGGCCTGTTCGAGAGGGCTGGCTGACAACCGGCTGCCTGTTTCTGAGCATGAAACCGACGATGATGCCGGCCTAGATGCGCGGGCAGGCATCGGCTATCTATCTGTTCATTCTGAATATGATTGGACTCGGAGCTGGACCCACGGCCGTGGCGATCATGACAGAGTATGTGTTCAGGCGTGACGATGCGATTCAATATTCGCTAGCGATTCTAGCTTCGCTATCCTGCGCTTTGGCTGCCGTACTTCTCTATGGCGCCTGGAAACCTTTCCTCGCCAGTCTGGTACGCCTTGAGCGGTGGAACAGGGACCACGCAGCAGTCCAAGAACCATCACTTCTGTGAGCTCTCCGGAATCGGTCGGCTGATCTTGGTTGGCAGTTCCATACGATCCACTCAGCCAATCGCAAGGGCTGCCTGGAAAGCTCTCGGATCGCGAGTTTCGCAGACCGAAAAAGGAAACGGGATTGAATCCGTAGTGAACGCCCAAGCGTAGGCCGCGACCACGGACCTCCTTTGATGGTTGCGGAAATCTTGCAGAAGAACCAGCCGTCAATGGGACACAGATCTCGCAGGGGCCTTGGCCCATTTGCGGAGTTCCTGCTTGGCGATGGCTTCCAAGTGCACCTCGTCCGGCCCGTCGGCCAGTCGCA
Source organism: Candidatus Acidiferrales bacterium (assembly GCA_030037525.1). GTDB lineage: Bacteria > Acidobacteriota > Terriglobia > Acidiferrales > UBA7541 > Palsa-295. Next base: position 11,016 of record JASHRC010000194.1, on the reverse strand, counting down.
CCGAGCGCTCACCCGCCCAGGCCGCGGCGAGAAATGTGTCCTGCGCAAGTCCCGCGCCGCCGTGCGCCTGAATGGCCCGGTCCAAAACGCGCAGGGCTACATTCGGAGCGACGACCTTGATCATAGCAATTTCGCCTCGCGCGGCTTTGTTTCCCACCGTGTCCATCATGTAGGCGGCCTTGAGGGTCAGCAACCGAGCCTGGTCGATCTCGATGCGCGAACGTGCAATGTCAGCGCGGATGGTACCCTGCTCGGCCAGCGGTTTGCCGAAGGCCACGCGAGCCTGTACGCGTTTGCACATCGTTTCCAGTGCTCGCTCGGCCACCCCAATCGAGCGCATGCAGTGATGAATGCGTCCTGGTCCGAGCCGCCCCTGGGCAATCTCAAATCCGCGCCCCTCGCCCAGCAGAATATTGGAGACCGACACGCGCACGTTTTCGAATGTGACCTCGGCGTGGCCGTGCGGTGCATGATCGTAGCCGAAAACCGTGAGCAGCCTGTCGATTTTGACACCCGGCGTATCCATCGGGACTAAAATCATCGACTGTTGTTTGTGCACCGGCGCTTGAGGGTCTGTCTTGCCCATGAAGATGGCGATTTGGCAGCGGGGATCACCGGCTCCCGATGTCCACCACTTTCGGCCATTGATGATGTATTGGTCGCCGTCGCGAACGATACTGGCCTCGATGTTCGTCGCATCGGAGGAGGCAACCTGAGGCTCAGTCATGGCAAAGCACGATCGGATTTCGCCGGCAAGCAGGGGTTTCAGCCAGCGTGACTGTTGGTCCGGCGTGCCGTAGCGAGCCAGCACCTCCATGTTGCCCGTGTCCGGCGCAGAACAGTTGAACACTTCCGGGGCAAAGTGGCTGCGTCCCATCAACTCGCAAAGAGGCGCGTACTCCAGGTTCGTCAAACCAGCGCCAAGTTCGCTGTCTGGCAGGAACAGGTTCCAGAGCTCGGCGGCCCGAGCTTTCGGCTTGAGCTCTTCGACGACTCGGGTCGGTTTCCATCGGTTGCGCTCGACTTCTTCATGAAAGCGCTGCTCATTCGGATAGATATGCTCGTCCATGAAAACCTTGAGGCGGCGCTCGAGATCCTTCACCTTATCGCTGAAATCAAATTTCATAGGGTGTCTCACCTGCCAGTGAAAGCTGGAGCACGCTTTTCCATGTAGTGCGCCACGCCCTCTTTGAAGTCTTCGCTCCCGAGACTGGCCAACATCTCTTGCTCGGACGCTTCAAATGCCTCGGCAAGGCTTTGAAACATCGCCTCATACACCTGCCGCTTGATCACTCGCAGCGAGCGCGGGCTCACGGCGGACGCTAGCTCCCGTGCGTTTTCCCGCACCTTATCGAAAAAAACGTTCTGAGGAAACACCTGGTTCACCAATCCCATGCGCAACGCTTCGGCGGCGTCGATCGTGCGAGCCGACAGCAGCAGATCGAGCGCGTTCGGTAGACCTACCAGTCGCGGCAACATCCAGGCCATGCCGTATTCGGCAATCAGCCCCCGACGCGCGAAGGTGGTGCTGAAGCGAGCGGCATCGGATGCCCAGCGGAGATCGCAATAGAGCGTAAGCACCAATCCTAGTCCCACGACCGGGCCGTTGATTGCGGCGATCACTGGTTTTCCGATCGCCGGGAAATAGGAGTACTTCTTCTGAAAATCGGGTCGGGCATCCGGGCTGGAGCCTCGCGGCGCGAGCGCGCGGTCGCGAACGCGGTCCGTAACGCCTCCCTCGGCCGCACTCTTCAAAATCGACATGTCCGCGCCCGCGCAAAAGCCGCGGCCCGCGCCCGTGAGAACCACCACGCGGACGTCGTCGTCCCCCGCGGCCTGCTCCATCGCAAAACGAACTTCTTGCTCCATGACCGAGGTCCAAGCGTTCAGTCGATCCGGCCGATTGAGTGTAATGGTTGCAACTCGATCGGCGACTTCGTAGAGCGTTTCCTCTTTTGGCATAGTGCGCGCGATTATATACAATCCGATTGAGTTTAGTCGCTCTCTTCTTTAACTGACTATCAGAATAAAGGCTCTCGGAAGCCTTGCGGGTCGGCGGTCGTAGGTTCGCTCGGCGACGGTCGCCGATCGTTCCATCGGAAGTCCACAGGTCGCGGGCCAGACAGACCACAAACAGGAATGAGGAGCTGCGATGCCCATTACCACGAATCAAGGCGCCAGGATTTATTGGGATGAGCAAGGGAGGGGGTGATCCCGTCTTGTTGATCATGGGACTCGGGTGGGCCTCCCCTTTATGGCACCGCTCTCGGCCTGTACTTTGGAGAGCGCTATCGCACGATCGCGTTCGATAACCGGGGGCGTGGGGCGAAGTGACGTGTCCCCCGGGCCCTATCCGATCGCGTTGATGGCGGCTGATGCAGCTGCGGTGTTGGACGCCGCCGGTGTCGAGAGTGCTCAAGCGCGGGGCGCAAGCCCGATCGCGCTTGCAGGATGCGGGGCGGGTGGGCCTTTCTCGCGGGCAGTGCGGAACCGGAGACTTGGCGCAAGGCGGATGATGATCGCAGTGGCCTAGAGAAGCCTGGCAGACAGTATGTACCGAACAGCCGAGCTCGGCCGCCGAGTTCAGGTGGCTGCGACTAACTCCTGGCCCAAACTTCCCTCGAACAGAAGGAAGCGAAGGGCGCTAATCAGGTAGCAGCGCCTGCTGAATCGCGAACACCCAACTGGCACTGAGCGAAAATCGCTCAACTACGAGTGCGGATGGAAGGGTGACAACAGAGGCGGCTTGGCTGAACGGGAAAGAGTGAAAAGCCAAAGAAACAAAGACCAAAAACTCTTGACGGGGATCGGCCTTCTCAGGGAAGGAGTGTGGCTCTTAACGCAGCCGTGCGAGGAATCGTCGAGTCTCTTTAAGCACGTCAGATTGGTTCGAGAGAAACACGAAGTGGCTGGCCCCCCAAAGATCGACAACACGGGCTCCACCAGCAGCGCTCTCGATTCGCTTGATTCGGTTTCTTGTCATCGCAACGTAAACACCGAATACCGCTAGGACAGTTTCGCGTACTGCGGGATCGCCTACGTAATCTTCTCGGATTTGTTCTTGCGGAATCGGCGGGTAGCCGACGAAAGCCAAAACCGGAACGCGAATTTGCGAGTAGTTGTGCTTGTGATCGCCTGACATGATGGCTTGTGGGACGAAGTCCGGCGTGGTTGGAGCGCCGACGCTTCCATCTGGATTTTCTGCAAAATCGAGGCGCAGTTCGGCTTCTGGATAGTCGACCCGGTCCGTCTTCACTCGCCAGTCGTGGAATGCCCGAAAGGATTTCAGGTCCGCAGGCGAGGGTGACGGCGGTTTTTTCATCGCGTCGGGTAATTTCGCTGACAAAGAGTCGAGTTCTGAATAGTCATCGCTTCCGTCATTTAGTGCGTCCAGATAAACCAAACCGCTTACACGATCCGCGTGGTGGATGCCTAATTGAGACAATTCGTCTCCAGCCACAGAGTGGCCCATCACGACGGGAGCGGCGAGATTGAGGGCAGTGAACACAGCGAGGTCATCCTCTGCAAGGCGTTCCTCGGTATAGCCGGTTTCAGGTCTGCTGGAAGCACCATAGCCTCGACGCGTGATTCCGTAGACGTGACACGATTCCGCGAGTTTCTCGGCAAAATCATCAAAGACATGGGCTGTGTATCCGAGCCCCGCCAGCAAAACCACGGGTCTGCCCTTGCCACCCCAGTCGAGAACCTCCAGACGGACCCTGTCGTCCACTGTCACGAACCGTATTCGATGTCTGGACGGATCTTGCCAACGTTCGGGAGCCTGTGCAAAAGCAATCTGAGTAAGCAAAACGAATGCGAGAAAACGCGGACGCGCCCTCATTGTCATTCATCCTTGCGGTGCCATGCGAGAGTGGCTAGTTCAGCCGCGACGGGAATTGTTCGAAGGTATCACAAACTCCCGATTACTCCGCGTTTATCGGGTGTCATCTTCCCTTTGCATTTCTGGGGAAGGCAATGAGTGTGACTCGACGAGGTAAAGCTGCCACTCGTTAGATGTGGTTTCGATGCGCGGTGTGTGTTTGAACAGGGCGAGTTGTTGTTCGGGCGTGTAAGGATTCGGCTCGTTCGACGGCACTTCACAACCTTGAGCGTTGTACGCGGAAGGTGCTGTAGGTCAGAGAAGACAGCGCGAGGGGCATGGCGACGTCCCCAACCACGGTGAGCGCGACCTCGATCGAGCTAGTAGGCGGCGGTGGCGACGATTGGGCGACCGCAAGTCCACACACCGCGAGCACAAGAGCCAACGGAAACAAGACTGCGCAAGACCTTCTTGATTGTGCCGCCACCGAATCCCCTACTGTAGTCGCTGCAACTTCATCCGAATGTGCGTATGTTCGCCGTCGGGATTCACCTCACAAGCCCTCGCTTCGATTAAACCAGTTCTTGGGTCCACGGATATGATTTCAAATCTCGCAGTCTTGGCGTGAGGGTTCGCCATCGAGGAAAGTTCAACGATCTCGCCAATCCGTGGCAGTCCCGGGTCCACCATGTGTTTCACCGTTACGCCCGGGAGGCCGAGCCGCTGCGCAGTTTGAATAGCTCAACCCGCCACCAGCCTTTGCGGTTCGAGTCCCTTTTCGACTCGATCAGCTTCCAGCCTGAGGCATAGAAGACGTCAAGGCGTTCAGCAAAACGGTCGAGGTACGCGCCGTCGCCGTACGCGTTGAAGCTTTCCAACTGATACTCGCAAACGGTCATGCAACACCATCTTCCGAACTAGCGTCATGCGATTAGGCAGCGTAGCGATTCTGCACAATCTGGCCCGTGTGTCCGCCTCCGATATAACAGTATGCTATATCGAATATCGCTATGTGTATATGACTGTATCCATTTCAGGGTGCGGTGATGAAGTTTCGCGTCCGTGGACGCTGTCCGTTGTGAACCGGCGCGCTGCGAGGAACTCCTCCTAAGGTCGACAGCATGTGAGTGGTCGGGGTAGGGACAGCCACTGCGGACTGCCCCCCAACAGAACCGTACGTGCGCGTCTATGCATACGGCTCCCACCTGGGATGAGTAGCTAGAAAGCGGGCGCCGGGATAGGGATGCAAAATGCCTGGAGCTGGAATCCATCGCGTGCAGTGGAATCGCCCGCAACCGCCTTCACTTGGGTACCCGCCAAAAAGCGACCGTCGGCCGTTTCCTAATTTCCAGGCAGTTCTGAGTTCCACTTCCTTCGCGTCTCAATACGGCTGGTTGAACGTCTGTGCGGTGCCAGGGTTTTAGCACGATTTCAGGGATGACAATGCGGCCGTGTGGTGGGCCTGCTGGCAGACATGCGATGGCTGGTTCTACTCAACAGAAGGCATCGCGCGACCTACACCTTACGTTACTCCTGGCAGCCCTGCTATGAAAATAAGCAGAATGTTCTACATACCACCAGAGCGAGGCAAACTGCTGTTCCCTCTGCGGGACGGTCCTAGGGCGGAACGGCGCTTCGCAGAGTATTGCATCGTCCATACGGCTTCGTCATTCTCAGGTGAATACTCTCGTCCATCCCATGGCGTCCCGCAGATGTGCAGGTACGCGTACGGCGTGCCGGCGAACATGATCCACGCGCCAGCATCGCGTACGCTGGTTGGGAGGCCACAGTGCTTGGAGTTGAAAGGCCAGAGAATCATCCAATGCGGGCCGATCGGTATTGCCGCACTTGTCCTATCGAAAATATCCGTATTGCTATGCTGCGTCGCGCCGCACAACATGTAGCAGAGCCCTGGCGCTTTGTTTGTCGGCCGCGGTTGACCCGCTCGAGCGTCCTTGAACCACTGCATCCCTAACTCATCGACGCACATTGGCGGGTCACCAATTTTGTTCTCGTCGCCTGGTGTGCAAATCCATTCATTCGTACCCTTTCGCAATACTTCCGTGATGTTTCCAGTGTGGTCCATCTCGGCTACGGTCGCCTCGCGGGTGATCTCCAGCGGCCCTGAACGCATCGCCCGTGCAATCTTTATCGCCCGGATCTCGTCGTCACTGGATTTTGGCGTAGACTCATCTGAGGGCAGCATGGCGATGGCCGAATTGCTGTAGCTGCCCGAGGCACCTTGATCCGCCAGTAGCCTGCCACTAAGTGCGGACATGACCGCTCCAAAGAATGCCAAGCGCCCTACTGCAGCGCGACGTGAAATACAGGCTTCGACAACGTTGTTAACATCCCTCCTAACGGCCTGTCGTCCCGGGCGTAGCATTTCCGCATCGTCAAGACCAATGGAGTTCTTTCCATTTTTCGACATGTTGGGCTCTCCTGTTATACCCACCAAATCAGCAGCCAAGCGTTTGATGCAAAGTCTGATCCGAACGGTCTGAAAGATGTGCCGGCGTTTTGGCTAGATCGCGATTAGTCCGGTGGATTCGATAGGCCGATGCTGGGCTCTTGTTGGGACGTTGACTGCCTGATATTTCCACTAGATAGGCGACAATGGAGTCGGGCGAATATCCTAATTCCATGCTGGCTTCTTCCACATCGGGGGATGAATAGGAAAGTCCAAGTTTTTCGCAGTACCATCGTTGGGCGGCTGCGATGTCGCGCACATCAACCACGACATCACCCGCAGAGGAAAACACCTTTTTTCGCCAAAACATCACCTCGTCTCCCGACACCTAACTAAAGCTCGCTGCTCCTTCTTGCTCGCAGCAGCAGCGCAACCAACACGCTACCAACCACGGCCGGCGTCGTTAGAGATGACCCACTACCCTCGGGAACCCAGAAATCGCTGGCTTTGTGCCGGCAACGAGCTTGCCGGTAGGCATGCTTCGATTTCTGCCCTGTAGAGGCTTTCCAAATTTCGGTCGAAGTGCCAACAAAGTTGCCAGACGCGCGCTCTTAACATTTGACTGGTCTGCGGCACAACACTGTGGTTAGCACGTCGAGAAAAGCCTCTGCCGAGGCCCCGGTGGAGTCCTTCGCACGCCAGGCAACGAAGCCATCGGGCCGAACCAGCACGGCTCCAGTGGGAGTTATCCCGTAAGCGTCCGAGAAGCCTCCACTCGGGTCAGTAAGGCGATCGGAGTCGATTTGATGAGTGTCTACAGCGAGATGTAGCTTCTGTGCCGCACGGCGCCCAGCATCGCTCCACCTGGTGCCTTCGGGCCCGGCGAGCAAGACGAAATGTCTGCCGAAGAGGTCGAGCGCAGAAATCCTCCGTCCGTTGTGTTCAAGAAAAAGATGTGGAGCGCGCGCTCCGGGGCGCGCCTTTGTCTCGCGCGGATTTGCGTGGAGTGTCTGGTCGGGCCCCTCCGGTACCACCGCAGCCGAGTGATAGCAATAGCCGAGCTCGATGTCGAGATCGTTCTGGATCGGCTGCATGTCTTCTGAACGAAGATAGGGAGCTGCGCGGGTTACGTATCGAGAATAGGCCTGCTCGACCGTGAAAGCGGCAGCCGGCCGACGCTCGGGATCGTAGGTCGACAGCAACTCTGGGCCAGCCTCGCCTTTGAGTACCATCGCAAGCTTCCAGGCCAGATTATGGGCGTCTTGCACACCGGTATTGCCGCCAAAACCTCCGTTGGGCGGCATCACATGCGCGGCATCCCCGGCGAGGAAGATGCAGCCATCCTGAAAGCGCTCGGCTGTGTCAGCCGTCGCGTCCCAATGCATGATGTTTTCGATCGTCACCGGCACCTCACGGGTGCCCAGCCCGGCGTAAAGCATCTCGAGCGCGCGCTCGTCCGTCAGCCCCGCGGAAACATCCGTGACGGGATTGTTCGGGTCGCCCAGCCAGTGCACGGCGAGAAAGCCGGAGGTGAAAGGCTTCTCAATCCTAAAAAAGCCACTGAGAGTCGGATTGACAACGTACATCACGCTCAAGTTGCGTCCGCGCAGAAGAGGGCCAACATCGCCGCGAAAATAGATGGTGATGCTTTTCGAGAAGATGCCGCGGCCGAGCATGTGGATCCCCAGCCGGTCGCGAATCCGGCTGTGAGCGCCGTCGGCCGCAACCATGTAGCTGGCCCGAACCGTCGATGTTCGACCCGTGTCGCGATGGCGGATCTCGGCTGTGGTTCCCGTGGGGCCTGCCTGAAAGGAAGTCATCTCTGTGGAGAAGCGCAATTCCGCGCCCAACTCCGCAGCCCGTGATTTGAGGAGTGGTTCGAGTAGGCTCTGGGTGATGAACAGGCGGAGCGACGGGCTCAGATCGCGCACGCCTTCGTTGAGGTTGGCGATAAACCAGGAGAGCTCTTTGCCTGCAAGCGTCTCGACCGCCATGATCGCGCCGTCCTGCACGAATTGCTCTTCTGATTTCTCCATGACGATTTGTTCCACGCCGACGGAGCGGAAGATTTCCATGGTGCGTTGCGTGATCATCGCTGCTCGCGGGTGGATGGCGGTGCCCCGGTGGTGTTCGATGACCAGGGGACGAATCCCGTGGTGGGCCAGCAGAAGGGCCATGGACATTCCGACCAAACTCCCGCCCACGATAAGCACAGGAACTTCAGTGTCCGGCATTTTCCTCACCCAAACCTAATTGCCGAAACCATCCCACCTTTGATCGTCTGCGCTCTGGAGTGGGCGCAAAAAGTACCACAGAATCAAAAGAGGATTCACCGAAACGCTCTGTTCCCCCCAATCCAAAGCGCGTGCTGCACAGTCTCGGCAGTGAGATCGATCTCAACCGAGTTCACCGAAGAAACTCAGAGAGTAACCCGATTCCGACCCCCTTTTTTTTTAGAGAGGCCCGATCTCGGAGAAGCTGACTCGGCGGTAACTGGACCTGCAAACCTGTACTTTGAGACGGTAGGCGGGTGCTTTCCGGGCGAGTAATCTGGAGAAAAGTAGTTTTCTGGAGACCCTTGGGGTTCAGGAATCGATGCAAGGAGCAGAAGGCTATGGGATTACTGGATTCCATCGTAAGCAACGCTTTTCGAAATGAAAGAGCCGGGCGAGTCGTCGTGTTTAGTGGGGATCGCCGCAATCGCGGCTATATTGTCAGGTCGCCAACCGAAGAGCTGAAAATCAAGTCGTTCCTCAAGATGTTTTACTTTGCGCATTTGTACATCCTTGTGCTCGGAATGATGCTGGCGAATTCCTGGTCGACGTTTTTCGTGCATCTAGAAGGGATGGGCAGGCCGACGGAGCACATGGCACGAACTATAGGCATCGGCTTGGGAGTATATTGCGTGGTCGTGGGACTGCCCTATTTCTTTTTGTGGAGATCGTATAGAAAGGCGCTGCCAAATTTTGTCTCGGCGCAAGATGAGATCATGGTCTCGGGTCAGCAGAGAAGGCAGCAACAGTGGAAGCTGATCTTGGCGATATTTGGGTTGGCTCTCCTGGTGTTGGCAGCAGCGCTTGCCTTGCTCGAACGCGCGAAGTAGTTGGATATTCCTCGCAGTCTGCAGAAGGAAGACGTCGTTTTCAATCGCGCAGTACAGCTCCCCTTCGCTCTTGTTCTGTGTTCCGCTCCGATCTGCTGACCATCCGCCGCTCCTTCATTCCGGGTTCCAACCTCCATTGGATTTATCGGGCTTGCCTGTGGCTCGGAAACCTGCAAGCGAGATCGTCTTCTTCAGCTGAATCTCGTCGACCGAGCTCCCCACGAATATTGTGAACTCTCCCGGATCGATGCGCCACTCATGTGCCCCGGTGTCGTAATAGGCAAATGCTCGGCGATCGAGTGGCAGTTTCACCCGCTTGGTCGCACCCGCAGGAAGATCGATTCGGGCGAATCCTTTCAACTCCCTAGCGGCACGCGGGACGTGCGGGTGGACTTCGCCGACGTAGACTTCGGCAACCTCGGCTCCGTCGCGGCGACCGGTGTTGGTAACATCGAATGAAATCTCATAAGCCGCCGAATTGGAGGCGGCGTCTTTGCTGGCCGGCGCCGCAATTGGATTTACCGAGAGATTCTGATAGCGGAATCTTGTGTACGATAGCCCGTGCCCGAATGGGAACAGCGGCTTCGTTCCGTTGCGCTCGTACCCGCGGTAGCCCACGAACACGCCCTCCCGGTACGCAACTTGCTCGCTTCCTGGCTGCGGGTAATAGCTATCGTGCACGGGATTGTCTTCCCAGCGGCGCTCAAAACTCACCGGCAGCCGACCCGATGGGTTCGCCTCTCCGAAGACGATCTCGGCCAGCGCCCTGCCCCCTTCCTGGCCGGCATACCAGGCTTCGATCAATCCGGGAACGCGATCTACCCACTCGTGCACGTCCACACTTCCACCAGACGTGACGACCACGATGCTACGCTTATTCAGCGCCGCCATTCGCTCAATCAGTTCGTCCTGCCCCGGCGGCAGCCGGAAGGTGCGGTCCGCTCCCTCGCTTTCGCTTTCAGCATCGAAACCGACGGCAAGTATGACGGCGTCCGCCATCGAGGCGAGCTTTTCAGCCGCCGGATTCACATAGGCTCCGCGCCGCACGATCCCAAATCGAAAGCGCGCACCCAAGAAGCCCGGCACGCCGTGATGCTCGACGACTACTTTGTGCGATCCCGCACTGAGGTCGTGAGTGTCCACTCCTACCAGCGCGCGCGCCTCGGTCCAGTTGTCGAGAATCAGATTCCCATCAACAAAAACGCGATAGTAGCCTCCCGCCTCTCCTGTGGATTGAACAAAGAAGTCGTAAGCTCCCGCCTCCGGCGTCCGGTAATACCCGGTCCAGCGCGCAGAGGCTGCGCCGGCCGGGTACGGTGGTGCGCTAGATCCGAGATCGGCATTCGGGCTCGCGCCGAAATTGATGTGACCCTCCACTCGATGCTCGAAAGGTTCACCTTCCAAACCCTGGTTCCTGAAATAATCTGCGTAGACACCGGAATCGTTCCCCGACTCCGCGGTTGAAAAAGCCGTTCTTTGCGCCAGCTCGCTTAAGTCGGGTATGCCGCGATCATAGTAGGTTGGCGCGGCCTCGAGTTCTTTTGAGATTCCCTCCAGAAAACTCGAGGCCACAAATGGCCGCACCGCCGCACTGCCTCCGCCCACCGGAACGGCCGGATAGGCATCCGGCCCGATCACCGCAATCGATTTGATCTTCTGCCGATCCAGAGGCAGGACTCCGCC
>JASHRC010000193.1 GCA_030037525.1 Candidatus Acidiferrales bacterium | reverse complement strand
TTGCCGCCAATTTTGGCGGTGCCGGTAGGCAGGATCAGATTCTGCAAAGAGACGGCATTGACGACGTCCAGCGCCGAAAGGCCCTTGGACTGTAACGCCGTAGGATTCAGGTCAACCTGGATCTGGCGCTGTTTCCCGCCATAGGGGCGAGTCACCGACGCTCCCGGAACGGTAATGAGCCGGGTTCGAATGAAGTTAAGAGCATAATCGTTGAGCTGCTGCTCCGAAAGTCCTTGCCCCGAAAGCGCCAATTGTAAAACCGGCACGCTCGACGCACTATAAGCAAGAACCAGGGGCGGTGTGGCTCCCGCCGGTAGTTGCTTCAGTTGCGTTTGGGAAACGGCAGTAATCTGCGCGATGCCGCGCTCCACGCTCGCATTTGGTTGGAGGAAGACTTTCACCACCGCAACCCCGTATAGCGACTCAGACTCGATATGCTCGATGTTATCGACCGTCGTGGTGAGTGTACGCTCCGTGACGCTGACGATACGGTCGCTCATCTCCTTGGGCACCAGACCCTCGTAGGTCCAGATAATGCTGACGACCGGAATGTTGATGTTCGGGAAGATGTCGGTGGGAGTTCGGGAGATGGAGAGGATACCCATCACTAAAATGAGTATGGCGACCACCACAAACGTATACGGCCTTCGCAATGCAAGTCTGACGATCCACATGAGTCAAGCCCCCGGTCATCGCTCCTGCGCGCAATGTGGTTTTGGGCCCAAGATCCGTCTCGGAAAGCCCCCGAGACGGATCGGGCACTGCTTCTAGGAGTGTGGAGGAAATTGCTTAAACATTTTTTCAACGGCCTTACCCAGATTCTTGATGTTCTTGTCGGAGTTGTTGGAGATCGCCTCGCTCGCTGTGCCCCTCCACACCAGATTCTTCGTTTTGGTGTCGAATAGGTCAACGACCAGCGTGCCGACCTTATATGTTTCGGTTGTGGTCGTTGCCTCACCCAGACCTCCAAATCCTCTCCAACGCCAGCCTCCTCCGAACCCGTCGTAAAAGGTATTCAGAGTCTGCTGATTGCTTGTCATTTCCATGGCTACGACCGAAACGTCGCCACCCGAATCCACCAGGGTCCAGCCTTTTGCGGACAGGGTGGCGTTAACAGAACTCTTGATCCGATCGACAAGCAGAGCGTCCCGCGTCTTGACTTGCTCCCACGAGTAGGTCTTGTATTGCTTGAAGTCTGCGCCGCGATCGTAATCTGTCTTCACTTGCTGTGCCCGGGACGTTCCTGCGAACAAACCCACGATTCCTGCCAGTGCCATTACGACTATTCGTAACTTCATAGTTCCCTCCTTGTCGAGATTCCGAGATTGCACTCGGGGTGCGAAAAAGACCGGTCAACGGTTCCCGTTTTTTCCTTAGAGATCACGCACGATTTCCGACAAGAACCAAGTCCTGCGCTCCGTCTGGTCAATCCAGTTCTCAATCAAGCTCGCGGTGGCCACATCGTTGTGCTTATCACAAACCTTGTGGGTGGAGCGCAGAGACCGCGTCAGGTGCTGGTTATCAGCACAGAGCTCTGTGAGCATGTCGCCGGCAGCGACAGATTCCTCGTTGTTGTCCTTCAGACGCTGGTGGCTTGAAATGTCGCTGATCGACCGGAGGGTGCTCCCCCCGATTTTACGCGCCCGTTCGGCAATGTCGTCGGTCATGGCGAAGATCTGTTCGGAGTGCTCATCGAGCAGCAGATGGTAATCGCGAAAGTGCTGGCCGCTCATGTGCCAGTGGAAATTCTTGGTCTTCACGTAGAGCGCAAAAACGTCGGCGAGCAAATGTCGCAGACCCCTCGATACTTCGATGATTCCCTCGCTACTGAGATCGCTCGGAGTATCAAGCAGGTCTCTTTGGCCGCTCTTCACTTCGGTTAAATCGGGTTTTGCCACATGAGCCTCCAGGTTCTTCAGATACTTTTCCCGCCCGAGATTGGGTTCGGCCAATCTGCGCGTAACTTGGGAGGGCACGTGGACCGCCAATCTGAAGCAAGGCCTCAAGAATTGCGCAAAGTATCGGCAATGAGCACTATGCAAGGGAAATTCAAATCGACGGAAAATATGACCACGAGTTACTGGGTTGTCCAATGTTTGGACACTGTCAATCTGTTGGAGGGTGGATCACGCCATTCGCAGCAAAAAAGCTAACTGATTCAATTAGTACAAATGTTTTGTCCCGGTACTCCGATATGGCAGGTATAAGTGTATTGCCGACCGCGATAGAAGGTCCGAGGTGCATGAGGTTCCTATCGGCACCTCGAGTGAGGCACGCGCGTCGCCCTGTCCCACCAGCGTGTTCACCCGATAATTCTCAGAATCCGGCGCAGGGTCCATTTGGTTGGGACCGCAGGACCTGGGTGCCGCCGCAAGGTGTCGTATCCGGTATCCTGACACCCGTCCATACGGCTGACACTTCTTCAGCCATCGACCGCCGGTCGGACGGTCTGCTTCCAGTGCAAATCTGCGGGAACAAAGGGGCGGCCGGGGATCAACTCAGGTCCGGCGAAGTGGCACCCGGCGTGCTCTCGATAATCCATCAGAAGGCATGGGAGACGACTTTATGGGGCTGAGCTCCCGGCCTAGAGAAAACAGGAGGTTTCTCATGTCCGGTAATGAAATGTTGAAAAAGGCCACGTCCTTTCCAGGAGAGGTCGATCTTCCTCAACCGATTCGCGGCGATCGCGGCGCGACGATCTTGGGACCACGCAACGTGCCGGTTGAACGCGAAAACCCTGATCTGCTCTGCTCGCCTTCAACCGACGCGGGCACGATCCCCAACCTCAAGTTCTCCTTTGCGGCGGCGCGCAACCGGGTTGCTCCCGGTGGTTGGGCCCGCGAGGTAACCACTCGCGAGCTGCCGGTGGCGACGACGCTGGCCGGGGTCAACATGCGCCTGAAGCCGGGTGGTATTCGCGAACTCCACTGGCACAGGGAAGCCGAATGGGCCTTTATGCTCGCTGGGCGGGCGCGCATCACGGCCATCGATCCGCAGGGCCGCAACTTCATCGATGACGTGGGCGTGGGCGACCTCTGGAACTTTCCGACGGGTATCCCGCACTCCATCCAGGGACTCGAAGAAGGGTGCGAATTCCTGCTCGTGTTCGACGACGGGAATTTCTCGGAGAACGAGACATTTCTCGTCAGCGACTGGTTCCTTCACACACCGCGCGAGGTACTGGCAAGGAACTTCGGTGTGCCCGAATCAGCTTTCGCCGGCTTGCCGAAAGCTATTGAGGAAACCATGTGGATACTGTCCGGAGAAGTTCCCGGCCCGATCGCCGGAGACACGGTTAAGGCGCCCGCCGGGGCAGTGACTGGTTACAGCTACCATTTTTCGCAGCAAAGGCCCGTCGAGGTCCCTGGCGGCCAGGTCCGGATCGTGGACTCCTCGAATTTCCCTGCTGCTAGTACGATCGCAGCGGCGCTAGTGGAGATTGAGCCGGGCGGGATGCGCGAGCTGCACTGGCATTCCACCAGTGACGAATGGCAGTACTACATTCAAGGACGCGGCCGTATGAGCGTGTTCACTCCGGGAAAAGCGAGGACGTTCGACTACCAGGCAGGCGACGTGGGTTACGTCCCATTCGTTTACGGACACTATATCGAGAACACGGGCGAAGAGCCGCTGCGGTTTCTGGAGATATTCCGCAGCTCGTATTTCGCCGACCTTTCCCTGAATCAATGGCTGGGCTTGACCACCCCGAAGCTGGTGCAGAGGCATCTCAACTTCGACCAGGCCACGATGGTGGCCCTTCGCAAAGACAAGCCGATTCTCACTCCCGGCCCGGCGTCACGCGCCGAACACCCGCAACTGAACCGCCTGCCGGAGTGGCCGGCTAGGACGGTCGCGGTGCTGAGCACAATGGACGGAGAACCCCATGCCATTCCCGTGACCGCGCCGGTCCGCGCCGGAGACCATCGCGTCCTGATCTCGCTGGCCCATGGCCGCGGCTCGCTGGCCCGCCTGCGCGAGAACCCCAGGGTGGCGCTGACTATTCTCGGCGAAGGCAACTGCGCTTTCACCGCTCGTGGCCGCGCCCGAATAGTTGAGGAACCAATGGAAGAATCGCCCAGTTTCGTCGCAGTCGAGGTCGATGTGGACGAAATTGACGACCAACGCCTCCCGGGCTTTGCCGTCGATTCCGGAATCGGCCTGCAACTGGGCGGCGACGCCGAACGAAGCCTTCAGCAGCGGATCGAAAACCTGCAGGAAATCGCGCGCCGCCGCGAACGCTGATGGCTCCTTTGGGGCCGTGGTGAAAGCCCACGGCCCTCAGACGCAATAGGACGATCCATGGAGGGCCGATGACACGAGTGACAGACGCCGCGCTCGCAACGATGCTGGCTATTGGCCTTTCGGCCTTGGCCATTTTCTGTGCTATCCGGCTGGACGGAACCGAACCTTCGGGACCGCAGAAGCCGTCTACCAATCCAGCGCAAAACGGACAGATGCCGTCCGACCTCGATCGGGAGGTTGCACGAGTCGGCGCCGAGATGGATCGGACCGAGGAAGACACGCTGCAGCGAATGAGCCAAACCACGCTGGACCGGGAGGGACAGATCCGCACGCTCGGCAAGCTGCTTCTGTTTGATAAGCATCTCTCGGTCAACGAGAACGAGGCCTGCAGTTTCTGCCATACGCCAGAAACTGGCTTCACCGGTCCCATACAGTCTCTCAATCTCACTACCGTCTCCTATCCGGGCTCGGT
>JASHRC010000192.1 GCA_030037525.1 Candidatus Acidiferrales bacterium | reverse complement strand
ACCGAGGTTTCGCGTTCGGGCGTATGGAGTTTGCCGTGGAAGTATTTTGAGGCGACGATGTTGGTTGCCGTCTGAGACCAGCTTCTGGGTACCTCGACATTCTCCTGCTTGAAGATCACCTGGCCCTTATCGTTGCCGATCGATGCCGTGCGTCGCTCCCACTCGACGGCGTCGTAGGGACTGGCCATCCCGTTTGTGAATCGGCGCTTGAACTCTAGACCGGTGGCGCGCCGCGTGGTTTGCTCGATTTGCGAACTGGGATTCAAAGCCGCCCTTGTCTCTGCCATTGTCTGCCTCCGCGCCGGCAGTACTGCTGCCGAATGATTGGCCGGGGTTGCCTGCGGGAGGGCAAATTCCATTCTACTCCCAACCGGAACCCGGAATCTCGTCCCGGTGTGCCCAGGCGGCACACGCTCAGGAAATGAAAGGGATTATTAGAAAAAACGGCACGTTTTGACTCCGAAAACGCCCGCCCCCAACCCAAACAGAGAGAAAGCACAGCTGAGCCCGGCAGCACCAAAAGCGTGGGCCGACTGCTCGCGCTTTCCTCGACTGTAAGACTGAACTCGGCCCGTTCCTCGCGTTGTGGCCGCTGCGAAGAACGGTCTCGACGCGTGGTCGGAGCTGGGTGCGGAGTATCGTGCCTTGCAAAAGTGTTGTCAAGAGAAAATCGCGTTCTTACCACAAAATATTCTATAGTCTGTGCTCAACATGTCTATTTGTAGTGGCCGCCATGCCACCGTCACATTGGCGTGTCGTTTTCCGCAATTTTGGCGGCCGGCGTGTCCTGCCGCCGACGCTGTCTCTTCCTTGAAACGCTGGGGATCGGAATCACGAACGACCTGCGGCGAGAAGGGCTGGGAATGGAGTGCAACTCCGTTGGCGGCAGCCGCGATCACCGGAACGTTCGCAGAGCTTCTCGCCATTTTGGCCAACCATGCGGGCAAGAAAGTCTTTGGGGGATGACCTCGTGGCTGACGGTTTGTTGTCCCACCGGACACCGGCGAATTGACAGGAGGAATCGGTTTGAAAAAAAATGGATGGTAAACGCCATGAGCACCCCAGCCATTGAAATCCTCGGCCTTACCAAGGACTACCCGGTCGGTTTTTGGCGCAAGCGCATGCGGCGGTCGCTTGATGATCTCTCGCTCACGGTGGAGGATGGCGAAATCTTCGGTTTCCTCGGACCCAACGGCGCGGGCAAAACGACGACTCTCAAGCTTCTGACCGGGCTGATCTTTCCAACCTGCGGCACGGCGCGAATTCGTGGCCGCTCGATTGACGACATCGACATGCACCGCCAGATCGGCTATCTTCCCGAGCAGCCATACTTCTATGATTATCTGACGGCCCGCGAACTGCTCGACTACTACGCGCGGTTTTCCCCTTCTAGCGCGATCGAAAGACGGGGGCGAATTGCCCACCTTTTAGAACGCGTCGGCTTGGCGTCGGCTGCCGACGTGCAGCTGCGAAAATATTCCAAAGGAATGCTCCAGCGCGTCGGGATCGCCCAGGCGATTCTCGATGACCCGCAGGTGCTGTTGCTCGACGAACCGATGTCCGGCCTCGATCCGGTAGGCCGCCGGGAAGTCCGCGATATCATTGTCGAGCTGCGCAAACAGGGACGCACCATTTTCTTTTCCACCCACATTCTTTCCGACGCCGAAATGCTCTGCGATCGAGTTGCGATACTGGCGGGCGGCAAACTGCAGGGCGTCGGAGCGCCGGGCGAGATCATGTCGCTGGAAGTCCATGCCATGGACATCTTGTTCGAATTGCCGGCGGGTCAAGATGTGCCTCCCGCATTGTCGGAAAACGTCACCAAAATCGGCGCGCGCTGCCGCGTCGAAGTGCCCGAGTCGGAGTTGTACGCCGCGCTCGACCAGTTGCGCCGCTCTCAGGCACGCCTTCTCTCGATCTCGCCCATCCGGCCGACGCTCGAAGATTATTTCCTGCGCCTGGTCCAGGACGAGAAGCCCCGTCCGAACCAGG
Source organism: Candidatus Acidiferrales bacterium (assembly GCA_030037525.1). Classification (GTDB taxonomy): domain Bacteria; phylum Acidobacteriota; class Terriglobia; order Acidiferrales; family UBA7541; genus Palsa-295. The sequence continues at coordinate 13,132 of JASHRC010000192.1, read as the reverse complement.
CCGAGGTGACGGTCCGATGAGCCGAGCTCCTGTGCCGGTGGCGGTCAACACCTTCCGAGAAGCCATTCGCGACCGGGTGCTTTACAACCTGATCTTCTTTGCGCTGCTCATGATCGGCGCGGCCATCCTGGTGGGACAAATCTCGATCGGCATCGACCGGCTGGTGATCGTCAACCTGGGCCTGTCGGCGATTTCGCTCATCGGCTTAGTGATGGCCATTTTCATCGGCGTTGGCTTGGTTTCAAAGGAGATGGAAAGGCGCACGCTCTATAGCCTTCTCGCCAGACCGATCCGCCGCTGGGAATTTCTGCTCGGGAAATATGGAGGCCTGCTGCTGACGCTCGTGGTGAACACCGGCTTCATGACCCTCGGCCTCGCGGCGGCACTCTTCTACGTGAGCGGTCCCTTCGTCCGGACCGATGCCCTAATCCTGGTTGCCGTCTATTTCATTTTGTTGGCCCTGGCAGTGGTCACCGCGCTGGCGCTGTTTTTCTCTTGTTTTTCAAGCCCCATGCTTTCCACGCTTTTCACCCTGGGCATTTACCTCACCGGTTGCTTTGCCGGCGACATTCGCGAATTCGGTGATCTCACCCAAAGCCAGGGAATGAAGCTCATGAGCCGCGTGGTCTACTATCTGGTTCCCAATTTTCACAACTTCAACGTGATCGCGGCCGCCGCTCACGGAGAGAGCATTCCCCTCTCGCTGGTCGGCGAGAACACGCTATACGCTGCGCTGTACGTCGCGCTGCTGCTGGTGGCCGCATCGGCCGTCTTCTCGAGCCGCAATCTGAAATGAGCCCATCACGCCCGCCTCGGGTTGCCGCCATCGCCGTTCCGCTGCTCTTTGCCGCGATCGCCGCCCTGCAAATGCGCATCGATTCAAGATCGAGCTCCATCGCACAAGCCAGCCAGGAGCTGCTGGTCCGCTCGCCTTCCGCAATCAAGAAAATGAGCCTCGGCTACGATTCGCTGGTGGCCGATATCTATTGGACCCGAGCTGTGCAGTATTATGGCGCCCGCTTCGCAACCAAAGGCGCGACCTTCCCTCTGCTTTGGCCGCTGCTGGATATCACCAGCACGCTCGATCCAAAAATGATCGTGGCCTACCGCTTTGGAGCCGTTTTCCTTTCCGAGTCCGGGTCGGCCGGAGCGGGGCGTCCCGACCTTGCTGTCGAGCTGGTCGAGCGCGGCATCGCCGCCAATCCCGACGAGTGGCGTCTCGACATGGACTTGGGATTCCTCTATTACTGGCGCCTGCGGGACTATCGATCGTCCGCCTCGGCATTCCTCGCCGGCAGCAAAAAGCCCCATGCCCCGCCGTGGCTCGAGATCATGGCCGCGCGCGTCGCCCAAAAGGGCGGTTCGCTAGAAACGTCTCGTATGATCTGGTCGGAGATCTACGAATCCAACAAAGACCCCAAAATCCGCGAGCGCGCCTACCAGACACTGCGCGGGCTCAAGGCCGAGGAGGATGAAACCGAGATCGATCAGCTCGCCGAGGAGTACCAGAAACGTTTCGGTCACCTCGCTCGCTCGCTCGGCGAACTGCGCTCGGCCGGGCTCCTTTTGGCCATCCCGCTTGATCCGGATGGCTACCCGTACCTGTTGGGGGCCGACGGCAAGGCTGCGCTCGATCCCAGAAGTTCCGTGACCATTCCCAAAGAAATCCAGACCCCGCCCACGCCTGTCCGCCAGAAGTAGTCGAAAACCCATCCACGATGGCCGACCATCCAAGCTCGAAAGGGTTTAAAATATAAATTGTCCCAAGCCCCCTGAGTGAACGCCATGAGGGTCCTCAAGCCATTGGCCGTCGTCCTGGCATTCGCCGCCGTCACCCTGTGGGGATCCCCGGGGCCGGCTCGATCGACCCTCGGCGAAGGCGAATGGGCCGGCGACGATCCTCCCATCGATTCCCAAGGGACGCCTCCTTCGGCTGAAGAGATTCGCGAGCGCGCCGATCAGTTTGTCGCCAATCAGCACAAGGATGATCTGGCTCTCGAGCAATACGAACGCGTTGAACATCACGTGGACCGTACCGCCGGCTCCAGCCCGCGCACATTGGAAGACAGGGTCTACCGTCTCGTGCCGACGGGCGGAGGAACGGCGAAAGTTCTGCTTCGCGAGGACGGCAAGTCGGTCGATGCGGTCACGTACAGGCGCGAGATCGAAAATCTCAAGGATATGCTCCAAGCGATGGCCAACACGAATGATTCGCGAGCCAAGGCCGCCTACGCCAAGCGCCAGAAGCGCGACAACGACCGCGCCGAATTCGTGGATGCGGCCAAGGAGGCCTTCTCTATCAAGTGGCTGGGCACCTCGACGGTGCGTGGACGCGCTTGCGATGTTTTCGAACTGGACCCCAAGCCCGATTTTCATCCGCACGGATTGTTCCAAGACGCGCTGGTCCATGTAACGGCAAGAGTCTGGGTCGACCGCGCGACAGTTCAGATGGCGCGCGGTGAAGCGCACATCATGAGTGATGTGTCCTTCGGCGGCGGGATCTTGGGAAAACTTTACCGCGGCGGGGTTGTGTCGATGAATCAGTCGGAGGTGGCGTCCGGCATCTGGCTGCCTATGCACATACAATACGATTTCGCCGGACGAAAGTTCCTGTTCTCCTTCGAACAGCACCAGACTATTGACGCAAGCCGCTACCGCCGGGTCGGCCCTGCGGGTGAGGCTCTCCTGCTGGTCGAAGGCGAGTTGGCGAATGGGCAATCCTCGTTCTTAGACCCGTAACCGCCGGCCGGTTTCGGTGTTCAATAGAAGAAGAGAAGCCCCTATGCGTCGCTTGCCATTCCTCTCGCTCGGCTGGACATGCCTTTCCGCGATCGTTGCCTGCGCCCCCTGGGCGGGCGCGCAAGACGCATCCCCTGCCGAACCAGAGCCACAGACGTCTGCCGCGCCGCAGACTGCCCCGAAGAAAGTTTGGACCACCGAGGATGTCAAAGCCCTCGGCGAGAACTCGCCGATCTCAACCGTCGGCAAACAGAATGGCCCCCAGTCGCCGTCGGTCAGCACGCGCCGCGCCCCGGCCACTCGCAAAAACGAGAAGTGGTATTCCGACCAGATCACCAAGCTCGAGGCCCAGCTCCCGGCCATCAACGATAAGATGGCCAGGCTTCAGGCGGGCATCGACGGCAAGTTTACCGGAGACTCCCAAGAATCCACCCGCCCGCGCAACGCCTATTTCGGTGACTGGCGCATCGAACTCGCCCAGCTTCAAAAGCAGCGCGACGGCGTCAACTCCCAGATTGGGGCCCTGCGCGAGCAGGCCCTCCGCGCGGGAATTCCGCCGAACTCGCTGCCCTAGCCTCCCGACCCATGCGGCGCCCAGCCTAGCGCGCCGCGGCAGCGACTTCCTTCTCGATGGGCGCGCCGATCAGGTTGCCCCACTCGGTCCACGATCCGTCGTAGTTCTTCACGTTCTCGTAGCCCAGCAAATACTTCAGCACGAACCAGGTGTGCGAGCTGCGCTCCCCGATTCGGCAATAGGCGATGGTCTCTCCCCGGCCCGTCACGCCCTTCGCCTGATAGAGCACCCTCAATTGATCGACCGATTTGAAGGTCCCATCCTCATTCGCCGCCTGGGACCAGGGGATATTCGCCGCGCCCGGAATGTGGCCGGCGCGCTGCGCCGTTTCGTTCATGCCCGGAGGCGCGATGATCTTCCCCGTAAATTCATCGACCGAACGCACATCCACCAGCTGCCCCCTGCCCTGATTCTCGAGCAACTGAAACACCTGCTCCTTGCGTGCCCGCAAAGATTCGTCCGGACCGGTTGCATGATAGGAGGCCGGAAGGATTTTCGGCACATCACCGACGAGCGACCGCTTCTCCTCGAGCCACTTCTTGCGCCCGCCATTCATCAGGCGCACGTCCCGGTGCCCGTAATACTTCAATTGCCAGAGGGCGTAGGCCGCAAACCAGTTGTTGTTATCGCCATAGAGCACGATGGTCGTGTCGTTGGAAATTCCCGATTGCCCGAGCAGCCGCTCGAGCGTCGCCTTGCTGATCAGGTCGCGTCGGACGTTGTCCTGCAGCTGCGACTGCCAGTTCCAGCCCACCGCCCCCGCGATGTGACCCTGGTCGTAGGCCGACGTATCCACGTCCACCTCTACCAGCCGCACCTTCGGATCGTTCAGGTGATCGGCCACCCACTGTGTTGATACCAGCACTTCCGGATGGGCGTACTCTGCCATGTGATCTCCTCCTCGACGAATATCACTTGCTATCAATTGCTGTGCTCGATCCCTTCCTAGAACAAAAAAAAACACCGCCAACCAACTCCCCTCTGGCGGTGGGTTCAAGGATCTTGAGTGCGCCTTACTCTCTCGAGATGCCTCGCTTGCCCGCGCCAGAGCGCTCGCCCGTACAACAGGCGCATGAACGCGCGAACCGGCTCTGGCAGCAGTTCTCCATAAAGTTGGAGCATACACCCGAATTCCAGCCGCGGGCAACAGCGGCAACCGGCGCATTGAGCGAGCGGTCCAGGCCTCTCCGGCCCCGCTCGCCAGGGGGAACATAAAAGCCTTACACCGGTCCGAGCGAGCCGTTTGCGGACGATTCCAGTTCGATTCGCAGCAGCCAGTCGTAGTGAAATTCTTCCTCCTCGAACCACTTCTCCAGTTCCGTGCGTCCCGGCGCTTCAAACTCAACGAGCATTTTCCCCTCATGCATGTTGACAAGCACGCGCCGCGCCGATACCGCGCCCACTCGGTGCAAGCGCTTGGAAAGCTCGTTGGCGCCCTGGCGCGTCATGCAAGCCAGACTGTGTTGCGAGATGTAGCGGGGCATCGCGTCTCCCGAATTGGAATCACAGCTTCAATATAGGTCAGGTGCCACCCTTACCGAAGCAAGTTTCGATGGCTTCTCGCGTTCATCCATTCTTCATACCGACGAAACTGAATCACACTCCCCTTGCCGCCGAGCTGCCGGAGAAATTGCTGCCTGGTTGCGTGTTTCTCTACGATCGAAATGGCCGCCGGTTTTCGCAGCTCGAGCTTGAGACCAATTTCAACGGGCTGAAACCGCACCCTCTCCCTCAAGAAGTCACCAAAGGCGACCGCTTGGGTGATTCGAAACGGCGCGCCGGAATCGCGATTGATTTCCACGATACGGCGGCAGAGCGCGGAAAGCGCTTGCTCGATTCGTTCGCGCGTGTAGCGCGGCGGCCGAGATCGGGAGATGGATTCGCCAGCAAGCGTGGTCATCGATTGGTCTCGGTGGAGCCGGTGGACATAGCCTTGCATTTCGAGAACGGCGATCACCCCTCGGGCTTGGGCCAAGCTGATTTGGAGAGAGCTCGCCAGATCTCGCGTGGTCCACGTGGAAACTCCGCGCGTCTCGCGGAGAAAACTCAGCGCCTCGTCGGCGGGAATCGAAGGCAGCGCCGAAATCGCTCTGGGCTTTCGTCCCGCTCTCGGGGCAGCCCCGGTTTTGGTTTGCGGTCTCGATTTGCGGGGCATCGAAGACTATTTTCAGCAGAATCGCGCCGCACGTCCATGCGTTTCGCCGGCGAAGGGGCGCGCGAAGAGTTCGCGAACTGAACGACCGGACAGGTGATCGTGCGGAAAACGGGAACGTCAAATTCGCCCCACCGACGAGAGCCGTCACTAGAATGGACCTCAAAGACTAGCGAGGTGATCATGACCAAGCAGACCGTTTTTCTCGCGACGATCACACTGGCCCTTTCGGCAACGCTCGCGGCGCACGTGGCGATCGGGACAATGGCAGGGACGGTGGTCGACGCGCATGGCAAGCCCGTCTCTGGCGCAACGGTCACCATGCAGACGTCCTGGGGCGACCATCCCGATGCCACGCACACCGACGCGCAGGGTCATTTCGCATTCCCGCGCCATCGAGCCGGACAATACGATTTGCGCGCCTATGCCAATGGCATGTTTTCCGAGTGGACAAAGCGCGTTTACATTCGAGCCGGCAGAACCACGGAGGTGACGCTGCGCTTGCCTCCGCCAGCAGACGAATCCGTGCTCGTTACCAAGTAGCCGGACCCCTCGGCCGTCCGTAACAGGCTAGAAAAACAGCAGATGTCGCCTTAGTACCCGGGTACTTGAGACAGCTACTCTTCAGGCCATTGCCACCCCTGCTCGGTTTTGTAAGCTAAACGCACGGGTTGGGAGCTGCGTTGCGGGGACGACGGTTCTCCAGAAGAACCGTAGCACGCTAACCAACCCGTTTAAACTCCTGCCGACGTGACCCCCTTGACCCCCAACGCGGCAGGGGTTTTTCCCACCTGAAGCGGCTTGCTGCTCCCCAAAACAGCGTCTTGGCAATCCTTGTGCCTGGTAAACACCGGCGGGTTTGAGGCAATTCGGGCAAGTCTTTTGTCATCTTATTGAGAAGGCTGGGAGAATGGCGAAGCAGCACCGACAAATCCGACGCATGACGGGAATATCTGACAGGAGCCTCCAGCGGATATTTGCGATTCTGGTAGCGGCGCTTTGCGGAATCGCGCAACCGCTGGGCGCCGAAGATCTCGAGCCGACAACGCTTGCGGCGTTTGATCGCTACGCCGCGCTTGCCGAGCGGCAGATCGACGCCCAACCCGCGAGCGGCGAGGGATTTCTGTGGATCGACCGGCTGCCTGTGGATCGTCGCGTTGCCGCGGAAAACCAATTGCGCGTCGGCCAGGTGGTGATCGAACGTCCGAACGCCGAGGCACCGGCAAGCACCAACAAACCGGTCACCATTCCCGGCGGAATGATCCACGACTGGATCGGCACCGTCTTCATTCCCGGCGCAACCCTGACCGAGACGCTCTCGCTCGAGGAGGACTACGACCATCATCAGGAGTATTTCCATCCCGATGTATTGCGATCGAAGATTCTGCGGCACGATGGCAATGACTTCACCATCGAGATGCGGCTGTACAAGAAAAAAGTGATCACTACGGTGCTCGACACCGAGCATCAAGTCCATTACCAGATCGTCGACCGAACCCAGGCATGGAGCCGGTCACGCGCGACGCGCATCGAGGAAGTGGACCACGCTGGAGAAGCCAATGAGAAGCTCGAACCTGTCGGGCACGACCACGGCTTTCTCTGGCGTATGAACACCTATTGGCGATTTGAGCAAAAAGACGGCGGGACGTATGTCGAATGCCGGTCGATCTCGCTCACGCGGGCGATTCCGACGGGTTTGGGATGGCTGATCGGACCCTACCTAACCACCTTGCCGCGCGAGTCGCTCACCTTCACCCTCACGGCGACGCGGAGCGCGGTGCTCGAACGGCTCGCGGCACACACCAGCCAATGAAGACCGGCCTGGTTCACCCCGCAGAAGTATCTACTTGAAAGTTGCAGTGGCCGTGTTGTTCGCAATCATAGAGAATTCGCAGGTGCCGGTCGTTGTGGAACCAGAAGTGACTGAGCAGCTTGCGTTGGTCACGTTCGGAGCCGAACCTCCCCAAGCGGTGAAGGTATAACCGGATTGTGCCGTGGCCGTCAGAGTCACGGTAGCGCCGCTCACAAAGTTGCCCACGCAGGTTCCCGCTACGGTGAGCGGGGTTGTGGAAGTGGCGGCTGTCTGCGTGCAGCTGATCAGCCCCGTGCTGTCGGAGACGCTTCCCGAACCGGTGCCCTCAGGCGTCACCGTGAGAGTGAAGACTTGATTGGTTGCGCCCAGGAAAACGTCGGCCACGCCGTTCAGGTCATTGGCCACCAAGTTACTCGCCGAGGAAATGAAACTGACCGACTGGCCGTCTCCGCTGATCGCGGGCATGACGCTGCTGCCATTGGCGGCCGGTGGGCTCACACCGCCGGCCTGGCTACTGAGGAAGGTATAGGCCGCACAGAGGGTGGTGATGGTCGAGATCACGTTCTCGACGCCGTTGCAGGTGTCGCGGGAAAAGATGTTTTCGACGCCGTTCTGTACGTTGGCACCCAGGTTCGAGGCGAAAGAGGCAAAAGCAACGTATTGCCCCGTTGCGCAGGGAATCGCTGAAGTCGTGGTACACGAGGTGTTCAGGCTGGGGTATTCGCTCGGCGCGTTTGCGGGCGTCGTGCCGTCCGGTGTAGAGATGAGCTCGGTCGATGGCGTGCAACTACTGACTGTGGTGGTGTTGGTCAGGGTGCAGGTATCCCGAACATAGATCTCCTGCGTCGGCCCGCTGCCCACGACGAGATTCGTTCCGGTCGACGCAAAAGCAACGAACCTTCCGTCGCCAGAGATGGCCGGCTCGATGCTGGCACCGGTAGCGGGCGTCGTACCGTCCGGAGTCGATGCCAGGGTGGTAGCGGGCACGCAGGTATTGTCGGTCTCACCGATCGTAGTCACGCAGGTCGAGCGGTCGAAAACCTCGCTCAAACTGGCGGGATTGGGAGCCGCGGCCCCCAAGTTCGTCGCGTCGGACGTGAAGGCAACGAAGAGACCGTCGTTGGCAATGGCGGGAGCCGAGCTGGCCGCGTTTCCCGGAGTCGTGCCGTCGCTGGTCGACACCAGATACGTCGTCGGCGTGCAGGAACCAGTCGGAGTCGTAGGTGGCGCCACATTGCAGGTGTCCCGAATGTAGATTTGCGGAGTAACGCCGTCCACCAGCACGTTGCTGACAAGATTTGTGGCCAGTGACACGAAGGCGACGTACTGCCCATCGGGGCTGATTACGGGATCGTAGCTGTCGCCGTTGCCGGCCGTCGTGCCGTCGGCGGAAACCGAAACGAGGGCCGGCGAAGCGGCCGAGCCGGTGCAGCCCGTAGAGGTGGTAGTGCCGGTAGTCGAAAGGCAGGTTGGCTGCCAATAGACCTGCTGGTTGGCGGAAACGGACACATAGCTCACCAGATTGGTCGCGGTGGATGTGTAGGCGACATGGGCGCCCGTGCTGTCAATCGTCGGCTGGGAACTGGGCCCGTTGGCGTCGGTTCCATTGACCGCCTGAGTGATCTTGAAGGTTTTGGGCGAACAACTTGAGCTGGTGGTGCTGGTACCGGCGGCTATCAGGCAGGTGCTGCGAACGAAGATATTGCTGACGCCGTTGGTCTGGCCAGCCACGAGGTTGGTTGAGCTCGAGGCGAAGGCAACGTACTGGCCGTCGTCGTTCGACGATGGCCCGGCGGTTTCGAGCGTGGGCACGCCGTTGCAATTGGCGCCACAGACTCCGTTGTTCGCCTGACTGGCATCGGGGGCGAGATCCAGAATAACCGGCAAGCCCTCAATCGGTGAGCCGTTGACGGCGAGCGTCACGGTATTGGAATTTCCCCCGCCGGGCGCCGGGCTTGTCACCCCGATCTGATAGACCCCCGCCGCAGACAAATCCCCTGACGTCAGGTTGGCCTGCAATTCTGTTGCGCTTTCAAAAACAGTCGTGCGGGGCCCTCCGTTGATGGTAACGACCGAAGTGGGCACAAAGGACTCGCCGTCGACCGTCAGAGTGGCGCTCGCCGCACCGGCAACAAAGGCGACGGGAGCTACCGAGGTGACGCCGGGCGCCGGATTCTTCACGGTGAACCCAACGATATTTGACTCTCCGCCGCCCGGCGCCGGGTTGATGACGGCGATTTCAAGAGTGCCTGCTTGCGCCAGATCGGAAGCAAGAAGCGCAGCGGTAAGGAGGGTCGAGTTCGCAAAAGCCGTCCGACGAGGATCGCCGTTGACCGTGACGGTCGCGAGCGAAACAAAATTGGTTCCATTCACGGTGAGAGTCAGGCTCCCGGCGCCCACCAAAACACCGGAGGGCGAAAGCGAACTGATTAGCGGCACCGGACTCGAGCTGGGATTGATCGTGAAGGTAAGCGCCGTCGTCGTGCCCCCGCCGGGTGCAGGTGTGGTGACCTCCACCATGGCATCGCCTGCGTTCTGAATGTCGGTCGAGAGAATCTCGGCGGTCAGGCTGGTGGTGCCGTTAAAAATTGTGGTGCGAGCGGAGCCATTCCACAGCACACTGGAAGCAGGCGTGAAGGCTGTCCCGGTCACCGTCAAATTGAAACCAGGCTCGCCCGCGGTGATGTTGGTGGGACTGAGGGCTTTAATGACCGGAACAGGATAAGTGAGCTGTTCCTCGCAGCCGGTGAGACAGGTGCCTAGCAGCGCAAACCACAACCAAATGTGACGAGCCTTGCCCCGCAACTTTTCGCACCTCTGAGCCCGCAGAGTCAAGCAGGCGGCTAAACGAGACTACTAAAGATGGCTGTGCCCGGCAATCAGGATGCCTGGGCGTTTCGCACCAGGAATGGCGTTTCAGCAGTTCGCCGCGTGCCGCCCGGCCGAAATCCTATTGGCGCTTCCAAGGGCAACTGTTTCTCCGAAGAACGGGCCGTGCGTCGAGCTCCCCGATCGAGGTCATCCGCCTTCGCTTGGCGCCAACCTCAAGCGCCCAGGCCCAGACGTGGCGACCCGGGGCCTCCGAGCAGATTGGTCGAGCCTGGCATCACCAGGCAATCAGACCGAATCGGGAGCAGATGCGGCGGCCATATCGCGTTCGAGCGAGTGAGAGCCGATCCAGAAGGAAAGGCCTGCGATGAGGGCGCACAGACAGGGCAGCACCAGCGCATAGCGAAGCGAAAGATCGCCAAAGCGGCGGGCCAGATGCGTGCTCATCGAACCGATCAGCCAGGCCCCCACTCCCAATCCGATCACGTTGCCGGTGAACAGAAAGATGGCCGAGGCCAGGGCGCGCATACGTACCTTCGATACGGTCTGGTAAACGGCGTAGATCGGTCCGGCGTAGGCGGAGAGACAAATCCTCAGCAGGACCCAAAAAACCAGCGCCGCACTGCGAGACGGCAGGAAAAGGAAAAGAAGATAGGTCGGCGCGCAAAGCAGGCAGGCGATGGCCGGGACGTTGAGCCTCCAGTGAACGTTGCGCTGGCCCAGTTTCTCTGCAAGAAAGCCCCCGAGCAAAACGCCCGTTACGCCAAAGACGAGCGCGATGACTCCTTGGTAGGTGCCGATCCGGGCGCTGCTCAGGTGATGCACGCGGCGAAGAAAGGCGGGCGTCCACACGTCGAAATTAAACAACGTGATGGCAATAAAGGTGCCGCCCACCACGATTGAAATGTAGGAACGCTGGCGGACTAAAAACAGGAGTGTTTCTGGAATGGAGAGGAGACTCGTGCTGGCGTGGCGCTCTTCCATCGCGCCGCGCTCGGGCTCTCGCACGCTAAAGCGAAAGAGCAAAGCGACCGCCAGGCCAGGAGCGCCGGCTGCCAAGAAGGCGGCGCGCCAGCCGTAATACTGGTTGACGATGCCGCCCACCAAAGATCCGACGAACACGCCGACGCTGCTGCCTGCCGTGAGAATGGAGAGCGCGCCCGGGAGTTTCTCTTTTGAAAAAAGATCGGAAAGCATGGAATGGGAAGGAGCCACTCCGCAGGCTTCGCCCGCGCCGACACCGAAACGCGCCAAGGCCAGCTGCCAGGCGCCGCGCGCCAAGCCGCCCAGACAGGTCATGACACTCCAAACCGCAAGGCCGGTCGTGAGAATGAACCGGCGGTTGAAGCGATCGGCGCAGCGCGCGATTGGCAGGCCGAGAAGAGAATAGAACGCGACAAATCCAAAGCCGCTGAGGAGGCCCATCACCGTGTCGGTAAGGCCAAAGTCTCGTTTAACGGCATCGAGCAGCAGGCTGAAGACGCCCCGATCCGCGTAGTTCAACACGTTGATCACGGTGAGAACCGCGAGTGCGTAATTTGCCTGCCGTGAAGCGCGAGCAACCGATTCCACCGCAGTGCTGGCGTTCAGCTCCACCGGGGCACCTCTTGGCGTCTTAAGACACAGGTGACTTGCGCCCGATCGCCAGGTTACAGCACGGCGTAGTAGGTGAAGATCGTGTAGTCGGGCTTGGCATGACGCTTGCCAGTGCCGACGATAACCGTGCGTGTGAGCCAGTCGTGAGGCCCGACGGGCGTATCGAAAACGGGGGTGAGGCGGAAGTAGAACTCGCGGTCGCCGCCCCAGCTTGGGTCGTTGCGGTCGATGGGCTTGCCGTCCAGGGGGTACAGATAGCCGGTATTGTGGATGTAGATCATCGTGCCATCGGAAGCCTTCAGCATGTAATGCGCGTTCAAACGGCCGTTGCCCGCGTAATCGGCGCCGCTGTGCGGCACGACGATGCCCTGCAGGCGAGGACCTTCGATCACACCGGAAACCGCGGGCACGTAGGCGCGGCGGCCGTTGGGAGTTTGAAACGAAACGCGTTCATTGAAGTCGATGCGAATTTGAAAGACGTATTCGAGCTTGATCGGCTCAATTGTGTCGAGATGCTTGGCTTCCGGATTGGTTTCGTTTGCCGTGACCGTTGGTGTCTGGCGCGGCGGTAAGGGCAAGCCGGGAAGGAGGCTTCCCGCGAGGGCGGCGCTTCCGCCCAGCATGGAATTTTTGAGCAGGGAGCGCCGGTCGATGGGGGAATCGCAAATTGCTGGTCCGCTTGGGCGAGTTGTTTTCATCGCTTGCTTCTCCTCGGCGCTTCTCAGAGTCTCAGGGCTCTTGGCGGCACTGGAAGTTGCTGGCATCGTCGGGATCCCCCTGACCCTTGTAGTAGGCGTACTTCGGATAAGGGCAGAGCGGGCGCGTGCGGCGCGGGAATGCCTTGCCCTTGGCGACCACAGAGTCCGGCGGCACGCCGTTCTCAACCCAGTTAACGATAGCGCTGAGCATATCGAAGTTGTCGAGTGCGGCTGGCCCGCCTGCGCAATGGTTCATGCCGGGAACGAAGAAGAAGCGGCTCCAATTCTCGACCTGGTCGAGGCCCCCGTTGTTCTTGGCCATTCGCTCGTAATAGGCAAGCGTGTCGAACGGCGAAAACACGGGGTCGCTTGTGCCGTGATAGAAGATGAGCTTGCCGCCGTGGCCGGAAAACATGGTGAGGTTCGTCCAAGTCGTATCCGTGAGAGTCTGGTTTTCGTTGGCTTCGACGGCTGCGACCATTTGGTCGATCGTTCGGCTTGCCGGGGGCTGCACGGAGGCGATCGGACTCGGCCCCGCGATCGGCAGAAAATTGGAGAAGACAGTGCCTGCGCCGAGGATGTAGCCAGTGTCCCAGGGGAAGCGGGCGTAGACGTCCTCGCCGCGAGAATCCTTCGGGCCCCTAAAGGCTTTTGCGAGCGCGCCGACCTGCTGGCCGGTGAGACAACTGTCCGTCTTCGCGCCTTTGCACTTCAGAATGGCGGGATCGAAT
>JASHRC010000191.1 GCA_030037525.1 Candidatus Acidiferrales bacterium | reverse complement strand
TGGCGATCGAGCGCACCGTGACTTGTGCGGAAAGGCGAAAGCGCTCCCGGACGGCATGGTAGACGAGCCGGTGCAGCTGAAACTGGTTAAACTCTTGGTGTTTCCAAGCCTGTTGGCTGATCCAGTTGCAGGCCTCATTGGCAGTCCGCAAAGTGCGAGCGAGGGCGGTCGCCTGAGCCGGGTCGGTGCGAAGTTTCACTTTGGCCACCAGCTTCACGAGGCCAGTATATCTCAACTGGGCGAACAAAAGGCGAAACTTCCATGCGCGCCTGTTTGTCCGGAAACGGAAGGCGCATTCCTTTGCCGCCTGAAGGCGGCAGTCTCCTGCGCTCGTTTTTATGAATTGGGCTCGAGGCTTAAACTCGGACTGATCCATCCAAGTCGGTGACCACCGGTTATCAGTTGCACCGTTCTCGAGAGAATCCCACTCTTGCGCCTTCGGACGTTCACGTCTGGCTCGTAGATCTTCGGCTTGCCCGCGAGTCCCTGGCCGGCCTGCGGAGCAAGCTCTCAGCCGAAGAAGAAAGGCGCGCGCAGCAGTTTCGCTCAGCAGCGGACAAAAACCGGTCGATCGCCTCGCGAGGCCTACTCCGCACTTTGCTCGCACGCTACACTTTTCTCGAGCCCGAGCAACTATCATTCGCTTACGGCCCAACGGGCAAGCCGGCCCTAACGCCCGGCTCGACCGGCAAAGACATCCGATTCAACTTGGCGCACTCCGATGATCAGGCAGTCATCGCGATCGCGAGCGGCAGGGAAGTCGGAGTCGATATTGAGCGCGCCAGCCGGCAAAAGGACGGCGAGGCGATCGCGCGCCGTTTTTTCTCGCCGACAGAACTTGCCTCATTTCTGGAATATCCCTCGAGTGAACGCACCGAGGTTTTTCTCCGTCATTGGGTTCGCAAAGAAGCCTATCTCAAGGCTCGCGGTTGGGGGCTCACGAGCCTCGAAGGGTTCGATGCGCCGCTCACGCGGGAGAACGTTTCCAGGTTTTCCGACGCCGCTGGCACCACTTGGGGCGCGCGCGAGATTCTGTCTGTGCCAGGTTATTTTGCAGCGGTCGTGGCGGAAGGCGCCGATTGGCAGCTTAATTTTTTCGACCGCATCCTGCCGGACTAGAAATCACTCGCGATTTCATCTCCGACAAGCCCGAACCAGAATGAATTTGCCCGCCTCCGGGGTCACGACCCGAAGAGCCGTTCCCGTACCGTCTCATCTGCCGGCAAGTCTGGTCCGCTAAGCAGGTGATCTGGAACGCGAGTCATATCCTCGGCAATTTGCGGCATGGCACGTTCCCGCAAGGCATCTGCTTCCGCGCTGGGGTCCTCGAACAAAAGCCGCAACCACCCGCAGACCTTGCGAGTCGTTTGAAAGTAGACATCATGCTGTCTCGCAAAATGATGGCCTGCTTGGTCCCAATCAGAGTGGCTCAACAGTGCGTCGCGCAACACGCGGACATCTCTCAACGTTATCGACATGCCTTGCCCGAACGTGGGATCGCTGGTGCCTGCGGCATCGCCAATCAATACCACACTGTCGCGGTAGGGATGATCAACCCAAGATTCAGTCCCTTCGAATGTTGCCAACGGGCCTACGCTCTCAACGTCGGCATAAGCCTCCGCGACGCTCGGAGCTATCTTCTTTGACTCCGCCAGGAAAGTTCCCAGCTTCTCGTGGCCCTCGAGCAGAAGTCCGTTCTCGGTGCAGTAGCCGAGATAGGCACGCCATCGCTGTTTGGTCAGCGGCACGATTCCCACAACCAAAGCGAAATCCGGGTTGAACAGGTAGGTCATCACATCTTCAGGAGCCGATACTCCGGTCAGCAGCACTCCCGCAAAGTGAAAGGGATGCGGAGTTTTTTGCGCCGTAAAGCCTGCCCATTTGCGCGCCACTGATCCGCGGCCATCGGCGGCGACCACCAAGCGGGCCGGAATCCGCTGGTCTTGAGCACCCCGCGCAATGACGGCAGCACTGTGCACGCCCGGTTCCACCCCGACAACGGTCACGCCTCGACGCACCTCGGCGCCTGCCTGCTCTGCTTCGCAGAGCAACGTTTCCTGCATCTCTGGATGAAAATACGTGAAGCCCGCTTCTTTCTGCGGAGTTGTCCCAATGATGTCACGCAGACCAAATCCCATATCCATCCACAGAATCCGGTTGGCGCACGTTTTCAACAGCAACTCGGCAATACCCAATTCCCTTGCTTCCGCCACACCCCACGGAGCCAGCGTCTCCCCGCGCACGCGGTCTCGAAACTGAAGCTCTTTCTCGAGCACCAACACTCGCGCGCCCCGCTTGGCCATCGATATCGCCAATGCCGACGCGCCCAGCCCGCCTCCCACCGTCACCAGATCAAAGCGCGACGACAATCGCCACCTCGCACTTGGCCACCACGAGCAGAGTCACGAATTGGAAAAATCCTTGAGGAATGCGGTCTTAGCAGCTCCAAGCTATCAAATCGATTTCAGCTTGAGAAGGCCGTTCACGCTCGTCGTTACCGAAGAGTCCCCATCCTCGAGAACAACCATGCCCTGCGTTCCAGTCTTGTGCTTAACCGTGACGGCTCTCGAGTTGGAACCTATTGAATTTTGTGACTCTCAGAGGCTCTCTCGTTGCGGCCACGAGACAGGAGTGATCGGCTTTCTCCGCGACGCAAGTCATGGGGATACGGAAGTCATCAAATGCTTTTGTCAGTTTCTTGTTTCCTGACTACTGCCGCGTGAGTGTAGTCTAGGCTCCGCGGCAATGGGTTACACTGATGCCGTTGAGGAAGAATCGATGCATGATTGCGCTGACGCCTTCGCATCCAGCGTCCCTCTAAGAGCAATCCGGATCGGAATCGTCGCAGGATTCTTCGCTTGTTTGGCATATCCTCTTGCCGCCTTTGCTCCTCTCCCAAAGCTCGCCACAACAGCCCTGGCGGCCTGTTTCGGCCCTGCGCTCGGTGTGGCCAGCTATGGCCTACGACGGTTGCTTGATTTGGAGACGCGACGTCTCTCCAGTGCCCTCGGCTCACTGTCGAACGCACTGGCTGGGGCGTTGTTTTCTGCCATGGCTCTGGTGCAGTTGGCGGTCAGGTATTCGGCTGGTGGCGACAAGGCGTCGGCTCCGTTTGTTGCCGTCTGGCTTGGCCTCGATGTGGCGTGGGACGCCTATGTTGGTCTTGGCACCATCTGCTTTGCGCTCGCTATGATGCGACATCCGCGCTTCGGAGGAGTCTTTTCATTTTTTGGGATGGTCATCGGTGCCGGCTTGCTGTTGCTGCATTTGTACACATTTCCAACTCCGCCTCAGAATGCCGGCTTGGTGGACCTGGGCCCCGCCCTGGGTCTCTGGTATCTGGTGGTCACCATCCAGATGTGGCGTTCGCTCTCTTGGGCCCGAGCTCTTATTCCGGTGGTGGGCTGATGGAGGGCAATCGGGAACCATCCCAACGCATTGTCAGTTTCTTGCCGACTATTCACGAACTGGCTTGAATGCGAACAAAATGGGATCAATCTCCTCGCGCCATTCAATTTCGAATTACTATTGCCAGGTCCTGGACGCAGCACGGTGTCTATACGCTGCCATGAGCATAAACAACGTTCTGTAGCCGAAGAGCAAACGGAGGAAGAATGGTCAGGAGATCGGTCCTGAAGGTACTGATTGCGGTGGCGGTATTGCTGGCTGCCTCGTTGGCTGGAGCGGAAGAGGTTGGACCAGGTTACGACATCGAAATGAGCCGCATGATTCCGATGCGAGACGGCGTCCAGCTCGAGGCCTGGATTTTCAAACCCTCCCACCTAAAGGCCAAAGCACCGACAGTGCTGACCCTGACTCAGTACGACATTGATGGTGGCCGCCGTGGCAACGTCGTCGCTTACACCCGGCGCGGTTATGTTTTCGTGCAGGCGTATGTACGCGGCCGCGGCCGCTCAGGCGGTGTAAAGAGCGACAATCTGGGCCTGCAGGTTGGGCGCGACGGCTACGATCTGGTGGAGTGGATCGCGGCCCAGCCCTGGAGCGATGGACATGTCGTGATGTTTGGCGGTTCGTTCGTCGGCATGACGCAGTGGCGCACCGCCGCCCAGCACCCGCCGCACCTTGCCGCCATCGCGCCTTACGTGCCGATCTATCCGGGATGGGATGTGCCCAACACGAACGGAATTCCGCAGGCGTGGTCGGCGGTGATCCTGGGCTACACATCGGGCCGCTCGCTGAATACGGGGTTCATGGCAAACCAAAGCTACTGGGCGGGAAAGATGCTCGAACAGTACGCTGCCTATCGTCCCTTCCGGGAACAGGACGATGCTATCGGGATTGCTCAGGACGACTGGTGGATGACTGACGATCGCGGCCAAAAGGCCTCGTTCATGAAAATGTGGCTCGACCACGTAGGCGACGAAGCCTTCAATCTTGCGGCGGAACCCAAAGCCCAAGACTATGCTCGCATGGATGTCGCGGTGCTAACGGCAACCGGCTATTTCGATGACGACCAGCCCGGAGCGCTGCGCTACTATCGTGGCCACGTCAAGGATGCTCCAGCAGCAGCGGTGAGCCAGCATTATCTCGTGATCGGTCCCTGGGACCATGGTGGCAC
>JASHRC010000015.1 GCA_030037525.1 Candidatus Acidiferrales bacterium | reverse complement strand
TTAGAAACATCCCCAAGCTCTGGATGGAGAGTTGCGCGAAGAGAAACATCTTTAGAAACGATTTGATCTTTAGCTCGTCCGCTGCGGACCGGACAAGATAGCCGCGATGGGAGCGGTCGCCGGAAAAAACGACCACGCGGCCGGCTTTTTCGTTTCGAAAGGAGCGGCTCACGAGGGAGTCAAAAAAGCCCATGTGTCTGCTCTCCTTGGGCGAATTCCTCGCGCTCTGATTGGTCCAGATTATCAGTGCGGGAAAGCGGCCCCCCAGCGCGTCGAGGTACAGGTGTAGTGGCGGAGTAAATTCAAGGGGACGATGACGGGAAACTGTTGCCAGGGTATCGCGCGGCTCGGCGATCTTCGCCCCGGCAGCATTACCAGCACGTTGGGTCGCTGCGGGAAGCCGGAGACGTTCTGATTCGAAGCGGAAGATCAGTTTCAGTCGAAGCGCACCCAACCGATCAGCTTACGCCCCCGTAACCTTTCGGTCCTCCGGCCGTTATGCTAAAGAAGGCGCATCGATGTCACCGAAGGACTTGCAGGACGAGCGGCTCTTGATTGCGGCGGTCCAGGCCGACCCAGCACGCTTCACCGAGCTTTACGAGCAGAACTTCGAGCGCGTCTATGCCTTCGTCGCCCGCCGCGTGAGCAATCGAGAGGATGCCGAAGATGTTACCGCCGACGTCTTTCGCAATGCGCTCGGCAATATCAAGCGGTTCGAATGGCGCGGTCGACCGTTTGTAGCCTGGCTCTACCGTATTGCTGCCAATGCCATTCGAGACCGGTGGCGGCAGTCTCGGCGAGAGCAGGCAACTGCCGCGGCGAACGATCCGGCCGACGATTCGGCGCTTTCCCATCCCGAGGAAGTCGAAAAACGGGCGCGCCTGTTCCGCCTGGTCTCGACGCTACGAGGAGACCAGCGCCGCGTGATCGAAATGCGTTTCACCCAAGGCAAGAGCATCGCCGAGATTGCCCGCGAACTCCGGCGCACGGATGGAGCCGTGAAGCAATTGCAGTTTCGAGCGATTCAAAATCTGCGCGCCAGCATGGACGGGCGACGGCGCGCCAGAGCGGACATGTCGGTACGCAAAAATGGCTAAGCACAAGCAGGCCGAACAGCTCGACAAAGTCGTGGAGGCCCTTCTCGGGGCTGGTGGGCAGGCCCAGATCGACCCAGGCTTGGCGCCTTGGATCGAGCTGATTCGCGATCTGAAGGATCTGCCGCGCCCCGGCTTCAAGGCAGGCCTGAGGGCTCAATTGGAAAGGACAACGAACGTGGCTACTCGAGCGCTCGAACCGATTCCCGAGGGTTTCCGTACGGTGACGCCGTACCTGATCGCCGCTGACGGCCCGGCTCTGATCGATTTCACGAAACGGGTCTTCGGCGCCGAGGAAAGATTTCGGGCGGTCGGTTCGGCTGGTGGCGTCCACGCCGAGGTGCGCATCGGCGATTCGATGCTGATGATGGGCGGGGGCATTCCCGGTCGTGAGTTCCGTGCCGCGCCGAGCCCTCAGGCCCTCCACGTGTACGTGACGGACACCGACGCCGTCTACCACAGGGCTCTCGATGCCGGGGCTACCTCCCTGGGCGCGCCCCAGGATCACGACTACGGCGAGCGCGGTGCCGGTGTGAAAGACGCGTTCGGCAACTACTGGTACATTGCCACAAGTCAAGGCGAGTCGTACCTGCCGAAGGGCTTAAACAATGTCCTCGCCTACCTGCATCCGGTCAAGGCCGAGGCCATGATCGACTTCCTCCAGCGCGCGTTTGGCGCCGAGGAGATCGCCAAGTACGCCTCGCCGGACGGCGTTGTCCATCACGCGGAGGTTCGCGTCGGCGATTCGGTCGTCGAGATGGGGGAAGCGCACGGAATCTATCAGCCGATGCCGAGCACTTTCTATCTATACGTGAACGATTGCGACCGGGTCTATGAGCGCGCCTTGAAGGCTGGCGCGACCTCGGTCTATCCTCCCGCCGACCAATCCTACGGCGATCGCAACGGCGGCGTGAGGGATCCGTTTGGCAACACCTGGTACATCGGCACGCGCATCGCCCCGGCCAACCAATAGCGAGTGTGGGTGCCCTTGCGGCCGGATCGGCATTCGGCTACCCATATTCTCATATCTTTCTACGGCTCTCGGGGGAGAACGCGATGCTTCAAACCAGCACCAGAATCGACAACGCGACCAGTGGCTCCGCTCTGGTCGAAATGGCAATGGCCTACTCGCGCAGCCGGATGGTGGGCGCGGCGGCGCGTCTGGGCATCGCCGATCTACTGGCCGACGGCGAGCGTGGCCTGAACGAGCTATCCAAAGCCTGCGCGGCCGATCGCGATTCGCTCTACCGTCTGCTGCGCGCACTCGCGATCTTTGGAATTACGGCCGAGACAACACCGGGCCGATTTGTACTCACGCCCTTGGGCGAGCCGCTGCGCAAGAGCGCGCCGAATTCGGTCTGGCCGGCGGTCATCTTCTGGGCAGACCTGCTCGCCGATGCCTGGTCCTTTCTTACCGACTGCGTGCGCACCGGACAAAAGGCCTTCCAGGTGATGGAAAGCCTGGGCATCGAGTCACGCTGGTCAAAGGAGCCGGAGGCAAACGCGATTTTTCGCGCCGTGATGGGCACCGCACCAGCTGAAGACTACATGCCGATCGCCCGAGCCTGGAATTTCGCCGGCAGGAAAGTCGTCGCGGATTTAGGCGGTGGCGGAGGCTCACTCCTCAGCGCGGTCTTGAAGTCCAATCTGCACCTGGCCGGCATGCTCGTCGACCGCGAGCCCTCGATCGAAGCGGCGGCTCGACGCATCCGGGCCGACGGGCTGGCCGATCGCTGCAAACTGGTTGCGGCCGATTTGCTCGAGAGTGTTCCCTCGGGAGCGGACGTCTATGCGATGAAGCACGTGCTCCACGGCTACAGCGACGACCTCGCGATTCGGATCCTGAAGAATTGTCGCGCCGTGATCCCCTCCGGTGGCGTTCTGCTCGTGATCGAATTCGTGCTTCCCGACGTCGTCTCCCACGCCGACCCAAAACTCCAGAGCCTCCTCCTAGCCGATCTCAACATGATGGCGGTCACCGGTGGCAAGGAACGCAGCCCCTCCCAATGGAAACCGCTGCTAGCCGCGGGCGGATTTCAGATCGAGCGCATCATCCCGGTCGCCGCCGAAGACCGGTCCCCGCAAAATGTCTCGATCGTCGAAGGCGTTTCGGTCATCGAAGCCATCCCGGCTCCGACCGCTTGATCGTCGTCCGGGCAGACTTTTGCGCGGCTGGCTGGTGCGCCCAGGGCTCGGCCTCTCCAGAGATCGCTGGCGGGCGAATGGTCCGACCTCGGCGGCTGCACGTTGCATCCTACGAACGCCATTCTGCCGCGGCTGGGTTCGGGGCAAGCGCGGCGGTTTAACCTGAACCCAGGGAGCACGCGCAGGTGCAGCCTCGGACAGGTAAGTCGAATCACGCCGGGAAGCTTCTGACGCCGCGGAGGCTGGCTGTTTGTTTCGCTGGCTTGGCAGTCGGGGTGTTTTCACTCGCCGTATGGCTGCGCCACACGGGCGGCGGTCTCGACGTCTGGCTCTATGGCGAGGTCGAGATCACCACGGCCTTTCTCGCGCTTACCTTTGCTGCTCTCGCCCTGGTGCGCTTTCGGGGCACGAGTGATCGCTTGCCACTGGTTCTTTCGTGCGGCTTCCTGGTGGTAGGCATTGCGCTGGCGAGCTCGGGCTTCGTCACGGCCCACTCTCCCGCAGCGGATTCGATTACGGCCGCGCGCGAGCCGATGACGTGGGTCCTCGGCTCGACGGTCGTGGCGCTACTCATGGTCGTCGCTTTGTATGTGGAGCGGCGGCTGCCGCTCGCTCGGCATCCGGTCCGCGAGATTTCGGTTGCGCTGTGCCTGGTCGTGCTGCTGACCGCTGCGCTCGGCGGCGTACACCGATGGTTGCCGGCCGGCTGGGTGGCGGATACGGGCGGGATCTTTCCCCGACCTGGAAATCTGTTTCCGGCGCTGCTGTTCGCGGTTGCGACGATCGGCTATTACCGGCGCCTCGACTACGCATACTCTCCGTTCGATCACTCGCTCTACCTGATGACCGGACTGAGCGTGGCTTCTTCTATGGCGGCCAGCCAGTCCGATCGGCAACTGGATGGACCCTTCGCCCTGGGAGTTGGTTTCCAGTTCGCGAGCTACGCGGTGCTGCTCGGCGGCGCGCTGCTCGATAATGTGAAACTCTTCGAGCACGTCAAGCGGCTGGCTTTAAGCGATGCTTTGACGGGTCTGGTGAACTACCGCCGGATCATCGATACGTTGGGAGACGAGATCGAACGGACCAAACGCACGGGAAGGCCCTTTTCGCTGTTACTTTTCGACCTCGACGGGCTGAAACGCATCAATGACGAATACGGGCACACCGTGGGAAGTCGCGCACTCTGTCGCATGGCCGACGCGCTCGAGTCGAACTGCCGCGCGATCGACACGGCCGGACGATATGGCGGCGATGAGTTCGCCCTGATTCTGCCGGAGACCGACAAGGATGCCGCGCGAGAAGTGGCGCGCCGCATTTGCGAGGCCCTGGCGGGCGAGGAAGAACTGCCGCGCGTTACAGCCAAAGCAGGAGCAGCCGTCTATCCGCACGATGGCGACTCGGTGCTGGCCATTCTGGCGAGTGCGGATCGCGCGCTCTATGGAGCCAAAGGGCGCACCCTGAGGAGTCTCGCATGTTTCATCTGAGGCTCGGTTCGCCGCGAGCGCCTAGGAAGTCCCACCGAAATCGACGCGGTGCGCCTCCGGGCCGGCCATGATCACCATCGCCCCCACGATAAATGCGATGGCGGCAAAACCACCCATGGCCTGCGCGTAGGTGAAGTGCCGTCCGAGCGTCGCTTCGATCGTTGCGGAGCCCGCGGCGATCACCACTCCGAGCTGGTAGGCCAGGCCCGGAAAGAACCCGCGCACTGCGCCAGGCGAAAGTTCGTTGATATGCGCGGGAACCACGGCCCATGCGCCTTGCACCATAAACTGCATTACAAATGCACCGGTGGCGGCCAGAGCGACGGTCGGCGAGGCAAACATCCAGAGCGGAATGACCAGAAGCGCCAGGAGCGCAGAGCCTGCCATCGCGCGCCGCCGACCCCAGTGATCGGAGCAGAGTCCCGCCACGATGCCGCCCAGGATGGCCCCCACCATGGAGATGGCCGTAACGATGGCGGTCGTTTGCGGTCCGAAGTGATGCTCGATCTGGAGGAAGGTCGGATAGAAATCCTGCGTGCCGTGGGACATGAAGGCCAGTACGGCGATCAACAGCGTGAGATAGACCAAACGTTTCCAGTTGGCCGCGACCGCGCGCCAATACGCCCGCCAACTGAGTCGCCGTGCCGCCTCCGCCCGCCACACATCGCTTTCTTTTACCTTCGCGCGAATAAAAAGCACGAGCAGCGCGGGCAGGCCTCCCACAAAAAACATGGGGCGCCATCCCCAGGAAGGAAAAATCGTCCAGAATGCAATGGCGGCCAGCAGATAGCCGACCGAGTAGCCCTCCTGCAAGACGCCGGAGAGCATTCCCCGCCACCGCGCTGGAACCGATTCCATGGCGAGGGAGGCGCCGACTCCCCACTCTCCTCCCATCCCGACGCCGTAGAGCAGCCGGAGAATAAGAAAGGTGCGATAGCTTGGGGCGAGTCCGGAAAGAAATTCGACCGCCGAAAAAAACAGCACATCGATCATCAGAGGCAGGCGGCGACCGTAGCGGTCCGCCAGCAGGCCGAAAATGATCGCCCCGATGGGCCGTGCCATCAGTCCGCCGGTAATCGTCCAGGTCATGTCGACAAGCGATCGATGAAACTCGGTGCCGATCCGAGCGAGAACAAAGGTGAGGATGAAGTAGTCGAATGAATCGAGCGTCCAGCCGAGGAAACTGGCAATCAGGGCGTTGCGCGCGTTGGCGCGCTGCTCGCGCGAAAGGATGGGGGAGGTGGCGGTGGTCATCTTGTTTTTTCTGTGCGCTGAATCGGGGCGGAGTGAGGACGGGCAATCGCATCGGCAACGCGCGCGACCTGGACCATTTCGGCGACGTCGTGCACGCGAACGATGTGCGCGCCGCCGAGAATCGAGACGGCGACCGTGGCGGCGGTGCCCCACAGGCGGTCACCCTCCGCCTTGCCGCCCAAGGCTTGGCCGAGGAAACCCTTTCGCGACGTGCCCACCAGCAAAGGAAAACCCAATCGGGCTAGTTCGGGCAGGCGCGCAAGCAACTCGAAATTCTGCTCGGCGCTTTTGCCGAAGCCAATGCCCGGATCGAGAAGGATCTGCGACTTCTGGACCCCGGCGCGAAGCGCCACGGCGACGGCCCGGCGCAAGCCGGCGATCACGTCCCTCATCACGTCCTGGGCGAAAGGCTTTTTCTGCATGGTCAAGGGCATGCCGCGCATGTGCATGAGAATGAGCGGCAATCGTCGCTTGGCGGCGATCTCGGCGAGGAGCGGATCGCGGCGAAGTCCGGTGACGTCATTGAGGATCTCCGCGCCCTGGCGGATGGCAGCTTCGGCAACCTCAGATTTGCTGGTATCGATCGAGACGGGAATCCTGAGGTGGCCGCGCAGCTTTTCCAGTACGGGGACCACCCGGTCGATTTCCTCCTGTGCGGAGATTCCTCGCGAGCCGGGCCGGGTCGATTCGCCGCCGATATCCAAGATATCCGCGCCGGCGCGCTCCATTTCGAATGCGTGGGCTACGGCCTCGTCTTGATCCAGATACTGGCCGCCGTCAGAAAAGCTGTCCGGCGTGACGTTGAGGATGCCCATCAGGAGCGTTCGCCGGCCAAGTGCGAGGGTGCGCGACCGCGTGCGCAGCTGGAAGTTTTTGCGCTGGAACACGGACCGCTATTGAATCATGGTTTCCGGGTAGTGTCCTATTTTCGTACTCGCTAGGACTCTTGGGCGAGTTCCCCACGGCTCCTACCGAGCCGTAAAATGTTGATCGCGGCGTTCTGATCGCGACTCATCACGACACCGCAACCACATCGATGCCTTCACCCGGCGGAAGAAGGCCCGGAAGGCGCGGTCCACCCGCCGCAGGGGTCCTCTGGCCAGGTCCACCGGGAGAGCAGCGACGTCCTGGCGGGTCCTACGAACCTCGGTCAACTCCTTGGTTTGATCATAGAGCCGGATGCTGTGGCGTGCCGTGCGCCAGGCGTCGCGGCGCTCTTGGAGCGCGGCGTTATAGAGTTCGCGGCAGAGGGCGAGCACCTCGGTTAGCCGTCGAGCTTGCCTGGCGGTTACATTCAGACGGTAGCGGAAGGTACGCAGCAAGGGCAAAGTCCGAGGCGATTATATTCGCCTTTTGTTCGCCCAGTCAAATCGTGTTTGCAAATACGTCTTTCTGCTGGGCTCAACAATAATATTCTTTCGGACGAGTCGAAGGTAGGAGACTACCAGCGACTCCCTGCCGGGGAGCCACACGGGTTTTTAAAGTGCCTTCTATCAGGGGACGGCCGGAACGTAGTAGGCGGCGCGGTGGGAGACACGGACGTTGGGATCGGACGGGACTTTGACGCCGAGCGAGTGCCAGCCAGTCGGGGCGTCGGCGGTCGAGCCCGAGGAGTTTGCGGCTGAAACCGGATAAAAACCGAGGGTGTATTCGGCGCGGATCCTCCCGGCGATTTGGCGAAAGGTGTCGGCCATTGTTGCCGTCTCGCGCAAGAAATAGAGTTGGCCGCCGGCGCGGCGGACGAGTTCAGCCAAATAGAGCGTGTAGGGCGGAATGCCGGCAGCGCGGGCAGAAGGCGAGACCAGCGTGGTGTTTTGGTGCGCCCGAAGCCACTCGGGCGTCAGGATCTTGGGGCGATTTTCGGTCGAGACGGCAAACACCTGAATGTCCTCGGCGACCAGAAGGCGCACGACATCGTCGAAGGTGAGGCGATCGGCAGGCCGGCCGGGACCGGGGGCTTCGCTCGAGGGATCCAGCGTGAGGCCAAGGCCGCTGTCCTGTCCGTCGGTGAGCAACAGAATCGCTTTGCGGCCTGTGCGGCCAGGGAAAAGAGCGCGCGCCGTGAGGTAGACCGCTTGGTAGATATTCGATCCGCCGGTGTCGCCGAGCAAATCCTTCACGTTCACACGCGCGATGGCGCGGCGAATCTGTTCGCGCGCATCGGAAAACTCCAGCTGCAGGTAGGTGTGCGCGGAGAAGTCGACAACCGCTGCTTGGTCAAGGGGCGCGAGAGTGCCAATTAATGCATCGGCAGCCTGCTTCATTTCCTCGGAATCGCGCAGCACGCTGGGGCTGGCGTCGATGACCAGCGCGACGCTGGCAGGCTCGGCGGAGGCGTCGAAATAGGAAATGGGGCGCTCGGTTCCGTCATCGAGAATGCGGAAGTCCTCGCGGCCGAGGCCCGGCACGGCTTGGCCGTCGCTGGTCGAAACGGTGCAAGTGACCCGGACCATCTGGGTGCGAACGCGAAGGGCGCGAGCTTCGCCGAGGGTGCCGGGCGTACCCAACTCGCCGGCCGTGATGGCTTCCAGCTCGCCAGTTCGCGGGTTGCGGCGCCAGTGGAGGCCGCGATCGAGCTCCAGGGGACGTTTGCCGGCCTTGCTAGATTGCGCGGGAGGGCCGGCATGCGAGACGAGGGCACAAAGAATCGTACAAAGCAAAACTCGCCCTCCCGTCGATGCCCGAGCCTCCCAGAACAGTCTGGTTCGGGCTCGGGCCATGGGGCGGCAGAAGTGATCATCAGGTGGCAATGCCATGCGAAGCGACACCGGGAGCTCAACTGGCGCCGCTCTTCACCTCGCCGAGCGCAGCTCTCGGCGCAGGCGAAGCCTAATCGAGATCGAAATCACGTAAAGGCTTTTCGACGGGCGCGTCCTTGGCTTTTTTCAAACCTTCGGCGAACTTCCGTGCCAGCACATCTTCCTTGATCTTTTCGGCGTGCACCGACGCGCGGAACTTCGCTTCGACCGCATCCTCGTGCGCACGCAACAGCCCGGCCGTATCGTCCAAATCGATCGAGGGCGGACGAACCGGCACGGTGTGCGACAGCACGATGCCGAGCACGCGATCGATGGTCAGCTTTGCTCCGCAGCAGGGGCAATCGATTTCGAAGGTGTCGTGAGTCTGGTTTGCCATGGGCCACATTTTACGCCTTTTCAAGGCGTGTCAGGAGACGAACGAAGCTTCTGGGATTTCCGCCCAACCGAGCAGAGGCTCGCCCTCTTGCGGGCGAGCCTCTGGGATTGAGGTGTCGAATTCAGGCTGGCGCCGGTTTTTCGCCCGGCTTGGCCATGCCGGGAATCGGACGCGGTTCGGGGCGCAGCGCAAGCTGCGGTTCCTTTGCAGGAACCGGCGGCGCGGCCGGAGGCGGTGGCGTCTTATCCGGCAGCGGCTTGCTTTCGATCAACAGCTGGAGCTCGGCGGCATCAAGGACTTCGCGATCGAGCAACGCCTGGGCGATGCGTTCGAGAACCTCGCGGTGAGTCTCGAGAATGTTTCGCGCTTTCGCATAACCCGAGTTGACAATGGTGCGCACCTCAACGTCGATCTTAATGGCGGTGTCCTCGGAGTAGTCGCGATGCTGCGCAATCTCGCGGCCCAGGAAGATCTGCTCTTCTTTTTTTCCGAAAGTGAGCGGGCCGAGCGGGCTCATGCCCCATTCGCAAACCATCTGGCGCGCAATTTCGGTGGCCCGTTCAATGTCGTTGCCAGCCCCGGTGGTGATGTGGTGCAGGAAGATTTCCTCGGCCGCGCGGCCGCCCATGAGCACGGCAAGCTGCGCTTCGAGAAACTCCTTTGTGTAGGTGTGCTTGTCGTCGATCGGCAGCTGCATGGTGACGCCCAGGGCCATGCCCCGCGGGATGATCGTCACTTTGTGCAACGGATCGGCGCCCGGAGTCATCGCCGCCACCAGCGCGTGCCCGGCTTCGTGATAGGCCGTGTTCCTTTTTTCCTCATCGGACAAAATCATGGACTTGCGCTCGGCGCCCATGAGGACCTTGTCCTTGGACATCTCGAAATCCGCCATGGTGACGAATTTTCGGTTCTGCCGCGCGGCCCACAGAGCCGCTTCGTTCACCAGATTCGCCATGTCGGCACCGGAAAATCCCGGTGTGCCTCGGGCGATCACCGACAGGTCCACATCCTCTGCCAGGGGCACTTTGCGCGTGTGCACGCGGAGAATTTCCTCGCGCCCGCGAACGTCGGGCCGCGGCACGACCACGCGACGGTCGAATCGGCCGGGGCGCAACAGGGCGGGATCGAGAACGTCGGGCCGGTTGGTGGCCGCGATCAGGATGACACCCTCATTGGACTCAAAGCCATCCATTTCGACCAGCAGCGCGTTCAGGGTCTGCTCGCGCTCATCATGTCCGCCGCCCAGACCCGCTCCACGATGGCGGCCCACAGCATCAATCTCGTCGATAAAGATGATGCAGGGAGCATTTTTCTTGCCCTGCTCGAACAGGTCACGAACGCGGCTCGCGCCGACGCCCACAAACATCTCCACGAAGTCAGAACCGGAAATCGAGAAGAACGGGACGTTTGCTTCGCCGGCAATGGCGCGCGCCAGCAGAGTCTTGCCGGTTCCCGGGGGGCCCACCAGCAGCACTCCCTTGGGAATGCGCCCGCCCAGCTTTTGGAACTTTTGCGGATCCTTGAGGAAATCGATGATTTCGTAGAGCTCTTCCTTGGCTTCGTCGATTCCCGCTACATCTTTAAAGGTAGCTTTCTTCTGCTGCGCGGTCAGCAACCGCGCACGAGACTTGCCGAAACTGAGCGCCTTGTTCCCACCGGCCTGCATCTGCCGCATCATGAAGATCCAGAAGCCCAAGATCAGCAGGATGGGCGCGAGTGTCATGACCAGGCTCAGCCAGTTCGCTTCTTTGACTTCCTTGTAGTTGTAGGGGACCTTTTGATCCTGAAGGGCTTTGGTGACATCCGGAATGGCCGCATTGGCAACGGTCACGCCGCGGAATTTCGTGCCATCCTTGAAATCGCCCTGGAGCTCGGCGCTGTTGGGTGAAAGCAAAACGGTGACGTCTTTGACGCTCCCCGCATTTACCTTATCGAGAAAACTCGAGTAGTTGGTCTCCTCTTCGCGCGGTGCCGGGCCCCCTTTCGAGGCCATCTGCCAGAGCACGGCCGCCAGCGCGATCATCATGACCCAAAACAAAATCGTGCGAACTGTGGAGTTCACCGTCTACCTCGCGACCCTCTTGCGAGCTTTCGCCTGTTTGCGAACCGCGAGGTAGGGCAGATTCCTGTAAAGCCCCCTCCGGTCACTCAGGCCGTATCCTACCCACTGCCTAGATGCAGCGTCGAAGCCGGTGTATGCAGCGCTGATATTGACCTTGCGCGCTTGGAGCTTATCGAATAGTACCGCCAAGCGCAGCGATCGCGGCCGACCCTCCTCGAGCCGCTTCAACAGGAAGTCTTGCGTAACGCCGGTATTGAGCACTGCATCCACCACCAAAACGTCGCGGCCACCCAGATCCGGCGGACGACTGAAGAAGATTTCCCGGTAGTCGCGGCCGGCCAGCCGCACGTCCCGCACCTCGGACCGCACGAAGTGACAGGCCACGGGGCTTGAAATTTCGCGAACCAGGTCCGCCGCAAAAACGAACGCGTTTTCCAGCACCACAACCACGTCAACCGTTCGGCCCGAGTAATCCCGAGAAATTCGCCGGCCCATCTGCTCGACTCGGGCCGCCAGCCGCTTTCGGGTAACCGCCACGCGAAGTGCGCTCAAATGCGCTCTTCCTCGATGACTACTCCGCTGCGAGTGCCCTCCCGGGCACAAAACTCTTCTGCGGGCGGCATCCCTCGGACCCAAGCGACCCGGCCGGCGCTCTCCAGCACCGGCCAGCCGGCTCGATCACTCCTCGGAACATGTCGCTCCACAAACATTCTCTTGAGCTTTCGAACTCGCCTGTGCCCCCGAATGCGGTAGGCATCTCCTTGGCGCCAGTTGCGTAGCACAAGAGGTGCCGAAAGCCGCTCAGCGTCAAGGGCCAACGCTTCAATTCTAGTGTCGCGCTCCGGCCAAGACCAGTCAATCACTTTCAGGCAGAAGCGTCGTGCGAGTTCCGGCACCGCAACGGTGGTTTGGCCGCGCTCGGGCAATCGCACCAAGTGGTGATAGGTTTCCGCACGCAAGGCCGGTCGGCGAGCAAGCGGTTGCGAGAACACCAAATCGCCAAAAACACGATCCACCACAACGCCCCGCGGCAGTTCCACTCGATGGCCGCTTGAGGAGTCCGATGCCAGATGCATCACCTGCTGGACATGCGCCGCCGTCAGCCCTCGCCGGCCGCCGCGCATCTCTTGGTATAGACGCCGGATGAGACGTTCGGTTAACGCAGCGAGCGCCTGGGATGGGAACCCGTGGTCGGGCGCTTGTCGTGCTCGAAAATCGATCGGTTGCAGCAAATCTTGGATGGAGATGCTCCGTCGGTCGTCCGTTTTGGTCACGAGCGCGCAAAAGCAATTCTCGACCAGCGCGTCCCAGAACGCGCCCTCTTCCCGCGCGAGTTCGGCCAGCGAAGCTAAATGTTTTGCTGCCTGCGGGGAGAAGTCGCGCTCGAGCAGCGGCAGGAGCCGCCTGCGAATGCGTGCGCGAAGCCTGCGCTCGTCCAGATTGCTCGAGTCCTCGCGCCAGGTCTGGCCGAGCGAAGCGAGGTACTCTCGAAGCGTCAGACGACGCTCGCCGAGCAAGGGCCGCACGATCGCTCCAACCGACGGGTAAATCCCGGCAAGGCCCCCAAGACCGGTGCCTCGAATCAGGTGAGCAAGAACCGTTTCTGCCTGATCGTCCGCCGTATGCGCCACGGCGATGCGTGTGGCGCGCCCTTGGCCGACCAGGCGCTCGAAAAAGGCGTATCGCAGACGCCGAGCAGCATCTTCGAGATTCCATTTCTGCTTGGCGGCCGCCGCCAGAACGTCGACGCCCTCGCAAACGAAATCAAGCCCCTGCGCCCTGGCTAGTTCTTCTGTGAATCGACGGTCGGCTGTCGATTCCTCGCCTCGCAATCCGTGGTCAAAATGGACGACAAGCAGAGTTACTCCCAACGGGCTGCGGATGGTCTCGAGCAGGCGCAGCAGCGCCACCGAATCCGCCCCACCGGAAACAGCCACACCCACACGATCGCCTGGTGCCAGCATCCGCCTGCGCCGAATCGCTTCGAGCACGCGCCATTCTAGGGTCTTCACAGGGAGCTTCCGGGATGTATGGTAGCAGCCGAGTGCGGGCAGGTCGAGCCGAGGGGCGGAATTAAAGGCGGTTGGCCCGTTCCAGGAACAGGGCACGGCTTGACGATATTCTTCTGTCCAGAATGACTGCGGCGAAATACGCGCAGGCGCCTTGCTCGCGTTTCGCCCAAGAAGAAACCTCCGGCAGCAGCCGATCGAAGAAACGGTCGAGTAGTCGCACGGCTCGATAATAGCTGGCCACCGCTCGAATTCGTGCCTCGTCTTTGCCGTGTTCCGGACACAGGCAGGCGAGTTCGAGGAGGCGCTGGAAGTCGCCCGAACCAGGTCTGCGGTTCTCCAGACCCGCAACTCTTAGTACCTGTCTTGAAGGCTCAGCCTTCCGGGCAGCCGCTAGTGCCGAGCGGCAATAGAACACGAACTGGATGGCCGCCGCCAGTAGCGTGGCGCCAATCAGTGGCGCAATCATCCGCCTTCCCCTATCAAGCCAGGCTACGACCGGCGAGCGGCGGCAGCAATGTTACCAACGTACCAGGGAGACCCAGACTCAATCCAGGTATTTCACGAAAACGACTTCGTTGCGCTTCTCGTTGAAGAGCAATTCGTCCACGCTGGCCTTGACCATGACCAGGCCGAACCCTCCGGGTCGCAATCCTTTCTCGGCGCGAACGTCCCCGTGTTTCATGGGCTCGTCTCCGTAGGCGATCGCGGCGTGGTCGAGATCGGCCAGCCTGAATCCGGGCCCCGGATCGGCGATCCGATACATAACCATGCGTTTGGCGCGCAGATAAGAAATTCGAACCTTGCTGCGAGGATTGAGCTTGCCGCCCCACTCGATCGCGTTCATCAGCAGTTCGTGGAAGGCGTGCCCGACAGCCACGCGTATCTCCTCGGGCAGCCCAGACTCCAAGTGAGTCATGAACCCTTCCAGGCGCTCGGCTGCTTCGAGAGAACAGGGAACGGCCAGCTCGATCCAATCCGGCCGGGCTGAAATGACCTCGATCGCCTGCGATGGTGCTTTCTGACCGAGCGTCTGCCGCACCAAACGGATGAGCGAATCCTGATGGATCGGCTTGGCAATGTATTGGTGGGCGTTCTCACGGATGGCGGCGAGAACAGTGGCGGGAGAATCGTCGGAAGTGACGACGATGAACTTGGGCAGATTCTTCCGGCCGCGCAGGGCCGCCAAAACCTCCAGCCCGCTCATCCGAGGCATCAGGACGTCCAACAGCACGAGGTCAAATTTTCCGGCGCGCAGCTTCTTGAGCGTCGCGCTTCCATCGGTGGCAGTCGATACGTCGAATTTTTCCGCGCGCAAAATTCCCGCAAGCCAATCCCGAACGGTGCGGTCGTCGTCCGCTACAAGAATGCGCTTCACTGTTTCTCCTCCGCAGTGCCACGTCCGGTTCTCGAGCGGTTCGCTCGAGGCCCAGAGCTCCGCGCTTTCGAAACGCGATAACCTGATCTTGAGGATTCTAGAGCGCTTAGTTTACATCGAATTCCGCCTGCCGGCCTGGGAGGGCGGAAGTAAACTCTGTTGCGATTGTTCGACGCCGCATGACACTATCAGGCCTGGGTTTGGAGAATGAAACCGATCCGCCTCTTGCTGCTGGCCTGGGTCTTCTCGCTCGCCGGCACCTCTGCAGCGGCCCAGGCCGGAGAGGCCTGGAAGTTTGCCGTCTCGGGCGACTCGCGCAATTGCGGAGACGTGGTCATGCCGGCGATTGCCGCGGCGGTCGAGAAAAGTGGCGCCTCGTTTTACTGGCATCTGGGAGATTTCCGCAAAATGTCGGAAATCGACGAGGATATCCAGCAACAGCCGGAATACCTCAAAAATCCGCTGACCGTTCCCGAATATCGCAAGCTGGCTTGGGATGACTTCATTCGGAACCAACTTCAACCGTTCGGCTCGCTGCCGGTCTATCTGGTGCGGGGAAACCACGAAGTGATTGCGCGCCCGACCGCCGAGGCCGACTACCTCCAGGAGTTCGACCGGTGGCTCGACCGGCCCAATCTGCGCGCCCAGCGCCTCGCCGATAATCCCGAAGACAAGGGTCCGCACATCTACTATCACTGGACCCAAAACGGCGTGGACTTCATCAGCCTCGATAACGGACCCTCGCAATTTGATCTGCCTCAGATCAGCTGGCTCGAGAGGGTTTTGGCAGGTGACCGGGCCGACCCGGTGATCCTCACGATCGTGGCCGGGATGCATGAGGCGCTGCCGGAAAGCATCTCGAAATCGCACAGCATGAACCAAACCGAGCCCGGGACAGAAACCGGCCGGCGGGTCTATCGAGACCTTCTCGACGCCCAGAACAAAGGCCGCAAACGCGTTTACGTTCTTGCTAGCCACTCCCACTATTTCATGGATGGAATTTTCAATACCCCGTACTGGCGCACCCATGGCGGCGTGCTACCGGGGTGGATTGTAGGGACAGCCGGAGCGGAGCGATACCGGTTGCCGCCGGAGAAATCTTGGGCAAAAGCGGCCGAGACGAACGTTTACGGCTTTCTTCTCGGCACGGTCAGCGCTACGGGCGAAATTCGGTTCGATTTCAAGCTCCTGACCGAGCGCGATGTGCCTGCTGCGGTCGGCGCACGATATACGCCGCAATTCGTCAACTGGTGCTTTGACCAAAACTCGCAGAAAGCTTCCGGTGACTGACCCAGATGGCTACCAAACCCAGCACCACCCCAGTCAATCCGAGCTTGGTCTATCAGACGCTGAACGCCTACCAAAACACGGCCGCACTGAAAGCCGCGATCGAGCTCGACGTGTTCACCGCCATCGGCGAGGGCGTCGACACGGCACCCGAGCTGGCAAAGCGATGCCAGGCAACCGAGCGCGGCATTCGCATCCTTTGCGACTACCTTACGATCCTTGGATTTCTTGCCAAGCGAGACAACCGCTACACGCTCACGGCTGATTCCGCCACTTTTCTCGACCGCCGTTCACCGGCTTGCCAGGCATCCGCGGCAGGCTTTCTGGCTCTGCCCGAGACGGTCTCCGCATTCATGCATCTCACCGAAACCATTCGCACCGGGCGGCCAGCGATGGGTCATGGTGAGGGATCGGTCTCGCGGGAAAATCCCATCTGGATCCATTTTGCGCGTTCGATGGCGGCTTTGACCGTGCCGTCGGCCGAAGAGGTGTCCGCTGCTCTGGATGCCCAGGCCGGGGCCAAATGGAAGGTGCTGGACATCGCCGCGGGGCACGGTTTGTACGGCATCGCCGTCGCGAAGCAGAACCGGAATGCGGAGATCTTCGCTCAGGATTGGAACCGGGTGCTCGACGTTGCGGAGGAAAATGCGCGCCGAGCGGGAGTCCAGGGCCGTTGGCATCGACTGCCGGGCAGCGCGTTTGAAATTGAGTTCGGCACCGGTTACGACATCGTGCTGATCGCCCAATTCCTGCACCATTACGACCCGCCGGCAATTACAACCCTGCTGCGCAAGATTCGCAAATCGCTTGTGCCCCGTGGCAGGGTCCTGACCATGGACTGGGTCCCCAACCCGGATCGCGTCTCGCCGCCCCGTGCCGCTGGCTTCGGCATGATGATGCTGGGCATGACGGTCGGCGGCGATGTCTACACACTCGCCGAGTATGAGCAGATGTTTCGCGATGCCGGTTTCTCGGAGACGGTAATCGGTAGGACGACGGCGCGCGGCCACAGCCTGCTTTTCTCGCGACCCTAGCAGCCCGCCTTGTCTGGACGGAACCGGCCCTACGGGATTCCCAACGCGAGTGTCAGGAGCGTCTTCTGCTCCATGTCGTGGGCCTTGGCGGAGCCGGTCGAGGGGCTGGCACTTTCCGAGCGGTTGACCGAGAGAACCACGCGGCCGCGTGCCAACCGCTCCAGCTGAGGAACCATGAACGCGCGCGCGCCCATGTTCCCGGGTTCTTCTTGCACCCAGACGAATTCGCGCGCGTTCCGGTGGCGATCCATTTCGGCGGCGAGTTCGGCTTCGGGGAAGGGATAGAGCTGATCGACGAACACCATGGCGGTGGAACCAATCTGGCGGCGCTTTCGTTCCGCTTCAAGTTCATGACCGATCTTGCCGGTCGCCAGCAGAACTCGCCGGGCGGAACCGTCGCCGCGATCGGGAAGGACCGCGCGGAATCGGCCGCTCGTGAAATCTCCCAGCTCGGATGATGCCGCCGGATGCCGGAGCATGCTCTTGGGCGTGAACACGACCAGCGGCTTGCGCCATACCCTGATCGCTTGCCTGCGCAGCAGGTGAAAATACTGCGCAGCCGTGGAAGGCTGGCAAATCTGCATGTTGTCTCGCGCGGCAAGCTCGAGAAAGCGCTCCATCCGCGCGCTGGAATGCTCCGGCCCCTGGCCTTCATAGCCGTGCGGCAGCAAGAGAACGATGCCGGAAAGCAAATTCCACTTGTCCTCGCTGGCCGCGATGAACTGATCGATGATGATCTGCGCCCCGTTGGCGAAATCACCGAACTGCGCTTCCCAGCAAACCAGCGCTTCGGGAAAATCACGGCTGAATCCGTACTCGTAACCGAGCACAGCGGCTTCGGAAAGCGGCGAATTGTAAATCTCGCACCAGGCCTGATCGGGCGCCAGGTGTTCGAGCGGGACGAACTCCTCTTCGGTTTCCGTATCGATCAGCGCCGCATGCCGCTGGTTGAACGTGCCGCGCCGGCTGTCCTGCCCGGAAAGTCTGACCGGCACGCCTTGGAGGAGCAAGGAGCCAAACGCCAGCGCTTCGGCCGTTCCGAAATCGATTGGCCGCTTGCCCTGCGCCATCTCCAGGCGCTGTTCGAGCAGTTTCTTCACTTTCGGGTGGATGTGAAATCCGTTCGGGTAGCTGACCAGCGATTCGCCGATCGCGGCGATGGTTTCCGCCGGCGCTGCGGTGTCCACCTCGTAGGAAGCTTCGTACCGTCCGCCCAGAAAACCGCTCCAGTACCGCGGCAGCCGCCGCAGGGCCGGACGCTTCTCGATCTCCTGCGCTTCCTTCTGCGCGGCGTCGAGTTCCGCCCGCACGCGCCGAACGATCGGCTCGGCATCGGCGCCGATTTTCTCCGCGTAGATCTGCCACATCGGCGGGTGCGCTTCGATTTTCCGGTAGCGCAACGGCTGCGTGATGGTGGGATCGTCCACTTCGCTATGGCCGTGGCGGCGGTACCCGATGAGATCAATGATCACCGAGGAATCGAATGCATAGCGATAGTCGAGCGCCATGCGCCCAACGCGCACCACCCTATCGGGGTCTTCCGCGTTCACATGAAATATCGGAACGGCCAGGCGCTTGCCGAGATCGGAGGCGAATCGCGAGGAAACGCTGTCGCGCGGCCCGGTCGTAAATCCGATCAAATTGTTGACCAGGATATGCACCGAGCCTCCGATCGTGAACCCCGGCAGGCAGGCGAGATTGAGCGTCTCGGCGCAAATTCCCTGTCCCGCGAACGCTGCGTCGCCATGCAGGGCGATGGCCACAACTTGCTTGCGCCCACTTGGGCCTCGACGCATCTGCTTGGCGCGGGTGCGGCCCATCAGCACAGGATCGACCGCCTCCAAATGGCTGGGGTTCGAGACCAGATGGATGCTGATCTCCGCTCCATTGGCGGCGTGAAACTCTCCGGTCGCGCCGATGTGATACTTCACATCGCCGCCGCCCATTGTGCTGCGGGGGTCCACGTCTTCGAATCGCGCGAGAACCTCCGCTGCCGCCCGTCCGACGATGTGCACCATCACGTTCAGCCGGCCGCGATGGCTCATCGCCAGCATGCCCTTGGTGGCGCCCCGCTCGGCGGCGGCGCTCAAAATGGAATCGAGCAGCGGGAGTAGCGCGGCCTCGCCTTCCAGGGAATAGCGCTTCGTGCCCAGGTAGCGAGTTTGCAGCACCTGCTCGAACACTTCCGCGCGGACCAACAGGTCCAGGATTCGCCCCCGATCCGGTTCGGGCCCGTCCGATTCCATGCGCTCTTCGACCCACCGACGCCGCGCGTGATCGGGAATGTGCATGAACTCGGCGCCAATCGTTCCGCAGTAGACGCGTCGCGCCGCATCGGCTTCGGCGCCGACCAGCTCGAGCTCCGGCATCGCCACCGGCTCGAGATCACCGAGCGGATCCAGATTGGCCTGCAGGTATCCCCAGCGGCGGAAGGAGTCCCAGACAGGTTCCTCGACCTCCCGCGACGCGGCGGACTCCGCCACCACATCGCCCCGGGTCATTCTGTGCCCCTCGATCCCATACTTTTGATGCGAACGACCTTTCGACGTCAGAAGATGCCAGCTCGAAGTGCGGTTTAGCGTTCCGGCCAACAACCCAGCAGCCGCCGCACCAGCACGAGCTGGCCCAGATGGTAGGCATTGTGGTCGGCGATCAACAGCGCCTCGCGCAGAATCGTTTGCCCGGAGCCCCCCGGTATCGGCGCCAACAGGTCCGTTTGGGGGTCGTTCACCAGCTTGCGCATCCCATCCAAGTCGTGCTCAAGTGCCTTTACGCTCTTCTGCCAGGCGGCGGCATTCGGCGGCTGCGGTCCGCTCGGCCAATATCCCTGTGGCCAATCGGGAGACACGTGCTTGGGGTTGCGGCTGAATTCCAGAATGTCCCAGGTGGCGATGCGCATGTGCTCGAGCAATTCCCAGGGCGAATGCTTCGCTCCCTTCGGCCGCCTCCCCAGGTCTTTGGCCGGAATGCCTTGGAAGGTTTTCTTCCAGTCGACGTGGGCCTCGTGCCAATCGAGCGCGCGGCCCAGCGATTCCCGCAGAAGCTTTTCATCCATGAAAGGTCCAGCTCCTCTATAACAATCTTAGGATGGCACGGGTGCTACCACCAAGGCCTTCCGGAACGTGCTCGGCTGGAGATAGAGCCAGGTGTTGGCTGGATGGGTCCGACCCGGGGGCTGGCCTACGCCGTGGTGCTTTGAGCGCTCATCCCGCGTCGCTGCTGAAAACATTCGCGGCAATACACCGGACGCCCCTGCGTCGGCTTGAAAGGAACGGTGGTCTCCTTGCCGCATTGCGAGCAGACCGTTTTCGTTTCCACGCGCTGAACGCTTCCGGTAGGCGTGTTTGAACCGTTGGTTCCCTGAGCGCGATTGGCCTTGCATGCCTTGCACCGCTTCGGCTCGTTCTTAAAGCCTTTGTCGGCGAAAAACATCTGTTCGCCGGCGGTGAAAACGAACTCCGATCCGCATTCTGCGCACTTCAGAACCTTGTCATGATATTCCATACGCCGCTCCGGGTGCGTCGTCGCACAGGAGAAGCAGGGGCCGAGCTCGGAGCGAATGGTGTGACTCTACCCGCGGGTACCCGCGGATATCACCTACCCGCTGGCCCGAAACTGACTGGAACGAAGGTTCCCTAATCCTGCTCACGCCGCTGCTTTTTTCGGAGGCGCTTACGCGAGAGAGCTTCCTTGGCGCGACGCTTTTCGCCCGGCTTCATGTAGTAGCTGTGCTTCTTGATCTCTTTGATGATGTCTTCCGACTGCACCTTCCTCTTGAAGCGGCGAAGAGCGTTCTCCAAAGACTCGCCCTCTTGAATTACGACTTCTGCCACGCGTATTCACCCCCAACTCTTTCTGGAATTTTGGATTGATGGACGAAACCAGTCGCGGCCGGCACCCTTCTGGCCGGCTATTGCCCACCTCTTCTATCGGAGGCTACCCCCTAAGTCAAGGCTTAAATTGCACAAGGACCGGCACGAACCTTCTCGGTCGCCGACGCGGTTCCTGCTGCTAGAATGTCTTCCCAGGGAGTCGTCAGGCGATGGCCTCGATGCGCAACGCGATCGGCGTTCTCCTGGCCGGCGGCCAGGGAGAACGGTTATGGCCGCTCACCCGCGACCGCGCCAAACCGGCGGTTCCCTTTGGCGGCGTTTTTCGCATCATCGATCTCACTCTGTCGAACTGTCTTAATAGCGACCTGCGCCGCGTCTTTGTCCTCACACAGTACAAAGCCCTGAGTCTCAACCGTCACATTCGCCGCGGCTGGTCGTCCTTGATGGGCCTCGGCGATTTCATCGAAGTCCTGCCGCCACAGATGCGGGTCTCGCAGCACTGGTACCAAGGCACGGCCGACGCCGTCTACCAGAACATCTATTCCATCGGCAGCGAGCAGTCCAACTATGTCTTCGTTCTTTCCGGCGACCATATCTACAAGATGAACTACCAGAAGATGCTTGAGCAGCACATCGGTTCGGGTGCCGACGTGACCGTGGCCACAATCGAAATGGATGCTGCCTGCGCGGCCGGAAAATTCGGGGTTCTTGAAACCGACGCCGATTGGCGCGTCGTCGACTTCGAGGAAAAACCCGTCCGGCCCCAGACTTCGCCCGTTCAGCCCGGGATGTGCAACGCCTCGATGGGCGTCTACCTCTTCAATACCCAGCTTCTGGTGCCGGTCTTGATCGACGACGCCGAGAACACCGCCTCGGCGCACGATTTCGGCAAAGACATCATTCCCCGCATCATCTCGAAGTACCGCGTCTTTGCCTACAATTTCCGCGACGAAAACAAGAAAGAAACGTCCTACTGGCGCGACGTCGGAACGATCGACGCCTATCATGAAGCCAATATGGATCTGGTGGCCGTGTCGCCTATCTTCAACCTCTATGACAAAAGTTGGCCCATTCACACCTGGCAGCAGCAATATCCGCCGGCGAAGTTTGTGTTTGCCGATCCGCCACGCATGGGGGTGGCGCTCGACTCGGTCGTTTCCGGCGGGTCGATCATTTCGGGCGGGCGGGTATCGAAATCGGTGATCGGGTACGATGTGCGCGTCAACAGCTATGCGGAAATCGAGGATTCGATCATTTTCAATCACGTGAACGTTGGCCGGCACTCCCGCATTCGCCGCGCCATCATTGATCGCCACGTCCAACTGCCCGAGGGTACGGTCATCGGCCACGATCTGGAAGCCGATCGCAGCCGTTACGCGGTTTCCGACAGTGGCATTGTTGTGGTCGTTCGCCCCGAATCGATGATCGAAGAGCCCGAGTGATCCGATTGACCGGCGCGAGGCCGGCAGTTTTCTTGTGGAGGGCCCACGGCTCCATGGCGTTTCCGTCCAGTCTTGGCGTTTCCGTTGCCTTTCACCCCAGCCATCCGGCAGAACTGTTCGAGTACATCCTGGCCGTCATCCCGCCCGAACACCGGCGTCGCGCTTTGAGCCTGGGCGCAGGCACGGGCAACTGGCTTCTGCCATACTTCAACGAACTCATCGCCGTTGAGCGGGACCAGTTCGAGCAGGAGCCTCGCAGCATCGATCTCATTACCGTGGACGCCGCGCTCTGCGGGATGGACATCCCGCGCATGATCGAAAACGTGGCCAGATGGTTGCGTCCAGCCGGCATCCTTGCGATTTGGGCAGTCGGTCTGCCGCGCACGCCCGATCCTGCGCAGGCCATCACTCGTCAGGAATTTGCCGACCGCTGGAACAGGTTCCGCGACCCGCGTCTGGATCTCGCTGAGTCTGCCGATCACGCCCGCCGCGCAGCGACCGGTTTTACGATTCTCGAAGAGCGCACCATTCCGCACATCGTCTGGCTCACGCCGCACGAGCTGGTCGGCTTCTGGCGCTCCACCTCCTATGCCAGCACCTACGCCCGGCAGCTTGCCGTTCCCGAGGCCTACTGGCACGACCTGGAAGAGCGCTACCGTCTTGCTTGGCCACGAACCAAGATTCCCGTAGACTTCAGTCCTTGGCTTTTGCTGGCTCGAAGGGATTAGGGCTTCCAAGCCCTCGGACGCGACGCCGGGGGTGCGGAGTCTGGAAGCCCGGCTCACGCGCAGTCCCCAAGGTGACCGCATGTCCACGAAAATTGTCGCAGTGCATGGCCGTCAGATTCTTGATTCCCGCGGCAATCCCACCGTCGAGGCGGACGTACGCCTGGAGGGTGGTGCGCTCGGCCGCGCCGCGGTGCCTTCGGGTGCCTCGACGGGCGAGCATGAAGCGATCGAGCTGCGCGATGGTGACAAGGACCGCTACCTCGGCAAGGGCGTGCTCCAAGCCGTCGCCCACGTGAACACCACCATCGCTCGTGCCGTCACCGGCATGGAGGCGACTGAGCAGGCCGCGCTCGACCGCCGCATGATGGAAGCCGACGGCACTCCGAATAAATCAAAACTGGGCGCTAACGCGATCCTGGCTGTCTCCATGGCCGCCGCGCGCGCGGCGGCCTCCGCCCGAGGACAGCCCCTTTACAAATACCTGGCCCAGTATTCAAGCGACCGCTCGGCCGAGATTCTTCCCGTCCCCATGATGAATATCCTGAACGGCGGGGCGCATGCCGATAATTCGGTCGACATCCAGGAATTTATGGTCACGCCGGTCGGTGCGCCGAGTTTCCGGGAAGCGCTGCGCTGGGGCGTCGAGGTCTTTCACCATCTCAAGGCCGTGCTGAAGAAGAACGGTTACTCCACCGCCGTCGGCGATGAAGGCGGCTTTGCTCCCAATTTGAAATCGAATGAGGAGGCGCTCGAGCGCGTGCTGGAAGCCATCACCACCGCCGGATACAGGCCCGGCGACCAAGTTTCCATCGCGCTCGATCCTGCGGCGAGCGAGTTCTACGACAACAGCACCAGGAAGTACGTCTTCAAGAAATCGGATAAATCCGCCCGTTCGTCGGACCAGATGGCCGAGTTCTGGGCCAGTTGGGTGCGCCAGTATCCCATCGTCTCGATCGAAGACGGATTTGCGGAAAACGATTGGGATGGCTGGAAACATTTCACCCGGCAGGCGGGCGGCAAACTTCAGCTCGTGGGCGACGACATCTTTGTCACCAACCCGAAAATATTCTCGCGGGGAATCTCCGAAGGGATCGGGAACGCGATCCTGATCAAGTTGAATCAGATCGGCAGCGTCACCGAAACAGTCGAAGCTGTCGAAATGGCACGCACGGCCAACTACGCTGCGGTCATCTCGCATCGCTCCGGCGAGACCGAGGACGCCTTCATTGCCGATTTCGCGGTGGCCATGGGCACGGGCCAAATCAAGACCGGTTCAGCGTCGCGCAGCGACCGCACCGCCAAATACAACGAGCTCCTGCGCATCGAAGAAGAACTCGGCTCCGCCGCGCGGTTTCTGGGCCGCTCCGCACTCGCCCGACCCAGCCTGGTCACTTGAATGAGCTCACTTCGAATCCCACCGGATGAGCGGCGATCTCGAATTTCCGAAACCCGCTCTGGGCGATGAATCGCTCAAAATCCGCTCGGGTATAGGCACGCTTTAACAGCGTGGTTCGGAAGCTGAGCTTGATCAGAACCGAATTCAACTTACCGACATGCATCGGATCGACGTGCGCATCGATCTCTT
The DNA here is from genome assembly GCA_030037525.1 of Candidatus Acidiferrales bacterium. Taxonomy (GTDB): domain Bacteria; phylum Acidobacteriota; class Terriglobia; order Acidiferrales; family UBA7541; genus Palsa-295. The sequence continues at coordinate 5,715 of JASHRC010000015.1, read as the reverse complement.
CTTTGGGCGTGTCCTTCCGCAGATCGATGATGACCGCCTTCCCGCCTTGCGAGCACGCGACCCATTTCCTGCAGCGCTCCCACCGGGTCGGTAAAATTCTTGAAAGCCGCACGGCAGACGACCAGATGGAATGAACGATCGGCAAAGGGCATGCTCGCAGCGTCTCCGCGCTGGAAGTCGACCTGGACTCCCGCCGCTCGCGCATTCTTGCGGGCGATCTCGACAAATGTCTGGCTGATATCCAGTCCCGTGACGGCGTAATTTCCCAGCTTGGCGAGCTCGATCGCGAAATATCCCGGGCCTGGCGCTACTTCGAGCACGTTTGCTCCTGGCGCGAGCCCATCCGACATCCTCCGCGCGAGAGCCTTGAATTCCTCCATGTCGTTGCGGGTGATCTTCGCGTACCACTTCGCGATGGGGCCTTCCATCCCTATTCCTTTGTAGGCCTTCATGGCCCATTCCCCCAGGCCGGAGTGAATAGCGACTTGGCGGTCGTGTGTGATACAAACGCGACGTGTCCGAACCTGCTGCCGTCCACGACGATCGTCCAACCGTTATTTTCATCTCCCTTCTCGCCTACGTGCTCGACGACGTCCTGCACGAAGGGTTGGGCCACGGCGTCACGGCCTGGCTTAGCGGCGCGCATCATCTCACGCTGAGTACGGTCGCGCTTTCCACTGACATCGACACTCGCTGGATCTCGGCGAACGGCACGCTCGCGAACCTTCTCTTCGGCGCCATCTTCTGGCTGCTGCTACGAAAATCCGAGGGTTACAAACCGGCGACTCGGTATTTTCTCGTCCTGGCGATGGCCGGAAACTTCTTCACTGGCACTGGCTACTTTCTCTACTCCGGCGTGACCAACTTCGGCGATTGGGCGGCGGTGATTCGTGGCCTCGAGCCGCACTGGCTCTGGCAATCAGGACTCATCGCACTGGGCCTTCCCGCCTATGCCGCGTCGGTGTGGCTGGTGGCCCGAGCGCTAAAGCCTTTTGACCGTCCGGCGGAGCCTCCACGCCGAATCCGAACTCTCAGCTGGACGCCCTACGTGAGCGAAGGAGTGCTGGCCGGAGTTGCCGGTTTGCTAAACCCTGCGGGGTTGTTTTACGTGATTGCCGCGGCGCTGCCATCCACCCTGGGTGCGAATGCTGGCATGTGGGCGCTTCCCGGGCTCATCCGCCGACGCGTCCCCGCCGCTCAAGAGCAGGTTGGGGTGATCTCTGGCAGCGTCCCGTGGCTCTGTCTGGGTGCTATTGCCACCGTGTTCTTCATTGTTGTTGTTGGTCGCGGCCTAACCTGGAACCGCTAGCAGGGCGGCGAGGCCAGGAACAGGCGAAGCGCATCAGCACCGCCAACCGCTCGTCGTCATGCGGCGCTAAACTATAGGCAAAGACATGACCAAGCCAGCCAGCCCCGAGGCTACCGGCATGGGCGACATTCGTTCCGCGCTCAAAGAAGGAATGGCACGCCTGCGCCGAGCGCGCACTCCCTCTCACACACTTGCCGCCGAGGTGCTGCTTCTCGAGGTGCTTGGTTGCGATCGCACCTGGCTCTACACGCATTCCCAGGATCGGCTGGATCCGGCTACAGCGCAAAAGTATCTTGCGCTGATCGCGCGCCGTGCCGCCGGCGAGCCGACCCAATATCTCACCGGCAAGCAGGAGTTTTGGGGACTCGAATTTGAAGTTACGCCCGCCGTCCTGATCCCGCGTCCGGAGACCGAACACGTTCTCGAAGTGGCGCTCGACCGCCTGGGTTCGCGCGGCAGCCAGACACCAAGCCCGCCGCTTCGCGTCGCCGACGTGGGCACCGGGTCGGGTTGTCTTGCGGTCGCGCTGGCGCGCAATTTGCCGCTCGCCGAAATCTTCGCCACCGACATTTCCGCTCAGGCGCTCGAAGTCGCTCGCCGCAATGCCGTGCGCCACGGCGTCGTCGGTCGGATCCATTTTCTCGAAACGAATCTGCTCGAGGCTTTTCTGGACTCTCGAGCGACCTTCGATCTGATCGTCAGCAATCCGCCCTACATCGCTGGCTCGGAAGCCTCGTCGCTGGAGCGCGAAGTCCGCGAGCATGAGCCCGAGCTCGCTCTGGTCGGCGGCGCAGGCGGAACCGAAATCTATGCGCGGCTGGCCGACCAAGCAGCCGCGCTCCTGGTTCGGCGGGGAATCTTCGTCGTAGAGCTCGGCTACGGCCAGTCAGACCAGGTTCAGAAAATCCTGGAGGTCCGCCGCCACTGGACCAATATCCAGATTACCCCCGACCTTGCGGGCATGCCCCGGGTGCTGGCCGCCGAGCGCGCCTGAGCTCGAGACTTTTTGAGTGTCCCGATTTCTGTTAGCCTCAATCCGGTTTGGCAAATGCCGAAGCTGGCGCAATTTCGTGCGAAACACGACGGCGTGCTCGCTCCGGCGGCCGATTCGACCGCCTCGATCCTGCATATCGACATGGACGCGTTCTTCGTTTCGGTCGAATTGCTTGGGCGGCCCGACCTCCGAGGTTTGCCGGTCATTGTCGGCGGCGAGCGCGACCAGCGCGGCGTAGTCACTTCGGCCAGCTATGAGGCGCGGCGCCTCGGCGTCAGCTCTGCCATGCCCTTGCGCACGGCTTCGAAGGTGTGCCCACAGGGTATTTTCCTCCCTAGCCACCATGAGCTTTACAGCGAGTGGAGCGACCGAGTGGCCGCCATCCTTTCAAAATACTCGCCCATCGTCGAAATGGCGTCGATTGACGAAGCCTATCTTGACCTGGCCGGAACCGAGCGCCTGCACGGCCCTGCTCTGGCCGCGTCGAGCAAGCTTCTGCGGGAAATCACCGCAACCACGGGCTTGCCCTGCTCAGGCGGCCTCGCTCGTACGCGTCTGGTCGCCAAGGTGGCAAGCGAACAGGCCAAACCGCGGGGACTCGTTTGGGTTCCCCCGGGAAGCGAATCCTCGTTTCTGGCTCCGCTCGCCGCGCGGCGCATTCCTGGCATCGGCAAGGTGACCGAGGCTGCCCTGGCCAGTCTCGGCATCCAGACGGTCGGTGAGCTGCAGCTTCAATCGCTTGGACAGCTGGAAGAAAACTTTGGCCGCTGGGGCACAGCTCTCTACCGTAAGGCGCGCGGCATCGACTCCTACGAGTTTTTCATCGATGCGGAGCCCAGATCGATTTCGCACAATCGCACCTTCGGCCGGGACACCAGCGATCACGGCGAATTGCAATCGACCCTGAGCCATCTGGTCGAGCGAGCCGCCAAGCGGTTGCGCGATGCCGGTCTCTATGCGCGCACGGTGACTCTTACCGTGCGGTTCGCCGATTTCAAGACGATCACCAGGAATCACACCCTGACTGAGCCTTCCGATCTCGACTCGGTTCTGCTGGCGACGATCCGCGATCTGTTCCGCCGCACCTGGGACGGGCGGGCCATGCTGCGCCTGGTTGGCGTCGCACTTTCCTCGTTCGCCTCCGCTTCGGGCCAACTCGATCTTCTCGATCCCGAGCGCCGCGAAAAACTCGAGCGGCTGGCACGCACCGCCGATCGCCTTCGCGATCGATTCGGTTTTGGGAAACTGCAGCTTGGCGGCTCACTGGGCGCCCGCCGGTCCGATCAGGGCTGAACGCCTCCCCGCTTTCGCCGCCCGTCCATTTCGCACATAATCCAATCATGGAGCCGCGCGCGCTTGCCGACCTGATCTGCCGGACACTCCGGGAGGCGGGCCATCAGGCCTACCTGGTAGGCGGATGTGTGCGCGATATTCTGCTCGGGCGGGAGCCGGCCGATTACGATGTCGCAACCGATGCCACGCCGGACCGGGTTGAGCAGCTTTTCCCGCACAGCCTGGCCGTCGGCGCACAATTCGGCGTTATCGTCGTCACCGACGATCCAGGGCCTGCGCAAGTCGAAGTGGCGACCTTCCGTTCCGATATCGGCTACTCCGATGGCCGCCATCCCGATCGGGTCGCGTACTCGAGCTCGCCCGAGGAAGATGTGAAGCGCCGCGATTTCACGATCAACGCGCTGCTACTGGACCCGGTAACGGACCAGGTCCTGGACTTTGTGGGAGGTCAGCGCGACATTCAGGCGGGAATCATTCGCGCGATCGGGCGGCCGCTCGATCGTTTCCAAGAAGACAAGCTGCGAATGGTCCGGGCCGTGCGCTTTGCTGCGCGTTTTCGATATGCCATCGAAGCATCGACCTTCAGCGCGATCGGGAAGCTGGCCCCGGAAATCCATCAGGTATCCCGGGAGCGCCTGCGTGAGGAACTCACCAAGATTCTTACCGAGGGCCAGGCCCGGCGCGGATTCGAACTGCTCGAGGAGACCCGCCTGCTGCCTGAACTGCTTCCGGAAATCGCGCGCATGAAGGGCGTCGAGCAGCCGCCCGAGTTTCATCCCGAGGGCGACGTCTGGATCCACACGCTGCTGATGCTCGAAGCGCTGCCAGATGCCTGCTCACCGACTCTGGCCTGGGGCGCGCTGCTGCACGATGTGGGCAAGCCGGCGACCTTCAAGCCCCCCTCGGGGCCGAAGGACCGAATCCGGTTTGATGAGCACGCCGAGGTGGGCACACGCATGGCAGAGGAAATTTGCCGGCGATTGCGGTTTTCCAACCATGACACCGAGCAAATCGCCCGGCTGGTTGCCAATCACATGCGCTTTAAGGATGTATCGGAGATGAAGCCCGCGACGCTCAAGCGCTTTGTCCGCCTCGATCGCTTCGATGAACATCTGGAACTCCACCGGCTGGATTGCTCCTCTAGCAACGGCAATCTGGAGAACTATGTCAAGGTTCGGCAGTTTCTCCGCCAGACGCCGGCAGACCAGGTGCGGCCCCCACGCCTGGTCACTGGCGACGATCTAGTCGGACTAGGCTTTCGGCCCGGGCCGAGGTTCAGAGGGATCCTCGAGGCGGTCGAGGAGGCTCAGCTCAACGGCACGCTCACGAGCAAGGAAAGTGCACTCAAGTTCATCCGAGACTCCTTCAAGCCCCAGTAAAATGGGTAACTCCAAGAATTACCAGTGGATAAGTGAAAATGCGGGAATGAAAAGAGAGCTTGCCAGAAGAGCCTTAGTGCTATACACTCAACTTTGTTTATAGATTTATGCGAATATCGTGGTATCCTTCTTCCTGATCCTGCATCTAACCCATTGGTCAGCCCCTGTGGCTGCCCTATAGACATATTGTGATTTGATTTGGCATTTTGCCTGAAGGAGGCAGACGTGAACACCCCTGCCAAAGTTACCTCGGAGGAGCTGCCGATCCTCCCCGTGCGGGATACTGTTCTTTTTCCCGGGGCTGTCATGCCCCTGCCGGTCGGCCGGGAAAGCTCGCTCGCACTGCTTGATTCGCTCGAAGGTGGCCAGAAGCTCCTGGGCGTCGTGGCGCAGCTCGATCCACGCGTGGAAACGCCGGCCGGATCGGATCTGCACAGCGTCGGAACGCTCGCCAAGGTTCACAAGATGGTGCGCATGCCCAATGGAAACGTGGTCGCCTTTCTAGAAGGACTCAACCGCATCCGGATCGCCGAGGTGGTGGGCCTCAAGCCGTTCCTGCGCGCTCGGGTGGAGGCGCAGCCCGACTTTGAAGATCAGCCCGGCCCGGATCTGACCGCTCTGGTGCGCAATGTCCAAGAACTGTTTCGCGAGGTTGTGGCCCGCTCGCCGCAGCTTTCCGACGACCTGCAGACCGAAGTCATGAACGTCGAGTCGCCCACGCGGCTCGCCGACTTCGTGGC
>JASHRC010000190.1 GCA_030037525.1 Candidatus Acidiferrales bacterium | reverse complement strand
CCGGTTGGGAAAGGGGGAGACATGCAATCAGTAAACGGTGTCGAGCACGCTCATTCCAGCGCGGCCACATTGCCGCCGTTAACAGAGAACCCCGCTGACGGGTTACACCTTCCTGACGATCTGAAAGTCAAGCTCAACGAGCCGCTACCGCGCGAGGCGGTGTCGCCCAATCCACAGAAGCCAGGCCTGTCCGTGATCAAAGTGATTTACGTAGTCGAACGGCTCAACGAAGTATTCGGCCTCAACGGTTGGCACGTGGATAACGAAGTCGTGGAGACCGGGAGGATGGTTGTCGTGAGAGCGACGCTCTCTATCCCGCGGTATGCAATCGCCATCGAGCAGTTCGGGGGAAATGACAATCCAGACCGCGGCGACGCGTACAAGGGCGCCTGTACGGACGCGCTCTCAAAGTGCGCCAGTTACCTCGGGATCGGCATGGACGTGTACAAGGGACTATATGAAAATCCCGGCGCTGTCCGGCTGAACGAAGCGAACTCGGCAGCCCGGCCGCCGGCGCCAAAGGAGACGTCCGCACAGAATGGCGGGCGGAGTAGCGGTGCGCCTCCAACTGGACTTAACCGGCCAATCTCTGCCCGTTTTTATGGCGTGCTGAGTTTTCTGATTTCCGCGAGGATCTTGGTGAGTCGGTTGGTGACACGATCAAGCAGGCGACGCGCGGAAGGGTCGGCGAGGCCGCGGCGGTACATCTCCAGGACATGCTGAGCGACTGTTAATGCTTCGAGCAGGTTCGAGGAATCTGCACGTGCTGAGGAGCCGGAGGAGACGATCGTGGATGGCGCCAGGTGTCTGGGACGGGAGCGGGCCAGATGGAACTCCCGCTGGAGATCCTGTTGGGTGATTTCGAGATACTCCAGTGTCATGTGGGGACTCTTGTGACCGAGCAGTTTCATGACGGCGGCGAAGCTGACGCCTGCTCGCAGCATCTCGGTTCCATATGTGTGCCGAAACTGGTGCGGGACGATGCGGGCGTTGATGCCGACTGCGATGGCGGCGTCGCGCAGGGCAGCTCGGATTTTACGGACCAGCACTTTGCGGCCGCGCAGCCGGGGTAACAACAATCGGCCGGTCTGGGGCGCGTTCGGCGGACGCAGAGAACGGATGCGGTCGACGAGCTGACAGACGGTGGAATCCACCGGAACCCAGCGTTCGGTTTTGAGCTTGCCCAGCGGCACATGGATGGCCCACTGGCCGGGGCCAATAGGGCGCAGGCAGTCGATGGAGAGATCGATACATTCGCCGATGCGCATGCCGGTGTGACGCAGAAGCAGCAGCACATTACTGACGAAGTCATTGCGCCTGAGCAGTTCCTGCTGGACTAACTGATCCTGCTCGGGCGTCAGTGGGCGCGGCAGATGATGCTCTTTGCGCGGAACATCATCGCGGCCGAGCAGATGGGCGAGTTGCGGAAGTTGCTGCGTCCAGGCAAGGTCCTCCAGCATCCGGCGCAGACAGATCACGTAGTTGGCGCGCGTGATCGAGGCCAGTGGCGGCTGGTGAGCGCGCAGCAACGCCAGCCAGCCCAGGATGTGAGGATCGCGGCGCAGTTGTTCGAGCGAATGAACCCCGGCAAAATGAGCGCCGAGATAAGTCAGAAAGTGCCGGACTGTTCGGCGATAGGTATCGAGGGACGAATCGCCCAAAGAAGTGGTCACGGATTCCGACGCCGACCCGAGAACTCCGGTCAGAGGATGCTTCGGCAGTGGAAGACGGTGTCGTTTCATGAGTGCGGCGGAGGAGTGGGCCGCATGAGATGAGCAACCGCACGCGCGTATTGCTCCCGAACATCCTGCGGAGTGAGTTGAAGGTAGACCATCGTGGTTTGAATCTGGGCATGACCCATGAGCTGCATCAGAGCCGGGAGGCTGATGCCCGCCCGGATCATGTCGGAAGCGAAGGTGTGCCGAAAGCGGTGGGGGTGCGCCTCGGTGATGCCCGTCTTTTTCCGGTGATGGCGAAACAACGAACGCAGGCCGGCTGGTGTCATGCGGTTGCCGCGGGACGGCCCTTTGAGAGAAACGAACACGGCCTGACCGCAGTGCGCGGGTCGTTCCAGGCACAGGTAGTGATCGAGCAGTTTCGCGGAATCGCCATCGAGAGGCAGGAAGCGAGTTTTTTTGCCTTTGCCCGGAACGCGGATCTGTGATTCCGAGAGCTGGACATCCTCACGGTTGAGCGCCAGCACTTCGCACGAGCGCAAACCATGCAGCAACATGAGGCCGACGATCGCCAGGTCGCGCGACGCGCGGAAGCTGGACCAGAAGCGGGCCACTTCGTCGATCGACAGCGGCACGACAACTCGTTTGGGCGTCTTCACCCGCAACTGAGTCAATGCCGGGCGTGACCGGCCATAGCCGAGTCGCGATTGCCGCCAATACCAGTTCTGAAAGGCTGGTGCGGAAAGACGCGCCGCGTCGGGAAACTCACGCCGCATGGCACGTTCGGCGGTTCCCACCCGGCGGTTGATGCTTTGTGCCGCGGGCGGCGGCTCCTGGTTGACCTGAAAGCGAATGTAATCGAGAAAGGTTGATTCGGTCAGGGCCTGTCTGTCGATGTCGGAGG
>JASHRC010000189.1 GCA_030037525.1 Candidatus Acidiferrales bacterium | reverse complement strand
TGTCGCCGCTCGCTGACTTATTGAAATGTCGCCGTTCGCTGACTTTGCTATAATGTCATTGGACGGTGACATTTCCCGTGGGTTGGAAAAGATGCGCATTCGAACGCCAGCCGATTTAGGGGCTCTCATCCGCGACTACCGTACCAAGCTCCGCCTCGACCAAAAAACTCTGGCGCAGAAAGTCGGTGTCAGTCGGCAATGGATCGTGGACGTCGAGAAAGGTAAGCCGCGGGCTGAAATCGGGTTGTTGCTGCGAACAATAGGTGCGCTAGGCATCGCTCTCGATGCAGAACGGGAAACTCCGGGAGGTCAGAGAGACGCTAGCCTGTCTCGCGGTCCTGATGCGCCGGTGGATATCAATTCCATCGTTGCTTCCGCGCGCAAGAAAAGAAAATGAGCCAAGAATTGGTTGCTGTTCTCGATGGCCGCGAAACCGGTCGCGTCGTTCAGGACGACAAGGGAAGACTCTCCTTCACGTACAACGAGGGGTGGCGCCTGGCTGCTGACACTTATCCGCTGTCTGTCTCGATGCCACTTGCCCTCTCCGAGCACGGCCATGCGAAAATTGATCCATTCCTATGGGGACTACTCCCCGATAACGAAATCGTGCTCGATAACTGGGCACGCAAGTTCCACGTCTCCGCAAGGAACCCCTTTGCGCTCATCGCTTACGTAGGTGAGGATTGCGCGGGAGCGGTCCAATTCGTCCGGCCCGAAAAGCTCGAGACCATCTCGGGGGTGACCCCGCCCACTATCGAGTGGCTTGATGAGGCTGCGATAGCGCTGCGTCTGCGCACCTTGCGCGAAGACCATTCCGCCTGGCGAATTCCGCGTGATACGGGCCAGTTCAGTCTTGCCGGTGCGCAGCCGAAAACCGCTCTCCTCTTCGACAACAACAGATGGGGAGTGCCTTCGGGCCGCGTGCCAACCACTCACATTCTCAAACCTCCATCCGGCGATTTCGACGGCCATGTCGAGAACGAGCATTTTTGTCTGGAGCTAGGACGTGCGCTCGGACTTCCAGTCGCGGATTCCAGAATTATGCATTTTCAGGATGAGCTCGCCATAGTTGTCGAGCGCTACGATCGTGTCCGCACTGCCGACGGTCTCCGGCGCGTGCATCAGGAAGACGTGTGCCAGGCTCTCGCCATTCCTCCGACCCGCAAATATCAAAATGAGGGCGGTCCGGGCGTCCGCGACGTCATCGAATTACTGAAAGCATACTCAGCAAATGCACAAGAAGATGTGCGCACCTTTCTTGATGCCGTCGTCTTCAACTGGCTTATAGGTGGCACGGATGCTCACGGCAAGAATTACGCTCTGCTGATCGGCGCGAGAGCCCGTGTCCGTCTCGCGCCGCTCTATGACATGGCGAGCGTGCTCCCCTATCCGGACATTGATATCGAGCGCGTCAAGCTTTCCATGAAACTCGGCGGCGAATACCGGCTCCGCAATATCCGTCTGTATCACTGGCGCAAGCTTGCCGAAGAGGTGCGGGTCAATCCTGATGCCTTGGTTCAGCGCGTAGACGAACTCGCAATACAGCTTGCCAACCACGTTGCTGAGATCAGATCCCGCATGACCGAAGAAGGGATCGCTCATCCGATTATTGCCAGATTAGCCGATACACTAGTGGCACGCGCCGAGGCCTGCCGGAAGATGCTGAGGCCAAACTGAATCACCGTGGTGCACGTGTTAGAACGCTCCCGCATGATGACCAGCGCGACGGCCCAGTTCAGCGTGTGGGAAGCAGGGGCCAAGGGGATCGCCACAGCACGCTCGGTGTCCGAGGTGGGCGAGCGCACCATGCCTTGGAGGGTATCCCCGGGCCGGGCTGCTGCCATGGCTTCGCCGAGGACGGCCTTGCCGGTGAATGGCTTTCCGTTCACTTGCGTGAGAGTGTCCCGTTCGGCAACGCTGGCCTGAAGGGCTTCCGGACGAACGAATATGGCGACAGGGCGACCTTTTGAATAGCTCGGGATGAAGGGCCAGGCCACCGAACTTTGCTCAGAAATCCGGGAAAGGCTGCAATGGTCGCGCGGACTTGGTAAGCGCAGGCGCCCACAAAAAGAAGTCCCAGCAGAAGATATTGTGCTAGCGGAAACTTTTGTCTTTTCATTCCACTACGTTACCTTTGCCCTGCGAATGGAAAGACTCGGCGTTGGCAGCATTTATCTGAAATGCAATTCCGCAAACACATTCCAACCTCCCCATTCAGCCTCGGCATAGTCCACAACCTCACCGAGTCGCACTTTCAGTTCCTTCAACTGCGCCGTGGACGAGTCGTCGGCCATTGGGATAAACACGTTCCCGGAGTTAAAACAGGCGCAGTATCGGAGTGGGGCGAAGATACCAACTCGCCAAACTGAGGTCACAGCCCCGGGGGACCGAAGATAATGCAGACCACCATTTTCTTGCAGGCCGCCCTGAATGGCGACCGGATTCACCCGGCAGCACCGCGCAGTCCGACTGCTATCGCGGAAGCGGCTCGCGCGGCCGTGGACGCTGGCGCTCAATCGGTGCATGTTCATGCATTCGACGATGCTGGTCGGGAAACTCTCGACGGCGTCGCTTGCGCTAAGGTTCTGCGCGCAATCCGGGCTCTCTGCCCTGAAACTCCGATTTCCTTAACAACGTCAGCGGCGATCGTGGAGGATCCAATAGAACGTTTCAATATCGTCAAGGCATGGGAGGAAATGCCTGACCTTGCTACTGCGAATCAGGGCGAACCGGGAATCGTAGAGCTTTGTGAGTTATTGTTATCCCGAGGTGTCGGTATCGAGGCTGGATTGCTGAGCACCGATGATGCGCGAGCTTTCGTGCTTTCCCGATTGGCAGGCCGGTGTCGCCGCGTCCTCATCGAGCCGCTTGACGCAGATCCTGACGCTGCTGTGCAGCACGCTGCCAAGATGGAAGACATTGTGGTGTCGGCTGGCATCACGCTGGAGCAGGTTCACCACGGCTACGGCATAGCGTGTTGGGCAGTCAATCGGCGTGCCCTCCAGAGAGGGCACGGTATCCGTACGGGGTTAGAAGACATTACGCTGCTGCCTGACGGTAAGCAGGCGCGCGACAACGCCGATTTGGTCGCGGCAGCCGCGCGTCTAATTCGCGCGCACGTGCGGCCTTTTCTCTTGTGAGGCGTACGTACCCAGCCGCGGACTACAGGATAATCTTGTCAGCTTGACACTGACCGGCCTTTTACCGAAGGCGATTACACTCCGTCACCGAAGGGTCTGCCGGTACGTCTCCCGTAACGCCATCGTCTGGCCCATGACCTTTGTAGCGGTGGTACGTTATACATGGTAGCCGAGTTTCCATCTGATGGCTGACTCAACGATCCAGCATATCTCCGACACTGCGCGCTGGGCGGCGATCTACCGGGCGAGGGAAACCGAGCGGAAGAACGCTCTATTCCGCGATCCTTTCGCACGACGGCTGGCAGGCGAGCGCGGCGAGCAGATCGCCAAGGCCATGCCATTCCACGAAAACCACTCGTGGTCATGGGTAACTCGAACTTATCTCTTCGACCGGATCATCAGCGAGCAGATCAGCCAAGGATCAGACATGGTGGTGAATCTTGCGGCAGGTTTGGATACAAGACCTTACCGCATGCAATTGCCCGCATCGCTGAAGTGGATCGAAGTTGATCTTCCTGAAATCCTTGCCTACAAAGAGGACTTACTTCAGGCACAGAAACCAGTATGCACGCTGGAGCGAGTCCGAGCGGACCTGTCGAGTGCGGAGATTCGACGCTCACTGTTGGGCCGGCTTGCTGGCGAAGCAACGAAGGTGCTGGTCATAACGGAAGGGTTTTTGGGTTATCTGAGCGCGCAAGAGGTCTCTGCCCTCGCAGGTGACTTGAAGCGCTTTCCCACCTTCAAACGGTGGGTACTCGACATCGCTTCTCCGGCACTGCTGCGCATGGTGCAAAAGAACACGTCCCCACAATTCGGCGCAGAAGTGCCAGCGCTGCAGTTCGCGCCAGCGGATGGCCCCGCATTCTTTGCCCCATACGGTTGGAATCCTGTCGAAGTTCACTCCATACTGAAAACAGCTGCGCGGCTGGAGCGCCTCAGATTGTTCATGCAGCTCTTGGCGCTGCTGCCCGAAAACCCTAACCGCAGTGGCTTGCGTCCTTGGTCGGGTGTTTGCCTACTTACCTCTTGATAGGGCACCGGTCCCGGATTCTGAATTCCGCGTCGCCGTGCTGTCCTCATGTCTCTGATTCACTGCGAATCGCCATTGCAACGGGCCTGACTAACTGGGGTGAGACGAAGCGTTAACACATCCGAACAAGAACGGCCACGTCGAACTTTGAATAGTACTTCTTCACATCACTGGCCCCGTATTTCGCGCGGAACCGCGCGACCACCGATGACACCTGTTTGGCATCAGTGATAGGAACGGCATTGAATTCAGCCTTTGGGCCTCTTGCATCGATCCGAATCGACTGGTTGCTGAGCAGATTCTTGTACCACTGTGTATCCGATCCCTCGACTGGCAGGAGATAAAGATTCTCGCCGTCTAAAACGAACCAGACCGGAATTGAGATGGTGCGACCTGACTTTCTACCGATCACGTTAATCTTAATTTGGCGGTACCGAGAAAGGCGGTCCTTTAGAACATCGTTCCCCGCTGGCATGTGCACTCCTCTCTGTAGCCATTTAGCCTAAAACTCTTGGGAGGGCTGGAGTAGAGAATTTCATTCAAGGCAACGTTCTCTGGTTGGCTCATGGCAAAAGCCTGCGTTGAGGCCGCATTCGACTTGCCCGAGGGTATTTTTCCCCTACTCCTCAGAAGATGACGAACCAGGGGATCAACAGCATGACGATTCATCTCATAGCGGAACAAGAGCGCCAGATTCGAGCGGTCGCCGACCACGGCGCGTACCAATCCGTTGAGGAGGTTATCGAAGGCCGCCTTGACGCCGGTTGAACAACGCACCGTGCCGGGTTTCGGGGACAGCCGAAGAGCTCGACACCTTGCTCGCTGAAGGGCTCACGTCAAAGCTCCTTCGCTTCCGGGAAGCTGTCAAGTGCACCATTCAATCCCTAGGCCAAAATCCTTATGTGGGTCTGCGATATTCTGCTGGCCATCGGCGACTTCGAAATATCGCTCATGGCCCGTCGTTGATTTCTACTCTCGAGGCGCGCGATGGTAATCAGGAACGAACGCTTCTGATGTAAAATTCTTTCCCCTTTATGCTCTTAACAACTGGCTCCCCTATGATTTGCCCGCGACGCGGCGGGACGGAAAGGTAAGGTCGTGAGCGGCAGCTGGGTGAATTCGCCGCCGGTCATGGCTCTCCTGGTTGTGATTCCGAGCCAAGTGATTTGGTCATACGTTGCCTTCGGAGTGGTTTTTGCAATCGGGCTGCTGACGATTTTTCTTCGTGCCGATTGGCAAAAGGCGCGAGGATTCGACAAGCTGATTCTCTTCGGTCCACCTTTCTACGCGGCGCCACTTGCGGCCTTCGGCACCGAACATTTCACGCTGACGGCGGTCGTCGTGTCGCTCATACCGAAGTGGATTCCGTGGCATCTTTTTTGGGCCTACTTCGTAGGCGCTTGTTTTATCGCCGCCTCGCTCAGCCTGGTGACGAGAATTCAGGCGCGTCTCGCGGCAAGTTTGCTCGCCTTGACGTTTTTCCTTTTCGTAGTGCTGATGGACGCCCCGGCTTGGGCGCAAGATCCGCGAGATCGGTTTGCGCTGGCGCTCGTGTTGCGGGAACTGTCCTTCAGCGGCGGCGCTCTGGCACTGGCAGCCAACCTCACCCAGCCGTGGCACGAGCGCAGCACGCACGTCCTTGCGACGATTGCGCGATACTTCTTTGCTGTTGCCGTGCTGTTTTACAGTTTCGAGCAATTCAGGCACGGCAATTACGTTCCCGGCATTCCGCTGGAACGAATGACGCCCGCCTATGTCTACGGACACGCCGTTTGGGCGTATCTGGTGGCGCTGGTTTACCTAATCGCGGGCGCTCTGTTGCTTATCGGCAAGAAAACTCGCGCAGCAGCGACAGGGATTGGCTTGACCGTGCTCTTTGTGGAGTTGATCGTCTACGTGCCGATCGCCATCGTGGAGCGCGCGAGCCTCGACAATGGATTTAATTACCTGGCGGATACGCTGATGTTTTGCGGCGCCGTTGTTCTGCTTGCGGGCGCCATGCCGCGGGAAGCGTAATTCTCGAACTGCTGCTAAGCGCAGTTCGGGTTTAACAAACTGCCGCCTTAAGCCTCTCGGCCACTTCTCGCGGCGATGCGACGCACGTGCGCAAACGCGGATGATGCAGGTGAGTACGATGGCGCGCCTTTTGAACCGATCGGCGAGTTCGCACTCGTGACCAGTCCTTATCGCGCTGAAAATGTCGGCAGTTTTTTACGCCCTCCCGCGCTTCTACAAGCCCGCCTGGCTCACGCAAACGGCCAGCTGACTCTTGATCAACTGCATACCGCCGAAGACCGCGCCATCCTGGAGGTCTTCGAGGGTCAGCGTAGAGTGGGCATGCCGATCTTTACCGACGGCGAATTGCGCCGCGGCTCGTGGCTCACGGACATGGCCGATGCGGTCGAAGGGTTCGTACAGGACAAAGTCACGCTCGAATGGAAAGGTCCGGGCGGCGGCCCCGAGGGCAGCACGGCGCAAGTGGTTGGTGGAAAACTGCGCAAAGTGCGCAAGATGACCGCGCACGAGCTGCCGCTACTGAAACAATCGGCGCCGGGGCCGTTCAAGATCACGCTGCCCGCGCCCTCCAATTTTATGGTGGCGAGCTACAAACGCGGCATTACCGACCGCTTCTACCCTTCTTATGACGACCTGTTGCGCGAACTCGTCGAATTCACGCGCGACGAAATTCGTTGGCTCGTGTCTGAAGGCGTGACTTACATTCAGTTTGACGCGCCCTATTACTCGCACTACCTCGATCCTGCACAGCGCAAAAAAATGCAGTCGCTGGGCTTGAATCCTGACGAGCAGTTTGCAAAATCCATCGCGGCTGATAACGCTGCGCTCGCCGATGCCCCGCGAAGCAAGGTTCGCCGCGCCGCTCACATCTGCCGCGGCAATAGCCGCAGCCGCTGGTACACCGAGGGCGGCTATGATGCCATCGCCGAAAGGCTTTTCGGCTCACTGGAGGTCGACACGTTCTTGCTCGAATACGACAGCGAGCGCGCAGGCACCTTCGAGCCGCTCCGCCTCGTATCGCGCGGCAAGACAGTCGTCCTCGGCCTGCTCACCACAAAGCAGCCGCAGCTTGAATCGCAAGACAATCTCCTACGGCGCATCGACGAGGCTACGCGTTATGTCCCGCTCGAAGATCTCGCCATCAGCACGCAATGCGGCTTTGCATCGGTTGCCGCGGGCAATCTGCTCTCAATTGACGACCAGTGGCGCAAGCTTGCTCTGGTCGTGAATACCGCCCGCAAAGTCTGGGGTTGACAAATTTCACCCGCTGATTGCCGTCACCTGTCCATCAGATAAAAAAAACGGAGTCTCTGAGATCACAGAGAAAGGCGGCAAGGTTTTCCGCAGGGCGGGAGCCGGCTCGCTGCTGGTTTGTACGGGCGAACTGCACGACGTTCCGCCGGCGTTGCTTTTCTTGCCTCGGCTCGGCACATCGGCAAAAGACTTGCCATCGCCGGCAGATCCAACAAAGGGTGACGGCGCCCGCGCCCGCATACCACATCGAAACCTCTGACACCGTCGATGCAACCCAGGGGCGGTGTTTCGGTATCATGCAGACAATGGCCTCCTGGCTTGCCAACTCGTCGATCGAGGCGAAAGCCGCCGAATCCGAGACAGCTTCGCCGGAACCGGCCCGTGCTTTCCACTTTTCGGCCAGGCTTGCAGAGACGGTTGAGCAATGCTGGCGGAAAGCGGCTGCACCCGAGCCATGGGGCCTTGCGCGAGAACAGTTCGTTGCGGCGCTTGAACGCAGCGTGGCGCATCGATTCGCCGAGGCGTTGCCGGTCGAAAAGGAGATCCACAGGTACTTGGAAACGCTGCATGTTTCCGATCTTGCCTTGGCACTGGCATGCAGCGCTGGGAATGCGGCCGCGTGGGAATGCTTCGTCACGCAATTTCGGCCCGAGCTTCATCGCGCCGCACGAGCCATCGCGGGCGGTCGGAATGCGCATGAGCTGGCCGATTCGCTCTATGCGGATTTGTATGGGTTGCGCGACCCGCATGGCCACCGTAAATCGTTGTTCGACTACTTTCACGGCCGCAGCAAGCTGGCGACCTGGCTCCGAGCGGTCCTGGCGCAACGTCACGTGGACGAAATGCGTCGAGCGCGCAAAACCGAGCCGCTTGAACCGGATGCGGCAACTGAAGCTGCTCCCCCCGAAACCGCAGTTTCCGCCTCTGGGAGCGCGGCCTTTGACACCGAAAGGACCCAGTACATCGAAACCCTGCAGGTCACCTTGACGTCGGTGCTCGGCTCGCTTGATCCGCGCGACCGCCTGCGCCTTGCGTATTACTACGCCGACTCTCGCACCCTCGCCGAGATCGGCCGTCTGCTTGGCGAACACGAAGCGACGGTCTCGCGCAAACTGGAGCGCACGCGCCGCGATGTGCGGGTGCGGGTGGAATCGGCCTTGCGACAGAACAAGAAGTGGACAGAGGCACAGCTGCAGCTCTGCTTCGAATATGCGCGCGGTGAGTGGCCCTTTGACTTATCGGAAAGCTTGCGTGCACCCAGCTCGTCGCTTCGACCGTCCGCAAAGCCCGATACTGCCTCGGCGCAGGAGTTAGGCGATTGAGCGCAAGAATCGAATTCTAGCGCGTACTACGGAAGGGAGGAGAATAGTTTCATGGCTGGGCGGGATCAAGAAAAACTAGCTACCAACCTCTTGCGCCAAAGCCTGGGCGCGCCCGGCGAAGCCTGTCCCGATCCGGAAATCTGGGCGGCCTATTTCGATCAATCGCTCGATCGAGAGGAAACGTCCCGCGCGGAGCTGCACCTTTCGCAATGCTCGATTTGCCGCGAACGGCTCGCGGCGATGCATCGTCCGGGTGAACCGGTTCATACCCTGCGACCCGAGTCCTCCTGGAGGTGGGATTGGCGCTGGCTCGCTCCGGCCGCCGCCGCGCTGATCGTGGCCGCCATTTGGATCGGGCGGCGGCCAATCGCAAAGCCCAGTCCAGAGCGGCAGCCGCTCCTTGCGATGTCTCAGTCACAGGCCCCGCCCAGCGCTGCCGCACCACCGGCACACGGGCGAAATGAGTCTCCGGCGGCCGTGTCCGCTGGGAGATCGAAACAACAGGCGCCTCAAGGTTTCTCGGTTACCGACAAGCTCTCTCCCGGAAAGCAGCAACCGCAGGCGCACAACAACCGCTGGGATTATCCGGCGCAAAACAGTCGAAAGGAAGTCGGCTCGAACGATTCAGCAAAGAAAAATCAGGAGCCCAGCTCTCCGCCAGCAGGCAGCGAGCGGGCCGAGGTCGACACGGCCGTTGGGAAAGAGCTCAAGCCTTCTCATCCCGCGACCAGCCCTGCCCCCGCCCCTTTACCATCAGGAGTCGCTGGCCTTGGTTCGACCGCAGAGACTGTGACTGTGCAAGGGGAAGTAAACTCCATCGGTCCGCAATCCGCCGCCACGGACATGGCACCCAAGCAAACAGCCTCAGCCGCGCCTCTGTCTGCTGAGTTGACTGCTCAGGCGCGATCGAGAGCGCTCGTGATCCCAGCCGCCAAGCAGCGCTCCCGCATGCGCTTCATCACGACGCCCGACCCGAAGGTGCTTTGGCGCATCACCGAGGGCGGCTTCGTCGAGCGCTCGACCGATGGCGGCACATCCTGGAAGGGCGAACTGCCGGATGTCAGCGCGCAACTCACCACTGGGTTTGCCCCTTCGGCTGAGGTCTGCTGGGTTGTCGGGCGTAGCGGCGCGATTTTCCTCACGACCAATGCGTCCGATTGGAAGCGAATTCCACCGCCAGCGAACACCGATTTCACTGGGATTACGGCCCTGGATGCCTCTTCCGCAATCGTCACCACAGCGGACGGCCGCAAGTTCGCGACCACCGACGGCGGCAGTCACTGGAATCCCGCACCCTAGCCGCCGCCTGCGATCCAAGATTCCACTGCAAGAAATCGCTCGGTTTTCGTTCTCTCCGGTGAGGCAATTTCCACGAGGAGAGACAATTTATGTCATCACGAAGAGCGCAAATTTTCCTGACAGGCGCGGTCGCAGCCCTTTTGACTCTGCCGCTGGCAGGAAGCGAAGCCCGCAGGGTCGAGGAGAAACTTGATCGGGCCACAACGGAACAAGACCGAACCGAGGTGTCCGTCACGGTTTACAATTCGAATCTGGCTCTGGTCCGTGATGTTCGCCAGATTCACCTCGAATCCGGGGTCTGGCCGCTGCGGTTTGAAGACGTCGCCGCATCGATTATCCCCTCGACGGTGCACTTTCGTTCGCTCAGCGAGCCCTCCAAATTGAGCGTCGTCGAACAGAACTATGAGTACGACCTGCTCGACCCTCAAAAGCTCCTGGAGAAATACGTGGGACGGGAATTGACGGTCCTCGACATCGAGGCCGACGGGACAACGGTGAAGCGGGTCCCCCGAAAGGCCCTCCTGCTTGCGGACAGTGGCGGCGGAACCGTCTGGAAAATTGGCGATGAAATTGTGACCAATGCCGAGCCTTACAGCTTTCCCGATCTGCCCGGGAATCTCTACAGCCGGCCCACGCTGGTCTGGACGCTTGACAATCGCGGAGCGGACACGCAAAAAGTCGAAGCGTCCTACCTCACCAGCAACATCAATTGGAGCGCCGATTACGTGCTGACGGTCGGCCGCGACGAAAAATCGGCCGACCTGGATGGCTGGGTCACGCTCGTGAACAATAGCGGCGCTCGGTATCGCGACGCCAAGCTCGAACTAATCGCTGGAAGCGTACACCGTACCCCGTCAGTTCCACCGATGAACGGACGCGGTTCCGCGCAGCTGGACTTCCTGGCAGGGGCGCCCGCAAAACAGTTCGAGCAAGAGGCATTCGGCGAATTTCATCTCTACACTCTGGAGAGGCGCACCTCGATTGAAAACAGCGAATCGAAGCAGATTGCCCTGCTCAACCGAACCGATATCCCGATCGAAAAATATCTCTCCGTCGCTGGCCAGCCGTCCTACTACCGCAATCCCCAGGGAATCGGGAACGCTATCCCGGAGCCGGTGAAGGTTTTCTACCGCTTCAAGAATGAGGAAAAGTCCGGCCTGGGAATGCCTCTTCCTGCCGGAACGGTGCGCGTCTACCAGGCCGATTCCAAAGGAGGCGTGCAATTTGCCGGTGAGGACACGATCGGCCACACGCCGAAAGATGAAGTCTTGCGCATCTACGTAGGCAACGCCTTCGACGTCGTCTGCGAACGGAAGCAAACCGACTACAAAAGGCTCGCACCCAACGTCTTCGAGATGGAGTACGAGATCACGCTGCGCAATCACAAGGAGAGCGCCACCAGTGTGGAAGTGCGCGAACCGATCGGCGGGGATTGGGAGGTGGTGAGCTCGAATTACAGATGGGCCAAGCTCGATGCCTCAACGATTGGATTCCAAGTTCCAGTCGATCGGGACGGAACTGCGACGCTCGACTATCGCGTGCGCGTCAAGTGGTAGCGCGGAATCAGCACGGCGGGGCAGAAGGACTCGCCGGGCAGGGATCGCTCGAAGGATGGTCAATCAACTGGAGCTCGTGAACAAAGAGCGGGTTGGAAGGAAATTGCTTGGCCAGATCCGTCAGCAGCGCACGCGCGCGGTCCGTCTGATGCTCGCGCTCGTAAGCAAGCGCCAGCATGATTTTCGCGAACGGCGAGAGGTAATGCCCGTGGTCGGCGGCCCGCTGCATCAACTCGATTCCGCGCTGGCGATCACCGTGAACCCCTCCGAACCACAGAAACGCGCGCTTGTATCCGGGCAGGCACCCGATCACGTAGTTGCTGGCGCCCAGCGCGAGGTAGGCATCCTGTGCATCGGGATCAGTTGCCAGCAGCTTGCTAGCCTCCGCCTCGGCTTGCTTCATCAGGCTGAGTCCGGCCATCTGCTTCTTGATGATCAGCGCGTCGTAATCGGATTCCATGCCGTCCGCCAGGGTCAGAACGAGCAGACCCTGGCGATCCGTGGCGTTGAGTTTCAACAGCGCCTTGGCCATTTCGCGGGCCCGCGAGTTCGCCAGCAGAAACGGCTCGTTGCGATTCTCGGCGGGGGTGCCCTCCACACCTTTCAAAAACCTCTCGTCATTCAAGAAGAAGGCGGAAGTGAAAACGCCCTTGGCATTGAATTGTTCATAAAGGTGGCTGGCGGCCTCCGCAGCGACGCCCAGCGGATCCTGTGGCCGAGCCTTTTCGTAAGCAAGAAACTGCGATCTGGCTTCCTGGAAATTCAGTTCGTATAAATCGCGAAAGCCGGCATCGAGCAGGCCCGGCACCGGATCAGCGGACAAGGACGCGCCGCCTTCCGGCTCAGAGGGAAGCGATTGGGCGATCGCCGAGTAATGGGCAAGGAATCCGAGCGTGGCAAAAAGGGCCGCCGTGATCCCGGCGTGGCATGGCCGAATTCTAAACCCAGCTCGCAAAACGGCTCCGAGGTGGCGGGTTTCCGCCCCCAAAACACTCATATCACAACGTAGGAGAAACGCGCCAGATTTTTGCTCTTTGGTCCTACAGATTATTCTTTACGAATTCGGTAATTTCCTTGTACAGCTCAATCCGAGCAGGCAAGTCGTTTATACCATGGCCCCGCCCCGGGAAGATCATAAGATTTGTCGGGTATTTCCCAACCCGAATCAAGTCATTCAGCAACTCGGCGGTATTGGCAAAGTGGACGTTGTCGTCGCCGGTCGAGTGAACAAGCAACAGTTTGCCCTGAAGCCCCGCCACGTGGTTGACCGGAGAGGAATCCTCATACCCTTCGGGATCGTCTTGCGGTCGGCCCATGTAGCGCTCGGTGTAGGCCGTGTCGTACAGTCGCCAGTCAGTGACCGGAGCAACCGACACGCCGGCCTTAAAAACCCCGGGCGCGTTGAACATCGCCACCAGCGTCATCGTACCGCCATAACTCCATCCCGCGATTCCAATGCGTGAGCCATCGACATAGGGAAGGGATTTCAAGTATTTCACGCCGGTGAGTTGATCGGCGAGTTCGACTTTCCCAAAGTGATGGTAGATGGGCGTCTCAAACGCGTGGCCGCGCTGGTAGGATCCGCGATTGTCCAGACTGAAAACGATATAGCCGTTTTGAGCCATCATCTCAAACCACAGGTGATCGCTCCGGTCCCACTGATCGCGTACCTGCTGAACTCCCGGACCGCCATAGACGTAGACCAGCACCGGATATTTGTGGGACGGGTCAAAATCGGCTGGACGGATCATCGAGGCGCAGAGCTTGGTGCCATCGTTGGCAGCCAGTTGGAGGAATTCGACGCGCGGCAGCTCGTATTCGCCCAGCTCTGCCACTGGATTGGTGTCGATCACTGCCACCGGCGAGCCATCCGCACGATAGAGGTCCTGGCGAGGAGGCGTCATCGCGTTCGAATAGGTGTCCGCAAAGGCGGAGCCGTCCGGCGCAAAGAGGGCCTCGTGCGCGCCGTTTTCTCGCGTGACGCGGGTGATGGATTTGTCTTTGAGCGAAAGGCGGTATATCTGAGTGCCCAGCACATCATCCCGGTTCGACAGGAAGTAGACCCAGCCGTGCGCTTCATCCACGACAGGGTGGCTGTCGGTACCCGGCCCGAATCCGCCAGTGCCGGTGACGCCCCAATCTCCGCTCGTCAATTGGTCGAGCTGCCGTCCGGCGAGGTCATAGAGATAGTAGTGGCGAAAGCCGGTGCGCTCGCTCGACCAAAGGAAATGCAGCTGGTCAGAAAAGAAATAAAGATCATCGGAAAGATTGATCCAGTATTTGTCCGTGTCCGTGAGGATGGTTTCAGAAGTGCCGGTGGAAGTATCACAAAACAGGAGATCCAGTCGAGTCTGCGCTCGATTCAGGCGTTCCACGGCGACCCGGCGGCTGTCTCTGAGCCAGACCAGTCGCGCCAGATAAACATCCGTGTTGGTGCCGGTGTCCATCCATTTCGTCTCGCCGCCATCGACGGAAACAACGCCAACGCGCACAATGGGATTCGCCTCGCCCGCCTGCGGAAAGCGCTCGTACTCGATGGCTCCGATGGACGAGCTCATATCGACGAGCGGATAGCGACCGACCGGCCGCTCGTCCATTTCGTAGTAGGCGATCTTCGAGGAGTCGGGCGACCACCAATAGGCCGAGCCCAATTCCAGCTCCTCCGGGTAAAGCCAGTCGAGCTGGCCTTTGAGAATCTCTTGGCTGCCTCCGGTGGTCAGGGACTTCGATGCTCCGGTAGCCACGTTGGCGAGCCAAAGATTGAAATCGCGCACATAGCTCACCCATTTGCCGTCGGGAGAAAATTGAGGATCCTCGATGTCCGCATCGCCGCTCACGAGCGGCTTCGAGGCCATGGTCTTGAGATCGAGCAGGACCAGGCTGGTGCTGCCGATGAAGAGCAGCGAATTCCCTGAAGGGGACCACCGATAATTGTCCGGAAGCACGCGGCCAAGTCCGGTTGACTGGATTGCTTGCTTCCTTTCCGGCTGCAGGACTTGCGTGAGCACTTCGGAATTGACCAGAACTTTGCGCTCGCCAGTGGCCGCATCGATCGTCCCTATCTCCAGGCCCGTGGCGCGGCGATCGAGAAACGAAATGCGCTTTGCGTCCGGACTCCACTCCATGCCTTCCAGGAGGTAGCCGCTAAGGCTCGGCGCGCTGTAGATGCGTTCGACGGTCAGCGATTTGGACGGTTGGGGATGGGCGAGCGTGCCAGGGGGAACCGCCGCCACAGCGAGAGCCATGGCCAGCATTAGAGGCAGGAGGGCGCATACGAGCACGGAAGAATTTCGACGGTTGGGTGCCATGCCAATCCTTTGTTTGCAATCAGTCCCAGAGCATTCGAAGCGGCAGCATTTGCGGCGAG
>JASHRC010000014.1 GCA_030037525.1 Candidatus Acidiferrales bacterium | reverse complement strand
CACTCAAGACCCCGGTCCCCTATGCCTGGGCCGATTCACGAATTGATCCCACACCAGGGCGTTTGCCCGTACTTTGGGCTATAATTGCGCACGCGGATGGCCCTTGCCTCTGGCACAAAACTCGGCCCATATGAAATCCAATCTGCGCTGGGCGCCGGCGGTATGGGCGAGGTCTACCTCGCGCGCGACACGCGCCTTGACCGCACCGTCGCCGTAAAAATTCTTCCGCCGCATCTCTCGTCCGATCCCGATGCTCGCCAACGATTCGATCGCGAGGCCCGTGCCATCTCGTCCCTCAATCACCCCAACATCTGCACGCTCTATGACGTTGGTCATCAGAATGGTACCGACTTCCTTGTCATGGAGTACCTCGAGGGAGAGACTCTCGCCGACCGCCTTCACAAAGGCCCGCTCACTTCCGACCAGGTGCTCAGGTACGGCATCGACATCTGCGAAGGTCTCGAAAAGGCCCACCGGAGCGGTGTCATTCACCGCGACCTCAAGCCCGGCAACATCATGCTCACCCGGTCCGGCGCTAAGCTGATGGATTTTGGCCTCGCCAAATCCACTCCCCGCCAGCAAGCTCCCGCCTCCAGCCTCACTATGACCGTCTCTCACGATTCGGCCGACCATCCTCTCACCGCGCAAGGCACCGTCGTCGGCACCTTCCAGTACATGTCGCCGGAGCAGGTAGAGGGCAAAGAGGCCGACGCGCGCTCCGATATCTTCGCCCTCGGCGCAGTGCTCTATGAGATGGCCGCTGGCAAGCGCGCATTCACCGGAAAAACGCAAGCCAGCGTTGTGGCCGCGATTCTCGCCTCCGAGCCGCAGCCCATTTCCACAGTCCAGCCCATGTCACCGCCCGCGCTCGACCGCGTTGTCCGGATCTGTATGGCTAAGGATCCCGACGAGCGCTGGCAAACCGCGCACGACGTCAAACTCCAGCTGCAGTGGATCGCCGAAGGCGGTTCCCAAGCCGGGATTCCCGCGCCCGTCGCTGCCCGCCGCCGCCTCTCGCAGAACATCGCCTGGACCGTCGCCGCGGTTTGCCTCCTCGCCGCGGTTGCGCTCGCGGCCACTTTATTCCTGCGGCCCACGCGCCCGACCGTCCCTCTGCGCGCCTCGCTCATGCCGCCGAAGAATACGAGCTACGACTCATTCAGCTTCGCCATCTCTCCCGACGGCAAGCGCCTGGCCTTCGTCGCCAACGCCGCCGATAAAGCCGAGGGAACGTTGTGGGTGCGTCCGCTCAACTCCGTCACCGCCCAGGAGCTCTCCGGTACCGAAGGCGCCAGCTTTCCCTTCTGGTCTCCCGACAGTTCAACCATCGGCTTCTTCGCAAAGGGCAAGCTCAAGAAGATTGACGCCGGAGGAGGCCCTATCGTCGCGCTAGCCGACGTTACCGCCGGCCGCGGCGGCACGTGGAACTCGGACGGTACCATCGTCTTTAGCCCCAAATCTTCCGTCGACAGCCTTTACCAGGTCTCCTCTTCAGGTGGCCCCGTCTCCGCCGTCACGCATTTCAACAAGGAGCGCAAGGAAGACAGCCACCGTTTCCCCTGGTTTATGCCCGATGGCCGCCATTTCGTCTTCTACATGAGCAGCAACACCTCCGCGCCGAGCATCGACCAGGACCCTGTCGCCGGCATTTATTTCCACGATCTCAAAACCGGTACCGACACTCGCCTCCTCGCCTCTGACTCCTGCGCCCAGTTCGCTAACGGTCATCTTTTCTATCTGCGCCAGCAGAATCTCATGGCGCAGCCTTTCGATCCAGGCTCCGGCAAGCTTCTCGGCCCTCCCGTACCCGTCGCACAGGGCGTCACCTACGACTCTTCACGCTGGGTTGGCGCTTTCTCCGTCAGCCCCAGCGGCATTCTCGGATATATCACCGGCGCCGGCGATCAAAGCCAGCTCATCTGGTACGGGCGGGATGGGAAAGAACTGGAAAAAGTGGGCCGGCTGGGCATTTACAGCGGCGTCGCCCTCTCTCCTGACGGGCAGCGTGCAGCGCTTTCAATCGGAGATCCCAACAGCCCGACGCGCGACATCTGGATCGACGAGCTCGCGCATGGCACTCTCACGCGGCTCACGTTTGAAAAGTCGAATCCTGTCGGTCCCGTATGGACCCATGACGGAAAATCAATCGCCTACTACACCAACCGCGGCGGCGGGGACATCTACCAGAAAGCGAGCAGCGGCCTCGGAGGCGAACAGGCTCTCGTCCAGTCCGACAGCACCAAATATCCATGCGACTGGGCATCGAACGGCCGGCTTCTGTACATGAACGTCGTGTCCGGCAACGGCGCGCGTCTCTGGATTCACCAGGACTCTCCGGATAAAAAGGACTCTCCGCTCCTCAGCACGAACTTCAGCGAAGAGTTCGGACGCTTCTCGCCCGACGGCCGCTGGCTTGCCTACGTCTCGGAAGAAACCGGCAAGGACGAGATCTTCGTCGTTCCTTTTCCCAGCCTCTCGAGCAAGGTCCAGGTCTCGACTGCCGGTGGGGAACAGGTGGCTTGGCGCGGCGACGGCAAGGAGATTTTCTACGTCTCACCGGATCGCAAGATTATGTCTGTTTCAGTCGAAGCGGCCGGAGACAACTTCAAGGCCGCACAACCTCACGAGCTGTTCTCAGCCCAGTTGACCAGAGTCCACCACGCCACCCGTGAGTTTGACGTTACTAAAGACGGCCAGAGGTTCCTCATCAACATCCGTCTCGAACAAGTCTCCGAACCTATAACCCTCTATGCCAATTGGGAAACCGAGTTGAAGAAGTAGGTGTGGTGCCTTGCGCCTGCCTGAACAGGTTGTACACGGGCTGACGGGCAAACCGGCGGCTGCGAGTCGAAGCCGTCGGCGCGAATGCAAGCCTATACCTGCGTGGCACGGATGGCTCGCCGGCAGTGCGCCTGGGCGAGGGCCGCGGCGGCGCACTTTCTCCCGATGGAAAATGGGTGGTTGCGCTGGTCGGCGACCCCGCACAAATTGATGCTGCTCCCTACCGGCGCGGGCGAATCCCGGCAGTTGACCGATGACAAGATTGACCACTTTAATGTCACATGGACGCCGGATGGCAAGTCCATCGTCTATGGAGCAGCTGAACCCGGGCACGGGCGGCGCAGTTATCTGCTCGATCTCGAAAGCGGCCAGTCGCGCCCGATCACCAAGGAAGATACGTTAGGCTTCCTTGTCACGCCCGACGGCAAGTATCTTGTGGCCGTCGACAATCAGCGGCAGCGCTGGTTGTATCCGATTGCAGGAGGCGAGCCGCAAATATTCAGCCCGAACGTGACCTCTGACGAAGGTGTACGCATATGTCTTCCTGACAACCAAAGCGTTCTGGCGATGAAGTATGACGTCCCAGTCACCGTCACTCGCGTCGACCTCGCCACCGGCCGCCGCGAACCCTGGATGAAAATCATTCCTGCGGACCCGGCAGGCGTGCAGAGCATCCCCGACGTCCGATTCAGCGCGGATGGCAAATCCTACGCCTACTCCATCGTGCGGTTCCTGTCCGATTTGTACGTAGTCGATGGTCTGAAATAAGCCCACGAAAAGAATTCTAAGTGTATTCGGGATTTGCAACAGCTATATGCGCAACGTGGGCGGCAGATTGATGTGTCGTGGAACATCATCCCACGCAATGCAACTGACCGTAGTCCCAACTCAACTGTTGTAATCAGCCGATTTTCACAGCTCATCGAACCGTGAGTGCTGTGGAAAATCGACCTTCAACAATTCTCATGCCTGGAGCACTATAAGGCGATTGCACTCAACCCCCCCCTGTTCGGGCCATTTTGAGTGCAATGGGGATTTCTCGACAGTCGTCGCACCTTTGTTCTTGGCACTTTCACGCGTGCTCAGGGACAATGCTGTTCTCAACCCCGCGCAGAAATGGGAGATACCATGCCCACGATTTCCAAAACACGTTTTGTAATCGCGGTTCCAGATTTGAAATCGTCAGCTGCTTTTTACCGAGATGTGCTTGGATTCACGA
>JASHRC010000188.1 GCA_030037525.1 Candidatus Acidiferrales bacterium | reverse complement strand
TCTTTCGAGGTTCACAACAAAGGCGGCCACAGCTCATTACCTGGTCCTGACAACGCAATTTACCAATTAGCGGAAGGCCTCCTGCGTCTCGCGCATTACCAATTTCCATTCGAATTGAACGATGTCACACGCGCATACTTCGCGAAGGAAGCCGATATAGTCGGGGGGCCGGCAGGCGCCGATATGAAAGCCATCCTCAAATCTCCTCCTGACGAAACCGCAATCGCGCGCCTCTCGGCGACTCCATTCTACAACGCCCGCATGCGGACCACCTGCGTGGCCACTCGTCTCGAAGCCGGTCACGCGAACAACGCCTTGCCGGGCCTTGCTCGCGCAAACGTAAACTGCCGCATCCTTCCCGGCCACCAGCCCGAAGAAATTCGCCAGCAACTCATAGAAATTGTCGCCGAGCCCGAAATGAGCATCACCCTGCAGGACAACTCCGGCTTGGGGCCAAAAGCAAATCCTCCATCGCCTCTGCGACCCGACGTTATGGGCGCACTGGAAAAAGTCGTCAACGAAATGTGGCCCTCCGTGCCCGTCCTTCCGGTAATGGACGCTGGCGCAAGCGATGGAGCTATCTCACGCGCCGCGGGAATTCCTACCTACGGTGTCCCGGGCGTCTTTATCGACATCAATGACGATCGCTCCCATGGTCGGGATGAGCGCCTTCCGGCCACCTCGTTCTACGAAGGCGTCGACTTCTACGATCGCTTCGTGAAGGCGCTCAGTTCCGGATCGTAGCCCCACGCTCAATGAGTGGGCCACAATGACGAGCGACGCCATCACCCTACGAAACGGGCCGCAGGTCGCCTCCAAAGCCATGCTAGACTCGTTTTTTGCAGGTAAGCGCTCACGAACACGGTGGAGCAGCGTTTTTTTTCGTCTGTCCGGTTGGTGGTGCTACGCTTGAAATCCTGAAGCGGCACGTCCAGAGGCAAGGTCGCCGCTAGCCCAGCCTAGAGGGGGGAATTGCGCGGCTTCGTTCTGTTCAAATCCTCGCCAATGAAAATCATCCTTGCTTCGGCCTCTCCGCGACGCGCTGAAATCCTGCGCAATGCAGGAATTCCCTTTGAGGTTTGCGCCGTGGTCTTTGACGAGACGCGCCGTCCCGGCGAACTCCGCGCCGATTATGTCCGTCGCCTGGCGCTCGGCAAAGCTCGCGCCGCGGCCGCACAGTACGCCAGCCCCGGAGACTGCCTCTTGATCGGCGCCGATACGATCGTGGTGGCGAACGACCAAATCCTCGGCAAACCGGAATCGGAAGCCGATGCGCGCCGCATGTTGCGCCTTCTCGCCGGCGCCGTCCACGAAGTGCACACCGGAGTCGCCGTGGTTCGACGACCCGGAGCCATCGAAGGAGTCATCGACGAAACCACCCGCGTCACGTTCGCCCCTCTTTCGGATGAGGATATCGATCGATACGTGGCTACCGGTGAGCCACTGGACAAAGCCGGAGCCTATGCCATTCAGGGAATCGCCAGCCGCTACATTACGCGCGTCGATGGCTGCTACTTCAACGTCATCGGCCTGCCCCTGGCCCGCCTATGGTCCCTCCTCCGCGACTTTGGTTACAACGAGCGGGTCACGCGCTTAGCGTGAGAGGAGCTCTCCATGGTCATCCCGCGGGTCGAGGAATCTGTTACGGAAAAGCGATTACCGCCTGGACACTGGCAGCGAGTAATCGTGGTCGGGGCTGAAGTTTACTTCTGACGTTCGGTCGGTGTTGGCGTTGCTGCCGGCGCGTTCGTAGCCGGCGGGTTTGCGGGTTGGGTGGTCTGCGCGGGCGGAGTTTGCTCGCCACGCATCCCTTCCTTGAATTCGCGCACTCCTTGCCCGAGTCCCTTCATCACTTCCGGAATCTTGCGGCCGCCGAAAAGCACGAGAATGACGATCGCGATGATTAACAAATGCATGGGGCTGTCCCACATGGGTTCCTGCCTTTCACACCTGGGTACCTTGCGCCCAGATGCCGCTAACTCCTATTCCCCTGGACTTAGAGTATAACACGCTCGTCCCCCACCCGGCGCGTCACATGCTCCCGGTCAAGGAACTCCAGCAGCGGAATCGCATATTTCCGGCTCACACCGGCAACGTCCTTAAATGCAATTACCGTAATGCGGTCCCCGCGCTCCTTCCTGTACGTCGCAATTAAGTCCCGCAACCGTGCGACCGTTCGACGATGGTAAACGAAGTCCTCAGCCACCTTCACGAGCGTCCCTTCACGTATCAGGATCTGCAAGATCTTCTGCGCCCGCGCAGCTTCGACCGGGAGCTTTCCCAGCACTGCGGACACACTTGGCACCGTCAGCCCGGCGCGCTCGAATTCGTTCGCGATCAGCTCCTTGGCCTGTGCCTCTTGGGGCGAAAGTGCGATCGCCCGGCCGGCCCGCTGCACCAATCCTCCGGAAATCTCGACCGCGGCTCGCCTGCCGAGGTCCGCCAAGGCCGCCTCGAAAAGTTCGACTCTAGGATTTCCCGCACGCCCACGCAGATCTTGCTTGGGGATGCCGGGCAACAGAGGGTTCGCCGCATGAAACTCCTCGATGGCCTGGCGAAGCGCTTTGACACACTGCTCGAGCATCTCTGCCGAGACGATCGTGAACGGCTGCTCGGTGAGAATCCTGATCTTCTTCGTACCCACCAACTTCGCCGCTGTTTCGCGAATCTCGCCTTCGAGCCAGCCGGTGCGGGCACGAAGTTCCTCGAGCGTAAGTCCGCGAGGCGTCGCTTCGGTCAAGGCCGCAAGGAACTCTTCCCGGCTCCCGGTCTCGAGCGTTTCAAGGAAATCCCGCACTTCGGTGTCATCGCGCCGGTGTCGCCGAGCCCGCCCGTCAATGACCACTCCCCCGCCAATCGTTACCACCGGGGAAAACTGTCGCAAAATGAACCGGTCTTCAGGCAACACCACGACCTCATCATCCAGGCGCAGCTGCGCCAGCGCCGATTGGCCCGAAGCGAGGCGCTCCCCTTCCAGCAGGATGACCTCAGCAATGGTTTCTGCCGACCCCTGATGAAAGTGCGCCCGCGCGCGATTTTTCAGAATCGGAGCAGAGTTGAGCAGGGTGATGCGCGCATCCAGTTTTCGTGTCGGCTCGAAAACGCCTGGCGCTCCCAGCACCATGCCTCGCTCGATTTCGGTATGCTCGATGCCCGCAAGGTTTATGGCCGTGCGCTGGCCGGCCAGAGCTCGCTCGATCGGCCTGCCCCCCGAATGGAGCCCCCGAACACGCACGCGCCTGCGGGTCGGATAGATCTCAATTTCCTGGTCGATTTCGACCGAACCGGCAACGAGTGTGCCCGTAACGACCGTCCCAAACCCCTTTGTCGCAAACGAGCGGTCGATCGGCAGACGAAAATGCCGCTGCACGTCCTTCTCTGGCGTGGCCTGGGCGACGCGCAGCAGCTCTTGCTTCAAAGCCTCCAGCCCAGCGCCCGTCCGCGCGCTCACCGGAACCACCGGCGCCTTTTCCAGAAAAGACCCACGCAGGAATTCTTCAATTTCGAGCCGCACCAGATCGAGCATTTCAGCATCAACGAGATCTGATTTGGTGATGGCCACCAACCCTTGGGGGATTCCCAGAAGACGGCAGATATCGAAGTGCTCCCGCGTCTGCGGCTTGATCGACTCATCGGCCGCAACTACCAGAAGCACGATATCGATTCCCCCAGCACCGGCCAGCATGTTGCGCACGAAACGTTCGTGCCCCGGCACGTCCACAAATCCGAAACTCACCTCGCCAAGGGAGAGAAACGCGAAACCGAGATCGATTGTGATCCCCCGGCGCTTCTCCTCCTCCAACCGGTCAGGATTGGTTCCCGTCAGCGCCTCTACGAGAGTGCTTTTGCCGTGGTCGATGTGCCCTGCTGTGCCGACAATGACGTGTTTTTCCATGGCCAATAGCGGGGGATGTTCGCAAGGCGATGCTAACGAAGGGACTGCCGGAGGTCAAATCTCAGAGGGTCGGCCGAAGCGTTCCCGCCGACCTGCGACACGGTCGGTGGCCTACTGGCTGCGGCGCACAGCGGCGATCTCCCGGGCGATCGCAACCGCCGCAGCACGAGGATTCTCGGCTTCGGTGATCGGGCGCCCAACCACCAGGTAGTCCGCGCCTGCTGAGATGGCCTCCGCCGGAGTGGTTACCCTGGACTGATCGTTGGCATTTGCAGTCGCTGGGCGCACTCCAGGGACTACGATGAGGAAGTTTGGGCCGCACGCGGCGCGAATCGCGCGCGCCTCCTCCCCGGAGGCCACAACACCGTCCAATCCGGCGCCTTGCGCCAGACTCGCCAGCGCGACCGCGCGCCGAGACGCGGGCCCCCCGATGCCGACCTCCTCGAGAGAGGTTTCCCCAATGCTCGTCAAGATCGTGACGCCCAACAGCCTAGGCCGATTCTTGTCCTCTCCGACGGCGGCTCGGGCGGCGCGCATCATTCCGACCCCCCCGAGGGCATGTAGCGTTAGCAGGCGCACGCTCGGCAGTTGGGCCGCTGCGCTCACAGCCGCGGCAACCGTGTTGGGGATGTCGTGGAATTTAAGGTCTAGAAAGACTCCCATACCCTCACCCGCGAGCATCTTAACCACTCGCGGGCCCTGGGCGGTGAACAGCTGGCTGCCTACTTTAACGAGCCCGGTTGCGCCCCGAAGTTGACGCGCCAAAGCACGGGCCCGCCCAAGGCGGTTGACATCCAGGGCGACGATTAGTTGTGATGCTCCGAGGCGGGACGTGAGGGCACCTTGAGCAGCTCGAGCCGAACCTTTGCAGTCCCACTCTGTTCGAAGCCAAGCTTGCGGGCTACCGCATAGGAAACGTCGAGCTCGCGGCCTTGCACGTAGGGGCCGCGGTCATTGATGCGAACCACCTGGCTGCGGTGGTTACGCAGGTTGACAACGCGCACAATCGACCCCAGTGGCAAGGTCGGGTGCGCTGCGGTTTCGGCATACATGTCGTAGGTTTCACCATCTGCTGTTGGCTGGCCGTCGAAGTCTTCTCCGTACCAGCTGGTCATGCACTCCCATACGGCTAAGGGCCTTTGCGATGCGTAGCTTGTTGTTCGACCGCTTACGGTGGCTGAGGCTGCTTGAAGAGGGCTGCTAACCCCGGCACTGGCCGCCGGATTGGCCGATGGCACAAGGGTAAGCACACCCAATCCTAAGAACACCGATTCGAGAACTACAAACGTCTTAGTTCTCATTTAGGTTAACCTCCCTGAAATCAGCAAATTTTACCATCCTGAGCTCCGCCAGACCAACTCAATCGCGTCCCTAGCGATCCTCGCAAGCTGCTGATTTCACGTATGTTTTCTCTTTGGCACCACGCCTCAAGATCCCCTACAAGCCTTTCAGAAGCCCTAGGATCAACAAAATGCGCGGTCCCTACCCCTACCGCTGATGCACCAGCTATCAGATACTCGGCTGCATCCCCTGCGTTTTGAATGCCGCCTAACCCTATGATCGGGATGCCGATCACCCGATAGGCTTCATGCACCAGCCTCAATGTTATAGGTTTGATCGCGGGACCCGACAACCCTCCCGACGTACTACCGATGCATGACCTATGGGTGTGTGCGTCAAGACACAATGCCGGGTAGGTATTCGCAATCACTACAGCGTCGGCACCAGAAGACTCCGCTGCCTTTGATATAACTCCAATGTTTCCAACAACTGGTGAAAGCTTGACCCATAGGGACCTCTGGCATACCCTCCTAGCTGCCCCGACGACCTCGGCCGTCAGAGATGGCGTAGTACTATATTCCAAGCCACCTCGTTTTACGTTTGGGCAGGATATGTTCAGTTCATAGGCAGTCAGCCCTTCTGTGTCCTCCAGGACACGAATCACCTCGACGTAATCGTCCACGCAGTGCCCGAAGACGTTGGCAATGATGGCTGTGTTGTATTTGCGGAGTCGGGGGAGCTTCTCCGCCACGAAGGCGCGGACACCTATGTTCTCAAGGCCGATGGCGTTTATTAGGCCGCCAATCGCCTCACGCATGCGGGGGGGAGGGGACCCAGCCATCGGCTCGCGGGATAGCCCCTTGGTGACAATCCCGCCCAAGCGCTCGAGGTCGACGATGTGCGCGAACTCGATTCCATAACCGAAAGTGCCGCTGGCTGCAATTACAGGGTTCTTGAGGGAAACAGCACCGATGTTGACTCGGAGGTCGGCCCCCGAGAGCCGTCTGGCGGGGTGTGCCGGCTCGGGCGAACTCACTGGCCTGGAGTCTAGCACGGCCTACCGCTCAAAGCCACCGGGAAGGACCGAACGAGAGCTACTGCCAACTCTCGCGATCCCTGTTTCTCCGCCCAAGGAAGCGCGATCGACGAGCGGCTGGTACGCGTCGCAGACCTGGTTCCGACCGTCTAGCTCCCTGTCTTCAGAACGCACTATGCGATCCGTTTGAATTCCAGGGAGGCTTGGATGGCGAGCTCGGAGGTTCCGGGGGCAATAAGATTCACACTTCGGGCGTTTCCTGACGCAGGCGAGAATCGACGCTGGCCGCGCTCGTGCCCGGCTACCGAAAACTGGTGGGTTTCGTTTCCGTGTCGAAGGTGGAAACCGCTCGGAGAGACCAGATTCTAGTCTGCAAATCTCCCCTCGTCGAGCGCCATTGGCCAAGGCTCGGGATCCAGAAGCGCGGCAGGCCTCCGGGCGGCACCCGGATCGGCCGAGGCGGATAATGCGGTCGTCTCGACGGGGTTTTTCTTCAGTATGGCTGCTGGGTTCGTGTGTTCAGGAACTTACAGACGTCCTTCACGGCGTTGCTCAGCAGGGCCGTTTCTGTAGCGTAGATCGTGTCGCCGCCCTTGGCAATAATCAGGAAGCGATAGTCTCCCGACCAGCCTCCCGCGTGCAGCATGAAATCTGACTGCATCCGGTTCGTCGTGAGCGTGATGTTGGGGCAACTTCGGCCGAGGTGTTTGACGATTTCCACCGGATCGACGGTGGACCGGCGATCCAGAACGAGCCTCAACGGCCTCGTGGAGGATTGAGCGCTCGCCAGCGGAGCGATCGCCGTGAGCATGAGCACTGCAACTCCGAATATGAGCTTTTTCATTGCAGATTCCTTCCGCCCGGCCGATGCCGGGGATAATCACGAAAATGTAAAATTGCAGGACTGCTCTCGGGCCCGTCGAGCGAAAGCCATCAGACACCGTGAGCTTTCCCTGTGTATTAGAACACCAAACCAGGCAAAACGTTGCGTGGTTATGGGCGAGACGTGTCCCGGCGACACATCGCCTGCGATGCGGAAGACCTCCATGGAAATGAGCGTACCTCCAAGCACACTCGAGACCACCAAGGGAGGATGCGCGTGGCGGCAGGCAACACAAAATCGATCTGGAGATGCTGGCGATCGCTGACCCCAACCGCAGCCTAGCGGTGCTTTTTCCTCACGGCGGGCCTACCGCTCAGAAGAGTCGTCGAAACACCTTCGCGGTTCTGCGTTCTGGAAGCCTTAGAGGACGCTACCAAGAGCTGTTTAGGAAGAGGTGCGATGGCGCAGATAGAGCCCGTGCAGACTCAAGCCAAGCCCGCTTAGGAACAGCAGCGGCGCAAGATAATCCGCCACGATCGGCGGTACTTGTACGGGAAGCGTCAGCGGACTTGAGCCCCGGGCGAAATAACTGAAAATGGCGGCGGCAAGCATGAAGAGCAGCCCCCGGCGGATGTCGTCCTTGCCTGCGGGGCGACCGCCGCTCGTGGACTTCGGCCGACGCATGTCGGGCAGAGTCTCTCTGCAGTAGGCGCACTGCTTCAGTTGGTCGAACACCGTCTTTCCGCAGTACGGACATTCCCGCGTGGCCACGGAGTTCCCTCTCAAAACGTCGGAAGTCCACTTCACAAACTGCCGACCTCTCATTCTAAACACATCGGCGCCGGAGAAGTTTCAACTGACTGCGGGCTGTGCCAAAACGTAACGGTTTCCGAAGCGCAGCGTTCAGAGGTTCTTCGCCCTTTCATCGCCGCGTTCGGCCCATCGGTTGCGGTCGCGCAGCGCGGTGATGTGCCGAACGTGATGGCGCCCATGCCAGGAATACTGGGCCAGCAGAAAGTCCACGGTGGCCAGTCCCCACTGGGGATGCCGGAATTTGCGCGGCCAATCGGCGGGAGTGAGCGATCGCAGAAGAATCACCCAGCGCTGGTGGAGACTACTGACAATCGCAAGTGACGGTTCGATCGGCGATGTTTTCGTGTCAGCAAGCTGCGCCCAAAGCGCTTCGTCGTAGGTTTGCAGAGTCGGCTCATTCTCGGTTAAGGCGAGCTTGAAACGGGCGAACGCATTCATGTGACTATCGGCGATGTGATGAACCAGCTGCCGCACGGTCCACCCGCCGGGACGATAGGGCGTGTCGAGCTGAGCCGGCGTCAGGCCGGCCACTGCGGCGGCCAGGAGCGCAGGCGCCTCGGCGATTTGCTCGATCGAGGCGGCTCGCTGGTCGTCGGTGAGAGTTTCGATGCGCTGAAACGTGCCAATGGGATATCGGAGATCGTCTGCCATGGGGCCTCCGGGAGATCGATAGTGGACGGCCACGCAACGCAAGCTCAGCGGGCGTCGCGCCGTTTTGCAGTCTCGAAAAGAGGCGAGAGGTCTCGCAGCCGCTTCACCGTTTCCGTGACGCGGTCGGCGACGTAGCGAACCTCTTCCTCCGTGTTGAAGCGCCCCAGCCCAAATCGAATGGAGCTGTGCGCCAGATCTTCGGAAACACCCAGTGCCCTCAGAACGTGGCTCGGTTCTAGTGTGGCCGAAGTGCAGGCCGAGCCGCTTGACACGGCCACATCATTGATGCCCATCAGCAGCGCATCTCCCTCAACTCCGGCAAAACTGAGATTGAGATTGTTCGGAAGGCGACAGGTCATCGAGCCGTTCACAAACGTGTCGTCGAGGCGCTCGGTGATCAGATCCTTCAGGGTGTCTCGCAAGCGGCGGAGTCGCTCGCCCTCTTCGGCCATTTCCTTCTGGCAAATGTCGCAGGCCTTGCCCAGCCCTACGATGCCAGGGACGTTCAGCGTCCCGGAGCGCAAGCCGCGCTCGTGACCACCCCCATCGATGATCGGAGCGAGTTCCACGCGGGGGGCCTTGCGGCGAACATAGAGCGCTCCGACTCCCTTGGGGCCATAGATCTTGTGCGCAGAAATCGAGAGCAGATCGATCCCCAGTCGTTCGACGTCCACCGGAATCTTGCCGACCGACTGTGCCCCGTCGACGTGAAAGAGAATCTTCTTGTTTTTGGCGATTCTGCCAATCTGCTCGATGGGCTCGATCACGCCGATTTCGTTGTTGGCGTGCATGATCGAAACCAGGATCGTCTTCGGCGTAATAGCGCGCCGCACGGTTTCAGGGTCAACGAGTCCATCCCGATCGACAGGCAGGTAGGTAACTTCGCAACCGAATTTTTCGAGACGCTTCGAGACATCGAGCACCGCCTTATGCTCGGTCGCCTGCGTAACGATGTGATTCCCGGCGCTGCGGTGCGCCTCGACCACTCCTTTGAGCGCCAGGTTGACCGACTCGGTGGCACCGCTAGTGAAAATGATTTCTCGCGGCGACGCATGGATTAGCCGCGCGACCTGGCCGCGTGCCATCTCAACCGCTTCTTCCGCCTTCCAGCCGAATTCGTGGTTGCGGCTGGCAGCATTGCCGAATTTCTCGGTGAAAAACGGCAGCATCGCCTCCAGCACGCGCGGGTCCACCTGCGTGGTCGCATGATTGTCCATGTAGATGGGGAGCTTCACTGGCATTCTGGTTTCATTCTAAGACCGCCCGGCACCCCCGTCCAGCCGCCCTGGTTTGGCAACCTTTCGGAGGGGAGCGCGATGAGAACCCGGATCATATGTTGGCAGCTAGTTGGCTCCGAGGCCTAGAGAGAGAGACGGTGAGCGACAAACGTCGAATCGGCCGTATACGAGCGGGACGTCGACTGTTTCGGGGAGAGAGATTTAGCGACCCGGTCACCCGGCATGCGGCGGGGCCCATTTTTTCAGGAAAGCCGTGACATCGCCGGTGCCGAAACGAGTGCTATTCTCGAATTCGCCTTCCTTCTGGCTGTAGACCACCTTGCCATCCGGATCGAGAACCGCCAGTCCGGGAATCCCCTTCTTCAGCGGAACGCCATATTTTTCGGCGAGATCGAGATTCCTGTCTTCCTCGTCGCCCACACTGACGTGCACGACATGATAGTTCGCGTCGACCAGCGGCGCGATGGCCTTCGAGTGAAACGTCGCGTCCAGCACGTGACAGTCGTAGCACCAATTCGCTCCGAAGACTACAATCACGCGCTTGTGGTCCCGTCGGGCGCTCGCCAGAGCGGCGTCGATTTCGACCCTGGCCTCTTCCGGCGGTGCGTACAGGTCGGTCTTGGGCTTTACCGGCTCCGGCAGGCGGCGCGGCGGATTCGGCTCGAGATCGCTACGGCGCGTTGCAACGATGCGCCACTGGCCCCCTTGCTGCTGCCAGAGCTGGTGCACGGCAGCTGCAAACGGCTGCGGGCCCGAACTTCCCGGGAAAGTCATCTCAATTCGCAGGACCGCTTCCACCCGTCCATCCGCCTTTGGCTCGATTGTGAGCAGCTTGGGATTCACGCTGGTCGGTTCTTTGGTCATCGCTTGGGACCAGTAGCGGGCTTCCTCTTCCGGGTCCGCAACCGCGCCGACGTTGGTCTCTATCACGGCGGGAGGGATTCTCGAGTAGAAAGCCGCAAGAGCCGCCTGGTTTCCCGAGCGCAGCGCCTGATCCCAGCGGTCCACAGGTGCGAAGGCCGACTGAGCCGCTGCGGCCATCGACCCGAGCAGGACGAGCGACACCACGCGAACTATTTTCAAGGCCTCCTCCACCAGTGCTCGTCCGATTCTACCCCAGCCTTTTGCTGGGTCCTAACCGAGCAACCGTCTCGTTTGCACCCGCCAGGCCGTTGGCCTTGCGATTGGTCGGCTGCTACAATGTCCCCGCATGGCCGATTGGCGTCAGATTCAGGCGCGCATCCGCAAGGCGAAAAACAGCCCCGAAGCAGTGTCGAAACTCTCCGAGCTGTTCAAGCGCACGCGCGACGGCATGGTCGCCTGGGAACTCGGGGCCATCGAAGAAAAGGCTGACCACAAACAGGAAGCCGGAAACTGGTACATCCTCGCGGCCCAGCGCTTCCGACGCGCCGATTGGAAAAAAAAAGCCGAAGACGCATTGACTCGGCTCGGGTTGCCACTTCCGCAGCCAGAGGCGTCGGCGGCCGGAACCGCGCAGGCGGAATCGGCCGACACCTTGGCCGCAGCCGCTCCGAGAGAACTCGAACAAACGCAGCGCGCCGCCTCCCCCGAACAAACGAACTTCGAACCGTCCCAGCCAGCATCCGGTTCCCCGCCGACGACCGAACCGGGGCGCAGAAAACACCGTCGTGGACGCCGCGGAGGCCGCGGCCGCCGACCAGACGGCGCGAAGCGCCCGGCGCTAGGGACTGAGGCCTTCGCCGAGCAGCCTTCCTCGGCCCTGCCGCAACCTTCGTTGCCCATCGAAGTCGAACCGCCGCCTCCGCAACTGCCGTCCGAGCGCGTAGCCCACGGCCGCAGCGACCCTGCCCTGGCCTCGCGGATGGCGCACCTAGAATCGCTCTTGCGCAGGCTGCTCGGCAGCCCCTTGCATCGACTCGATGCCGCGGAAGAAGCCCCCGCGGGCCCAGGCGTCTTTCTGCTGTCCGACTCCGACCAAACCACGTCGTATTACGTCGAGGCCTGCCAGACGTTGCGCGTGGGGATCGCCAATCTCGTCCGCGGCGGACGCAGCGCCAAGGCCGGAAGGGGCGTCGGCCAGGGAGCAGCGGAGGCGAGCCTGAAATCAAAGCTCGCCGAACACTTGCAGATCAACGAAGCGAAGGTCGCGCAGTACCTGCGGGACCATTGTGTCATCCGCTGGATTCAGCTCGATGACGACGCTCCCGTTCTGGCACATTTCGCAGTCGCCGTCCTTCGCACGCCGCTCAATCTCCCGTGAATCGGGCGCGCGAGAAGGGAGCACACTCATCACGCCATCTCGACTGGCACGGAAACTGGAATCAAGCCTGGAATGAAAGTGCTGCTGCGGGGCGAGCCAGCGGATTTCACCGCTGTGGGAAACTTGCCCGACGGGGCGAAGGTGCTCAGAGCCTCAAACGATGAAGCCGATTGCGTCATCGCGTTCGGTCCAAAGTGGGCGTAGAAAGGATGGCGCGCTCTGCCCTTCGTTCCGCGGGCGATAAAACTCTTCTGTGGTTCGCTTACCCGAAGAAATCAGGTCCGCTCAAGTCGGGCCTCTCCCGAGATAGCGGTTGGGACCCAGTGTCGGGACGGTCGTCGATGGATTCTCGTCGCGCTCGCAAGGAGTCGGACTCTGCCTTGGCGCGCAAGCAGCTTGAGGCACCCGTCCGGCAGGTGGTGACCTCGGAGGGGTTCACAGGTTTCCGCCGGGCGGCGGAAACGCCGTTCAACATCGTCTACGAAGCCCAGCCCTAAACCGGCTCAGTTGCCCTGGGTCGGGTTTACGTCGGTCCCGGCCAGCGGGAATTTCAGCTGCTCCCATCGCGTGAGGCCGCCGCGCAAGGCTTTCACTTTGTCGCGGTCGTAACCGAGTTCCCACATCTCGAGCACCATGGGGGCGCTGTCTTCCTCGTGCGCGCAATTGCAGTAGAAGACAATCATTCTGTCGCCGGGCAGCGCGCTCAGTGACTGATCCTGTTCGCGGGCATCCACCGTCGGATCATAGGCGATGTTGACGGCTCCGGCGATGTGCTCCGCTTTGTAGGCTTCCGGATCGTCCGTATCTACGATCACCACTTTCTTCTCTTTGAGAAGGCGCTCGACCTCCTCCGCCGTGATGCGCGGCACCTGCGGGAAGGGCTCGGCGTCTTTTGCCGATTGGGAAGAGCTGGGATCACTCTTGGTGGCCGAACTTGAATCTTTCTGGGAATTCTGCGGACTGCGGGCAAACACGGCGGGCGCGAGCAGAAGCAATCCCGTTAGGAGTCCTGCCCAGAATTGAGGCTTCATGTTTGCTCCTTCAGAGCGCGCGGGCACGCGGGTCCAGGCACGCTGCCCGTGCCCGCGCTCAACAATCCCTTCAATTCTACGCCCAATCGTCGATCTTCACACCCCGACGCATGCCGAAATCGGTGACAAACCACATGGTCTGGACTTTTCCGCCAGCCACCACCACGTGGATGGCCTTGGGGTTGTTGAACGGCTTGATGAGCGCGTCATCGGGCAGTTTTCTCCAGCTGGCGTAAGGTTCCAGGCCCGCCAGCGCGAACGGAACGGAAATGCTTTGAATGACGCCGTTGCCCCAATAGGACGCGTTCCTCTTGGTGACATTCTCTGAGAACCACTGGCTCAGCTGGGCCTTGGTTTTAAATCCATGCACGTCCTTGAGCAAACCGGCGACGGTGGGATCGATTACGATCGTAGCGGCTGAACCGGATGCGCAAAACGAACTCATGTAGTCGCGCATTAGGTGATGAGTCGGGTAGATGACTTGGCT
>JASHRC010000187.1 GCA_030037525.1 Candidatus Acidiferrales bacterium | reverse complement strand
GGAACGGCGGATCCCAGTCGTGTAGGCTCAGGGATTCGGTGATGCCCGGATACTCCGGGGCAAAGTCGCGGTCCGCCGCCGCGCCTTCGGGCGGGACGACCTGCGCCAGTCGGAACCGTGCACTGTCCGTATGCAGCCGGCCGTCTGATTTCCAGGTGAAGTATTCGAGCCTCACCTCGTCGCCGGGTTTAGCCCCCAGCTCGCGGGCCGTCCACTGGTTGAGGGTGATGCCGTCGGCTTCGGAGGGAGCGGGCGGAGAGTCGAGCGCCGTCACGACGGAATATGGAACCTCCCGCCCGCCCACGCGGATGCCGTTCGCGAGGTAAGTCAGCACCGGTTCGGCGCCGAGACCCAGTGACTTCGCCGTGGTTGACGCGGCCTCGGCCAGGGCGTCGCTAATGAGGGCACTGTTGCTCTCGAGCGAAAGGCAGTGCGGCTTTTCCAGAATACGCAGCCGCAGCCCGAGGTCTTCCAGCGTGTAGCGATCCTTCAAGGTTTGCTCGATCTCGCCGGCGCTAGCCTGTCCGCTGGCCACCAGGATGGTGTTAGCCTTTCCCTGCTGGCCAAGGTCGTTCTGGAGACGCGCCAGCGGAACCAGCACCGCGCGAACATCGCCCTGCTGGGGTTGGAGCGAGAACTCGTGAAAGGCGGCCTCCGCGAGTGTAAGCCGGATCGTCTTGCCGACATCCTCTTTGCGTCCGTGCAGTGATTCGAGCGGAATCGCAGAAGGTTTCTCGACGCGGATCAGGACCGCGTCGCCCGCCTTGCCGCCCAGCTCCCGCGCGAGGGCGGCGCTCAACAGGGCCTGCCGCTCGCGCGGCGGGTTGCCGGGCTCATCCTGAAGTTTCCAGAAGCGCTCGTCGACGCCGTAGACCAGCACGCCCGAGGCCCGGCGGCCGCTCGGCTCGTGTACCACGACGCCGTTGATCGTAATGATGGGGCATGAGGGGCGGAAACTCGCGGCCAGCTCCTCGCGGAAGAAGCCGGTGCGAACGATAACGATATCGGCATGGCCCAGCCGCGCCAGCACCAGATCGCGGAGGCTCGAGCGCACCGAATCACCCACCAGCAGCGCACCGCCGAGCACGCCGACCGCGGTCGCGACCCCCAGCAGCACGGCCAGGTTGGTGCGCCAATACCACGTGAGGTTACGCAATAGCAGGGTGGAGGTTCGCATGACGCAATTCGTAACGGAGGGGGAATTTGGCGGCCAGCTCCGCGCTGTGCGTCGCTACCACCAAGATGGTCTCCTGCTGCCGGTTCAGGTCGAGGAGCAGAGATGCCACCACCTCCGCCGACGCCTGATCGAGATTGCCGGTCGGCTCGTCACCGAGCAGCAAAAGCGGCTTGCGGATCAGGGCGCGCGCCAGCGCCACGCGCTGCTTCTCCCCGCCCGATAGCTCGGAAGGTCGATGGTCCAACCGGCTGCCCAGCCCGACCTGTTCG
Organism: Candidatus Acidiferrales bacterium; assembly: GCA_030037525.1. Classification (GTDB taxonomy): domain Bacteria; phylum Acidobacteriota; class Terriglobia; order Acidiferrales; family UBA7541; genus Palsa-295. The sequence continues at coordinate 2,931 of JASHRC010000187.1, read as the reverse complement.
AGCAGCGCACGCGCGCGCGCTGGATACTCGTCACGATCCTTCGCCACCAGGGTCGGAATCAGCACATTTTCGAGCGCCGAGCACTGCGGCATAAGGCAATGGTCCTGGAATATAAAGCCGATCGACCGATTGCGGAACGCCGCCAGTTCCTTCTCCACCAACTGGAAGGGATTGCGTCCGTCCAGCGTAAGCGTGCCGGAGGTCGGCGGTTCCAGCGTGCCGAGGATATAGAGCAGCGTGCTTTTGCCTGACCCCGAAGGACCCATGATGGCCACTGCGTCGCCACGCTTTAGCGAAAGGGAGACGCCGGAAAGCACCGTCAGCGGCCCCCGAGGCGTCGGGTAATCCTTCGCGAGGTTGAAAGCTTCAAGCATAAACGCGCCCGGCAGCGATGCCGGCGTAGACCTCGAGCGCCCGGGCAGCCATGCGCGAGACGCTGTAATGCTCCCGAACCCCCTGCGCGCCCCGCTTGCCGAGGTCCTCGGCGAGCACAGGACCCCTCCACAGCGAGAGGATTCCCTGGGCCAGGCTGGCCGTGTCGTCCGGCTCCACCAGGATTCCGCCGCCGGTCTTTTGCAGGATTTCGGGGAAGGCTCCGCGCCGCGGCTGGACCACGGGAACACCACTCGCCATCGCCTCCAGCAGGAAAATTCCCTTCGGCTCGTCGTAGGTCGCGGGAACGCAGAGGATATCGAGCTGGCGGAGGAAAGCAATTTTGCCTGCCCGGTCGAGTACGCCCCGATAGGAGAACTCACGCTCGAGACCGGCTTCTTTCATCTTGCGCTCGATCCCGTGGAGGTATGCGCGGTGCTCGGGCGCAAGATAGCCGGCCGCTGCTAGCGTGGAGGTGGGAAGCCCTTCCTCGCGCCGCAGCCGGATGTAAGTCTCGGCCAGGACGTGCAGCCCTTTTTCCGGTGCGATGCGGGCGAAGTACCCGAGGGTGAAACCATGGCCACGGGAGCGCAGCGCCGGGTCGTAACCCTCCAGGCTGATCCCCAGCGGCACGACGTGCATCTTGTGAGCGGGGATGCCGAGGTAGCCGCACATGAACTGCGCGTAGTACTCGCTGACCGCCACGAAGCCATCGACGTGCTCGAGGTTGGCCCGAATCAGCTCCAGCGACTTGGTTCGATACGGTTCCGGAAGCTGGCTGAGGAACAGGTCTTCCCCCTGAAGCGTGCAGCATAGGGGCCGGCCCACGGCCTCCCGGATCGGCCGCGCCAGGCCGATCAGCAGCGAGTTGGGCAACGTTACGATGTCGGGCGGCGCTTCGCGGCGCAGCCAGTTGGCGAGCTTGCGGATTTCCTTGCCCTGGAGACCCTCGTCGCCACGCAGCACGGAAACCGTCAGCTCACCCAAAAGGCGCGGGTTGACCGCGCTCGAGCGCCGCGCGGCAAGCTTGAGCGCCCAGGGAGAATCCCATAGCCGATCCAGCAGCTCGGGGGTCTTGCGGAACAGGGCCGAGTGCTGCTCGAGATACACGCTGATACCGCCGCAAAATACTTTCTCCTCACTGACGTTTGGCTCGTCGGTGTGCGTCGGGGTATAGATGGGCAGCAGGATGATCTCGTGGCCCTGGCTCTTAATCTCCGCCGCCAGCGCGTTGTCGCGGATGCAGCTTCCGCAATACATCGGCCCGGCGCCGGCGGTGAACGCAACGATCTTCATACGGCGCCTTGGTGACCAGTGCCCGGCCAAAGGCGGGGTACCTGCGCGGTTTCGATTTCAGGGGTCATGGATATTATTCGGATATTATATCTGAATTCTCCTGAACGTGGGGCACTAGGGTCTCACAGGTGCCTGTGCTCCGCGAGAAAAATTCGTTCCCGTGAATTTCCCTCGGCCTTCTCCCAAAACCGTGCCTCGTTGGGAGCCGCGCTGGTAGACTGTCGTAATTAGCTCAGCTTGTACAAGGTAAGTGTCTCGTACCAGCCACGACACTCAGGAGCTTGAATGGTGGTGGAGTACACGTGAGTCTGTCCCGCACTCAACGGCTTTCATGATTAACAAATCGATGGCCGCTGGCACGGACTGTCCCCATCAGCAGGTGGCCCGATGGGCAGACGTGAGTCTTCGAAACGTGGCCCGGTCTATGGCGAGAGCGTGAGGGGGCGTGGGTACGAAGTGCCGTCAACCCTACATCGGCTGACGGTGCAGTTTACGGCAAGTCCACGGCAAGAGTTAGTCACGAAGGAGCCCTGAATTAGCCTAAACCGGGAAAGCGTGTCTGGTCACGGTGCCCGGATTTAGATTGGATTTGGTCTTTAACTTCAAGTACTTGAAAGACTGGCGGAGAGGCAGGGATTTTAACCCAGGGGTACAGCTTTTGACCGTACAACGGTTTAGCAAATTGCTCTATTGTTCTGAAACGTAATTTGAGTTACGTCAATCGTGACCATCCATACATGTCGCACACAAGCCCCACCAGCCTTCCAGTATGCTGCAGAAACCTTAAGGCTGTGGCGATGCAGTCGCTGATACCGCGAATCAGTGTCTTCGGGCGGGCTCAATGTCCGATTTGCGAAAACGATAATTCCTGCTGAGGCTTATGCGTTTCTTCGGGTTGCGGGTTGTCGACGTTTCCGACGCTACTCGTTGTGCCTGCCACGATTCACAGGAGCGTTGGCCATCAATTCTCACATAGCCTTGAAAAGAGACAATAATAGTGTGTCTTCGTGGATGAGTACGAGAGTTGCGAGTGACATCGGCGCGGCGGATGCTCGGTGTCAAGAATTCTGCGGCATGTGCGGTTTTACACGTCCGACTTCGCAGAAGCAAGCTGTGGTCGGCTGAGGACCGTAATCGCCGATTGCTAGCTCAAGGTCGGGCTCTCGAGGTTGCAATCGGTGTGAGAGCGTAGTGTTGGGCAGAAGTTGGCCTAATCGGAGAGGTACCGTTCGATGGTCCAATCTGAAGATGGTTTCCGTCACT
>JASHRC010000186.1 GCA_030037525.1 Candidatus Acidiferrales bacterium | reverse complement strand
CACAGATGGGTTTCTCAACGTAGACATCCTTCCCTGCCTGGCAAGCCATGACGGTGGGCAGGGGATGCCAGTGGTCAGGGGTGGCGACGATGACCATGTCAATCTCTTTATCGTCGAGGATCTGGCGAAAATCCTTCACGGTTCTCGCCTTTCCGCCCGCCGATTCGAGCCCCTTCTGTAAGTTGGGCTCGTAGACGTCGCACACTACCGCTGCCTCTGCGCCCTTGCGAATGAAAGTTTCCATATTGTCCCGGCCCTGACGGCCACAGCCGATCAACCCCAATCGAATTCTGTCATTGGCGCCCAGGACTCTGCCCGTGCTCGCGCCGGACATCGCCAGGCTCAGGCCGGCGGTCCCTACCGCCGCTTTCCGGATGAAATCACGTCGGTTGATTTGCTCGTTCATAGCTTATGCCTCTTTTTCGCAAATGATGTCGTTCTAAGCGCCGCCTATTGTAGCAGGGTTTTCGCGCGCTTGCTCTTTTTCGTATCGCTTAGTCCCCAATAACGGATTTCATGCTGCCCAATTTGCGGGGCTAGAGTTGGATGGCGGTGGGCAGGTTTTGGGCGATGAAGCTGTTGGGGTCTGAAGCCAGCTGCTCAAATTCCCTCTCAGAATAGACGAGAGAATCTGTGGGGATGGAGCGGGTAAACACCTGGTACGGCGCCCGGCTCGCGATGAGGTCTGGAAAATCGCGGCCGACTACAACCATCAGATCGGCATCGCTGTCGGCTGTCCAATTCCCCTGCACGAGCGAGCCAAACAGCAACACCTTCAGGATATCCGGATGCGCCGCCTTTGCTTCGCGCACGGCCTGGCGCAGATCGGCGAGGATCTGCTCATAGTCAAGGAACCTGACTTCGGCACCACTCCAGGGCTTGTTTGGCATAAGCGATCAGTTCCCGGCTGTCCTTCTCGTTAAAGTAATCGCTGGGGTTGCCCCAGGCAAAGCCGTTCGGGTAGCGCGATGTCACGTAGACTTTGTCCAACTGCTGGGCTGCATTCACTATCTCCGCGGGCACCTGAATTGATGCAGGAAGTTGTCGAAGGACTTCGGTGATGGCGTGCCCGCGCACCGCCCCGTGGAGCGAGTGAACCAAGGCTTTGACCGCCTTTTCGCCGCACTGTTGAGCGTGGAAAGCGGCCCCCTCATGATAGCCGGCAGCGGCAGCCACTTCTGCCAAACCCAAGTCTCTTTCCGCCATCTTGAGCCAATCCACCGCGCGGTTCACGATCGCACCCCGCTAAATTCTAGCACGAAGCCGCAACACGCCGTGGCGCTTCGCTGTAAAATGTTAATGGGGCTCTTGGACCAAGCTTGCTAAGCTGCCACCGATCGCGTCAACGATGACTGGCAGTGCCGTCGCCGGATTTGCGGAAAGACAGCGGCCGTCCGGGTGTTGTCAGTATCAGTCTGGCATTTTCCATGTTGCTTCGCATCAATTTAATCTTTCAGTATCTTTTCGGTCCGGAAGCGCCTTCAAAGCGCAGCCATCTTTTGCCGCGCTGGCTTTGGCTGCGGGCGCTCGGTCTAATCTTCTTTTCGGCGTTTTATTCGCTGCTTTTTCAAATTCGGGGGCTGATCGGGCCGCAGGGGATTCTTCCGGCAGGCTCGTATCTGAGCGCTTTGCACGAACAGGCCAGCGCGCGCGCCTACTGGTACGTTCCCAGCTTGTTGTGGTTCGGCAGCGGCAACCACGCGCTGATGGCGATCACCTGGGTGGGGCTGATTGCTTCACTCTTGCTGGTGTTCAACTTCTGGCCGCGTGGGATGATCGCGGTGTGCGCTCTCGCGTTCCTCTCGTTTGTGGCCGCCGCTCAGGAGTTCTCTTCTTATCAATCGGATGGCATGCTGCTCGAGGCCGCATTCATCAGCTTTTTCTTTGCGCCGCCCGGCTGGCGACCCCGCCTCGGCAGCGACCATCCGCCCTCGCGCGCCAGCCTGTTCCTCCTGCGCTGGGAATGGTTTCGCATCTACTTCGAGTCCGGAATCGTCAAAATGGCGAGCCACGATCCCCAGTGGCGCAACCTCACCGCGCTCGACCATTACTACGAAAATGGCCCACTGCCCGATTGGATCGGCTGGTATGCGCAGCAACTTCCCCATCGGTTCCAGGCTTCCTTCGCGTTGGCTACGCTGATCATCGAACTCGGCCTGGTTTGGATGCTGTTCCTGCGCAGACGGCTTCGCCTTACGTGTTTCTTTATTGTCACCCTCTTTCAAATCGGGATCATCCTCACCGCTAACCTGGCTTTCCTTAATTACCTGGTGCTTTGTCTGGGCGTGCTGCTGGTGGATGACGAGTTCCTGAGACCAGTACGAGCGGCCCTCGCCGCCGCACTCAGGCGGCGGGCACAAGACTCGGCCGACCATGCAGAAGCAGAATCCGATGAGGCCGTCCGAAAGCCGCAAGAGTCGTCCGTGAACTGGTTTCGAGCTTTCCTCGGGCGCGCCTCGCTCGCTTTATCTGCTGTGGCGCTTTGCTGGATTTTCTACAACACTACCGTGTTATTGCTCTTGATGCTTGTCCCCACGCTGCCTTTCCCAACCTCGCCCGTCATGTGGCTCGAGCCGTTCCGCGTCTCCAATCAATACGGACTGTTTGCCGTGATGACGCGGGCGCGCTACGAAATCGAGTTCCAGGGCTCGAACGACGGGCAGTCCTGGATCGCCTACCCGTTTCGCTACAAGCCGCAGGACCCGCACGAGGCGCCACACCTCTATGCGCCTTACCAGCCGCGTTTCGACTGGAACCTGTGGTTCGCCTCGCTGGGCGGCTGGCGAGAATACCCGTTTGTGGTACACACCGAGGTGCAACTGCTCCGCGGCAGTCCGAGCGTTCTCTCGCTCTTCGCGGGCAATCCTTTCCCTGGCAAGCCGCCGCGCGAGGTGCGCGCCGTGCTGTGGCAATATTGGTTTACCGATTTGAAAGTTAAACGCACGGAGGGCTTGTGGTGGACGCGCAAGATGCTCGGCCTTTACGCGCCCACTCTCGCGTTCACACCGGACGGTTCGGTGGGCGCGGTTGAAATGCCGAATACGGAATCCGTCCCGCCACCGTGAGTCCGACAGAGCTCGCGGAGGGAGATCCCTGGTGGCTGCCCTAGCCAACGACGAGGCTTATCTTATAGTGCAAAACTCACCTATAATCTTGAATTACCTTCGGTCTTATTCTAGAGTAAGATTGGAGGTGGGGCGATGCTGAAAGCGCGTTTATCCTCGAGGGGACAATTGGCCATCCCGAAAGAAGTGCGAGATCAGTTGGGATTGAGCGAGGGCACCTCTCTGAGCGTGAGCGTTGAAGGCGACGCGGTGATCCTGCGAAAAGTGTTGCCAGGAAATTGGCGGGAATGGGAAGGCCGATTCAAAAGCTCTGACCTTTTGGGTGACTTGGCACGGAATCGACGAAAGGAATTGAGACGTGACCGCAAGCGTTCTTGACTCCTGGGCGATGATCGGCTGGCTGCAGGGCGAAGAGCCGGCGCGTTCGAAAGTCCGCCAACTTCTTGAGCAAGCCTCACATGGCCAAATGGAAGTCAGCATGTCACTGATTAATGCCGGAGAGGCTTTCTACCTGATCGCGAAGCGTCACGGCGCCGCCCCCGCCGAACGGTTCCTTAGCGAACTCGCGACGATGCCCGTTCAAACGTTGCTCCCCGACCGCAGGCTAATCCTCAATGCGGCTAGATTGAAAAGCCGCCATCCTATCTCCTATGCCGATGCATTTGCCGTGGAAACAGCCCGTGAACGGAAGGCCGTCTTGGTTACCGGCGACCCGGAACTGTGGAAGGTCTCAAGACAAGAACCCATAGAACTGCTGTGGGTAGGTACAAAGCGGGTCCACTGAAGCAGGGCTGTAGATTGTATTCGGGAGTTCCACTTTAACCTCCGGCGCGGCCACTCTATTTAGAATTCCCCGGCTTTTGCAGCCAGGGTTTCCACCACGGCAATGTTTTGCACAAGCTCCTGCGGCACGCCATGCCGCTTCTGCAGGTATTCAGGAGTGTTGTAGGAAATCCAGACCTTGCTCTGGCTGTCTTCCCACACCAGGATTTTGAGGGGAAGATCGATCGCTATGCTCGGAGCCGCAAGCATCAGGGGGGTTCCTGCTTTGGGGTTTCCAAAGATCAGCACCTTCGTGGGCGGCATCTTTAATCCCACCTTCGCCGCCTCACCGCTGTGATCGATCAGCGCGAACACCGCCACACCTTTCGCCCGCAACATCGCTTGAAGCTTCTCCAGCGTCTGATCCACCGACTGGTGGCTGGGAACGTTTGCGATTCCGTTGCCGCTCTTGGGCGTCATCGAAACCTCCTTCAGAGTCTGAGATTTGGATCCCGTCGAACTTCGGACCGAAATCAGGTAGATCACCATGACAAACCCGACAACCGCCAGAAAGAACGCAATCGTTACAGCCAAAGTCGACGGATGAGGCTGTGTCGTGTCCCCCCGCTCCAGTTGCCGTACCAATTGGGCGTGGTGCCAGCCGGCAAAGATATTTACGACGACCCCCGCCGCGATCAGCGCGGTGCCGAACCAGAGCGATAGCCCGTACGACTGCGCTTCTGACGATTGTTGAATGGACTGGATTTGTTGCAGGAAGAGACCGAAACGAGCAACGACAAACCCGAAACCCATTA
>JASHRC010000185.1 GCA_030037525.1 Candidatus Acidiferrales bacterium | reverse complement strand
GGGGTTCCGGTTCGTGGGCACGGCGATTTGCTACGCCTTTATGCAAGCGGCCGGCATGGTGAATGATCATTCCCCCGGCTGTTTTCGCCGCAAAGAACTCCCATCGACCCCCGAATCGCCGCACCGTGTATGCAAGGGGCGTTCGATGCCGGTTGGCTATTGACAACCGCGGAGTGAGCGGCCATCTTAGTTGGCTTTACCCAGAGAGAAAACGATCGGCTTACCCCGGGCGCGTCCGGAGGCGGAGAAGAGCGTGAAAGTGCGCATCTGTTTCCACGATAAGTGCTTCGACGGCGCCTGCTCGGCGGCCGTCTTCACGCGCTTCTATCGCGAACGCATCCATGCGGACGCTCAATTCGCCTATACGGGAATGACCCACAAGGCGTCCCAGCCTTTTGAAGATGGAATTTTCGATGGCGACGAAAATGTGATTGTGGATTTCAAATACTCAAGCTCGCCTCAACTCACCTGGTGGTTCGATCACCACCAGAGCGCATTTCTGAAGCCTGAGGATGCCGAGCACTTTCGCCATGACCACTCCGGGAAAAAGTTCTACGATCCGTCCTACAAGTCCTGCACGAAGTTTCTTGCGACGATTGCCTCGGAGAAATTCGGGTTCGATGCCAAGCCGATGGAGGAGTTGATCCACTGGGGCGACATCATCGACGGGGCGCAGTTTGCCTCGCCGGAAGCTGCCGTTGGGCTGCTCGAACCGGCCACGAAGTTGGCGCTGGTCATCGAAGCGGCGCCCGAGGCAAATCTGGTGCCCATGCTGATTCCCTACCTTACCGAGCTTCCGCTGGCAGAAATCATCGACTTGCCGCTGATCAAAAAGCATTTGAATCCGCTGCTGGAACGCCATCGCCGCTCGATCGATCTGCTGCGGGATCGCTCGGACTGCCGTGACGGGGTGGTTTACTTCGACGTGAGCGACCTGGACCTCGAAGGCTACAACAAGTTTATCCCCTATTATTTGTATCCCGACGCGCTCTATTCGGTCGGAGTAAGTGCTTCGCCAACTCGCGCGAAAGTTTCCGTGGGGACGAGCCCATGGAAGGAAGCATCCGCTGATGTGAATCTCGCCACTTTGTGCGAGAAGCACGGCGGCGGGGGGCATGCGCGTGTGGCCGCCATCTCTCTTGGTCCGGGCGATCTGGTGCGGGCGCGTCAGGTGGCCAAAGAGATTGCCAATACCCTTCGGCGGGCGAGCGTGGTGCATGGACGCACATAAGGCACCTCGCCTGGTAGTGTGTCGTGAGGTTTGACTCAGTCAGGGTTACAATGCGCCGCTGCGTTGAGCCGGTGACCGTGGTGGGGAATTTGCAGTAAGGGTCCTGAATGAAGCAGCCGGAAGAAACTGATCGGCCCTCCTGTGCCGAGACGCCTCAGGTGGCGCGAAAACCCTACGAGAAACCGGCCGTACGGCACGAGCAGGTCTTTGAAACCAGCGCGCTCACTTGTGGCAAAGTGCACGTCACCCAGAGCTCATGCCACCAGAATCGAAAAACCTCATGAATCGAGCAGCGACACCTCACGGCGCCACAACATGGGAGAGGCTGGGATGTGAGTTGGCTGCTGAGGTGCTTCGTTCCTCGGGAACACTGCGCCTGCGAACCATGGGTGCTAGCATGTTGCCGGCCGTGTGGCCCGGCGACACTTTGACCGTCTCGAGCCACGACGCGTCTGAAGCGCTTCCAGGCGACATTGTCCTATTTCGTCGCGAGGGCAAGCTGGTGGCCCACCGCGTGGTCAAGCGGACCGGAAGCTCAACTGGAATCCGATGGGTGACTCGAGGCGACCGCCTGGCTGACAACGATGCTCCCGTATCAACCCACGAATTGTTGGGCCGGGTAACGACCATCGAGCGCGGCTCTCGGAAGCTCACACCCACTCCGCGTCGGTCACTCGCTAGCCGCCTGATCTCCTGGATTCTTCGCTCGTCGGACTTTTGCACCAGGCTGACATTGTTTGTTGGAAGACCGAGGCGGGGAATTCGAAAGTAGATGAAATCTTTGCTCGAGATCTCTCATCCTCATCGTTTCGCTATGCGATCCCTCACAAGGAGTTTCCTGCATGGTCTTACGATCGAGATCGGCGAGAAGCCGATTCTGGTCCGCACCGACAGCTTCGATTTCGCAAACCTGCTGGAGAGCCGCTACGGTGAATTCGTAACCGAGAGCAAGCCGTACGATGTGATGGAGTTGAAGATCGAATTCGTGAAGGATCTCCGAGATCGCTTCGGGAAAGACACCGACCGGGAGGTCAGTGTACGGGTGGAGACCGGGCGTTGGGTGATCGAAAGGGGCGACTTCCGCGCGGAATGGGATCTGCGGTCCAACCGGGGCTGCCTAACCCAGCGCGCCAATCCCTATGCGATCGATGCTGTCCTGCGCATTCTGCACTCGCTCTTCCTGGCCCGCACAGGCGGCTTCCTGGTCCATGCCGCAAGCGCCGTTCGAAACGGCCGGGCCTTTGTGTTTGCCGGGCTTTCCGGCACGGGGAAAACCACTTTGGCGCGGCTAGCCCCGCGCGACGTCGCCCTGCTCACCGACGAGATTTCCTATGTAAGTCCGACGCCGGAAGGGCGGGGTTCAGAACCCAAGCCTTCGACGGCACGTTGCGAATCCAGGACCGGCGATTCCGACCTCCCGGAGTCCCTGGCCCGGCCCTTTCAGGCTTTCGGCACGCCCTTCGCCGGAGAGCTCGCGTGCACTGGCCGTAACGTGCGGGCACCGCTCGGATCGCTGTTCCTTTTACAGCAAGGTCAGGAGAACCGGATCGAAGCGCTGAGCGAGGCCGAGGCTGCGCGGCAACTGCTGCGCCACGTGCTGTTCTTCGCGCGAGACGAGGAGTTGGTGCGGGCGGTTTTCCAGACCGTGCTTGATTTCGTGACGCACGTCCCAGTGCGCCGTTTGGTGTTTGCCGGGGACGCGCGCGTGTGGGAGTTGATCACCTGAGCGCGCTCTACATTGCGCGAAGCCGTGAAGTTGCCGCGCGCGTGCTGGGCGGCGAGATGATGATCATGTCCGTCCGCGATTCCAGGCTGTTCAACCTGAACCAAGTGGCCACGATGATCTGGCAGGCAGCCGACGGCGCGACCACGCTCGAGGAGATCGCTCAGAGGATTTGCGTCGAATACGACGTGGAGCCGGGCCAAGCGCTCCGGGACGCAGAGGCCTTTGTTCAGGAGCTCGCTCGGCACGGAGTCCTTTTGGTTTCCGATCAGCCCATCCAGGAACGGACACTTGATGATTGAAAAATCGAAAAGGGTGATGTTTCCAGCTCCTGGAATCATCAATCGCCACGCGTCGGTTCGAAATTCTCCTTTGGGCATCTCCCCTCGAAAAGGGTCTAGATGAGCACTCTGCTCGAGGAAATGAACCAACGCGCGCTCCAGGCGGGTGTCCCTCTCAGCGTCCAATTCGACGTCACGTACCGGTGCAACGAGCGCTGCGTCCATTGCTACCTCGACCACGACGACCACGGTGAGCTCACCGCCCGAGAAATCATGGGAGTGCTCGATCAACTGGCCGAGGCTGGAGTTTTCTTCCTCTGCTTCAGCGGCGGTGAAGTGCTGATGCGCACGGATTTCTTCGGCATCTTGGAATACGCGCGCCGCTTGCTGTTTTGCGTCAAGGTCAAAACCAACGCGTTCATGATCCGCGAGAAGGAGGCGGACCGCCTGCGTGAGCTGGGAGTGCAGTCGGTGCAGGTCAGCATCTACTCACATCGCCCAGAGGTGCACGACGCGATCACCAAACTGCCGGGCTCGCTCAAGCGTTCCCTAGCCGGCATCCGTTTGCTGCACGCGCGCAAGGTAAAGGTAGTGATCGTCGACGTGCTGATGCGGCAGAACCTCCAAGACGCTTTGGGGGTGATGGCCCTGGCCAAAGAGTTGGGCGTCGAATACACACTCGATCCCACCATCACACCCAGGATGGACGGCGACCGTTCGATCCTCAGATTGGGAATACGCCAGACGGACCTCCGTCAGGTGTTCCGAACACCAGAACTGGTCGGCGACGTGGAGGAAGTTTGCGCTCCCCCGCGCGCCGTGGACGACAGCGCCCTGGATGGCGTGCCCTGCAGCGCCGGCCACACATTCTGCTACATTTCCCCGTACGGAGATGTCTACCCCTGCGTGCAGTTTCCGCTGCCCACCGGCAACGTGCGCCACGAGAGGTTCCTGGAGATTTGGAAGCACTCGCCCCAAATGAACGAGGTCCGATCCATTCATGGCCGCGATTTGCCCACCTGCTCGTCTTGCTCGCACCTGGGTGCATGTACCCGTTGCCCGGGATTGGCTTACATGCAAGGAGACATGCTCGGGCCCTCCACGCAGGACTGCGAGAAGTCCTTTGCCCGCACGGGAATCCCCTCCGCCCACATGCTGAGACGTGCCGCCGACCGCGTTCCAGCCAGCACTGGCCTGGTGCAGATCATCGGCTTGCAGCAGCCCGCCGCTCCTGCTCTCGCGTCTGCCCAGTAACGTCCGAACTCGTAGGAAGCTTTCGAAAAATTTCACGCAAGGTTCCGAGTTTCCCAAGCGGCCGCTTCACATCGCATGACCACCAAGTCCGTGCTTTCACTTGGATCCTGGCAGTTCCGATTTTCGGCGAAAGACTTGGGCCGAGGACGGCGAAGCAAGCGGGCTTGGAATCGACCAGGTGCCTGGCGTTGTCATTGCAACGCCGCTTGCGTTGCCGACACGGCGCAGCCGCCAGTATCGCCGTCGGTCGCGCACATCTGATTAAGGAGGGTCGAGAAATAGATGTTTGACGCCCCAGAGGCGCCATTGTCGACTACGATTCCGCTTGTGCCACCCGACACTTCGAGCGTCCCGTTCGGCGTGGCGGTGCTCGAGATGGGTCCGCTCGCCGGGGCGGTGAAGCCCATGATGCAGCCGACGTCCAAACTTTGATTGGGGCAGGGATTGTTGCTGAAGCTGCTGCCGAACCCGAGCACGCTCAAAAACAGATAGTCGGTGCCTTGACTGGCCGTGCAATCACTGTCGCCATTATTGCAGAACTCGGTGACCGGAAGCCCCGCCGCGTAGTAGCCGTTGGTGTAGTTGGTGGCTACTTCGGGACCTACGGCGGCGCTGCCCGTGGTCATCACATTGTTCGTGATCGTGATGGCGTACAGCGTGTTGTTCTGCGGGCCAGTGCCTCCCACGACGTAGAGGTGTCCGCTGGGACTCATGGCGTCGTTCGACGTGAAGTACTGATTGTCAAAGTTGCCGGACATCAAAAATTCGTAACCAGCGCCCACAGTGGCCTCCGCGCCGATCGAGTCCGAGGTGAAACTCACCGGAAACTGGAACACAGCGGCGCAGGAGCCGTTTGAGCAATCGGTTGAGCCGTCTGCTCCGACAAAGGCGTAGACCATGCCAGCACTGGAGTCCACGACAGGTGCGTCGTAAATGCCCATGTTGTAGTCCAACTGGGCCGACTGCACGACGGCTCCTGAACCTGCATTGACCGAGTAGAGGTAACCGCATTGGCCGGCTGCAGTCTTAATCCCCGGCTCGCAGCTCGATGAGATATTGGCGAGGTAGTCGCCGACAAAGATGTTCCCGCTCACCGAATCATATACCGGGCTGCTGAGCGCCGCGTCCGTGCTGGGATTGAGCGTCACAGGCCACGGGCTGGTCGCCTCAGCGGGAGTAGTGGCCGAGAAGATGTTCGTAAATTCGTGCATGGCCCCTGCGTCGTCACCCACGTAGATCGTGCTCGCGTTGCCCGACGTACCGTAGGCGATGAACGGCGAAGAGTAGCTGTCGCTCCGGCTTCCAGCGAAGGTGATGCTGATCATGCAGGGCGCGGTGCAGTTCGGATACGAGCTGTTGGAGGTGAGCACCGTCGGGCTGGTGAGGGTCCCGCCGGACGCCCACTTCAGGACCACGAGACTGGCAACGCCGCCTGAACTCTGAACGAACGCCACCTGCATGCCGTCAAGAGAGAGCACGACCGAGGTTGCGATGGTTCCGCCGGTATCGTAGGCCCAATAAGTCGAGGGGCGGGGACTGCAACCACCATAGAGCTGGTTGTAAGCAAGGATGCTGGCCTGCGAGGACGAACCTGCCAAGCCGGTATTGTACACGGCGAAGTCAGTGGCACAACTTGCAGAAGTCGTCGTATAGGTGGCGGGGTAATTGCCTAGACCTGTGGTACCGTTATTGCCTTCGGTCTCGCTCCAGTCCTTATGGAAGAGGTTCTGCTTCGTTGGCGTGTGCCTGCAGCCTGGGGCCTTTCGAAATTCCGGCAGAGGGAGTGCGGGAGGCGCAATCAGAGCGCGCACCAAGCCGCGCCGCAAGACGCCGCGCGAGGCATCATCCTCGGCCATAGGATTGACCGTGTCGACGGCGTCGCTCTCACTGGCCACCTCCTGGGCACACTCCAGCTCTCGATCCGCCGCTGCGAGCTCGGGCGCGGCTGGAGGCGACGATCTCGCTCCACTCCGCTTCCGTCGCTGCATCTGGTAGCGAAGGTCGTTGGTTATCGCAAGCCAACGCTCGTATGTGCCGTTCCGCACAGCCTCGGCGGCTGTGCCTGCCGCAGAGAAGATCACGTGATGGTGACTCCAATCGGAGGATACCCCGCCGCTCTGTCCGACAAACGCATTCTGGTTTACTGCCTGCCCGCCAAGTGTCTGGGCTTCCTGGCCCCGCGCCAATCGAGTAAAGCCCGACACCGTCGCCAATGTAACGAGTAAGATCGACGTCCGGGAAGTACAAGCGCGCAGGTTTTTCATATTGATCCAGCCTTTGGCTCTGTTTCCCGTTTCTTTTCTCTGCCTCTATTCTTTTCCCAGACGCGAGCAACGTTCTTTGCCTGGCTATCGCGGTTTTTACCAGGCGCTGTTGAAGACCAGGTTATAGGCATTGACGCTGCCAATGCCGGTGGCAAAGTCCCAACCCGGCGTGGCGCCATAAGCGGGTTGATACGCGGATGCCGCAGTCCCAACCGACGGCGACGCCGAGCAGGTGGCTCCCGAACCCCCGCCGCCCGATATGGTGCAGTTCGCCCCTCCGGCGTATCCCTGACCACCGCCAGAGATGCTGACCGCGGAAACGCTTCCGCTCGCTATGGTGGCCGTACAGTCAGCCTGGGTTCCACCCTCCCAAATCGTCCCGCCCGCGGGGTTGAGATATGAGTTGAGGTTGCTCGGAGCGCCGAGAGTGCAGTCAGGTGTCGTGTAGCCCGATCCGACCGCGGTAACGGTGCCGGTGGTTAGGGCTTGAGTGCTGAGGACGCCATACATGCCGGAAGGCGCATAGCAACCTACGACGTTCGAGGGTCCATTATATGCGCAGTCGACGTCTGTATCGCCCTGGGTTATGTCGTAGAAGGTGCAGGAGGTGGCTAGGCCCCGGCGCGGCGGCTGGTTGATCGAGTAGCAAGCGCTGTTGCCGCTCGAGCCAAATTCGGCTTTCGCGATCTGGTAGTAAACGGGGTCTGGATTGCCGGTTCTGGGCGACGCGCCTTGCCATGCTGTGCCCCATTTTTGGTTTACCAAAGCTTGGATGGAGGCCATCACAGGTGCGGCAACCGAAGTCCCCCCAAAGCCGGTCCAGGTGCTGGGCGCACCCGCGCAGGACTTCCCGCCACGCTCGTGCCTGCTGTCAGAGAAGCAGACGACGACGTAATGTCCCCAAATGCCGTTTGCGGCAAAGAGCGAAACATCGGGAACATCTCGCACGCCGTCTGCCGGATTACCAAGGATGCCTGATTGCCACGAGGGCTTAGGATAGCCAGTGCAGGTTCCGTCTACTTCGAGATAATCGGTCTGGTTTGTATCCCCGCCTCCTGTAGCGCAACCGCTGGGACCCCCGCCGCCAGCCTCGGTACTTAGAACACCGGACACGGCGTTGCAATATCCGCCGCCGTACGCTTGACTGTATCCTGCGTAACTGTAAACGAGGTAGCTCGCACAGGAATCGTTCCACGGGATCTCCGGAATGTAAGACTTGGCGGAGCCGTCGATGGTTGTGTTGCCCGAATTCCAGTAGGTGCTTTGGGGGAGGCCGCCGTTGGCAGGCTTGTTCGCGTTGTAAAAGTCCTCAAAGTCGGTGCCGCCAACGGAGACGTTATAGACGCTCTCCCCCCAGCCAGTGACCCCGATGCCCGGGTAGGCCTGGCTGGAGCCGCCCATGAAATCTGGAGCGCAACTGGATGCCCCACTGTCACCTGCGGAAACAAAAACCGAGACGCCTGCTGCCGCGGCTGATTGAAAGGCCGTATTGAAGGCCGCGTTGCTGGGCAGATAGTTCGCCGCTTCACAGACTCCGTAACTCATGCTGATGATTGCCGGTGGGTTGCCGGCGTTCACCAGATTCTCAACGGCGATCAGGCCTCCAAACGTTGTGGTGTCACCGCAGGTCGCCATGTCAATGGTCGCGTCCGGCGCCACAGCGCTGGCAACTTCGGCATCCAGATCCGCTTCGGCGTCCGCGTCGTTGGTACCCGGGTCGCTGCAGCCGCTGCCGGGATGAGTGGTTGACACACTGCCGGTGAAGTTGGGAGAGATCAGGCCAAAGGTTGTGCGGTACACGCTCACGTCGTCGCTGTAGGTATCACTGTCTTCGACGATCGCGATCGTCTGACCCTGCCCCGCGATGCCAAGACGAAACAAGGGGGTCACGTTGTAGATGGTCTGGAAATCGCCAGGCACCAACACGTAGCAATCGCTACTGCACCCAGCGAACGTGTACTTCGCACGCGGAACGATCATAGAGTGAGGTTTGAAGTTGTTCATGGAGACGATGCCCACCACGACGGGCGCAAGCGCTTCCGGAATCTGCGGATCGCTCACATTGGCAAAGTGCTGTTGGCCGTTGACGTCGAAATAATGAATCTCGGTGTGAAAGGTCTTCAGGATTTCGCCTGCCGTGCCGGAGAAGGCGATCACCATCCCGTTCGGATAAACGAGATTGACGGTGAAGCCATGGGAGCTGAGCCACGTCGTGATGGTGTTGAGGTCTTGCTGGGCTACACCATACCGCTGACCCTGCTCGTCGGCGGTCACCCATTGATGGAAATTGGGCGAGGACTTGTCGGTAAGGGAATCGATGTACTGTTCGAACTGACGCTCCAATTCGGGCGGGCGCCTCAACTGGAGCAGCATATACTCCATCAGAAAATCGTCTTCGACGCGGCCGCGATCATACTCGAGAACCTTGGCTTCGCGACGCGTATTGCCTCTGAGCGTGACGAGCTTGGTTTCGTCAATCGGACTGGTAATGAGAACACGCGAGCGCGCGTCCTGCTGGGCGGCCCATGAGCGGGAGACGGGTTTGTAGGCGATAGTCAGTGTGACGAGAGCCACTGCAACACCAACGAATGCGAGCCTCTGGTTCACGCCTCATCTCTCCCTCGAAGAATGATCACTTGTCCGAGCTTCCTTGCGGCGATCCCAAGGCCGACGGCCGCCTTCCGCGGCTCTTCAATCGTTCGCTTCGCGTATGAGCGTGAATGAGAGACCTTGCCCGTTACGATTCCGCTTTTGCCACCGTGCTGCGCTGCGAATGTTCGGGCCGTCGCTAGCCGGCCCGTAGTGCTCGTAAATGGAGTCATGAAACTTAGGGCCCTGTCGAGGATTATGAGCATCTGGAAAACAAGGTCAAGCTCCGAGGTGTCTCAGTGAACGCAATCGGCAATGGACCCAAAGCTTAGGTGCACCTCTGCTGAATTTCAACGGCGAGCCTCGTTTCAATGCGCATACACCCACTCCGCTAGGGCCTGGCGCAACTTCGCTGAGGCCTGAACGAGATTTATCAGAGACGCTTCACGTCCGATGCTGAGTACAAGCCTCGCCCACATACATGCGAAGGGCGCAGTGCACTTGGCTTGCCCACGGGGGTTGTTCTACACTCGGTGAGGCACACGTCGTGCACGCGGTTGGGTGAGGGAAGCGCCGAAGCATTCCAGATGCGGCGGCTGGCAGGATACCGCAAATGGCGTTTTCGGGACGGTACACCGACACCGACGCGCCAGCGGTCGTGTCTGTAAGTTATTGATGGGCCGCTAGCTCAATTGGTAGAGCAGCTGACTCTTAATCAGCGGGTTCCAGGTTCGAGTCCTGGGCGGCTCACCACTCATCCCTAAGCACTTAGCGTCGTCTGTCGCTTCAGCGCGGACGTGTCACTGTCGGGACTTTTGTT
>JASHRC010000184.1 GCA_030037525.1 Candidatus Acidiferrales bacterium | reverse complement strand
GAGCGAAAGAACAAGATTTCTGCGCGCCAGCGCCCGGTCCGGATGCGTGATCGGAGAATAGATCGGCCCGCGGATGATCGCCGCAAGCATCGCCGCTTCGGCAAGCGTCAATTCGCCGACCGGCTTGCTGAAATAATATTCCGACGCCGCCTCGAAGCCGTAATTGCCCGAACCGAGATAGATTTGATTGCAGTACATCGTGAAGATCTGATCTTTGGTGTAATGTCGCTCGATCTCGATAGCCAGGATGGCTTCCTGGGTTTTGCGATGGAAGCTACGGTCGGTGCGGTCGAGGAAGAGTCCGCCCGCCAGCTGCATCGTCAGCGTGCTGGCGCCTTCCGCCTTTTGGTGGCGCAGGAGGTCGTGCCAGGCTGCGCCGATCACGCGCGGGAAGTCGACGCCCCAGTGCTGTTCGAAGTGCTGGTCTTCGGTCGAAAGGATCGCGTCGCGCAGCACTTTGGGAATCTGGTTGTAGGTGAGAAGAATCCTGCGCTGGAGCGAGAACGTGCCGATGGACTGCCCGTCGTCCGCATAGAGTTCGGTCTGCACTTCCGGGCGGTAATCCTCGAGTGCGTGGATTTCCGGCAGGTCGCTGGAATAAACGAACAGAAGCCCCACCGCCGCGCCCAGTCCGATGGCGCAGATCAGCAGGAAGAAGAAAGCGAGGCGCCCAAGCAAGGTGCCTCCGCCAATCCTCATCGTAGCCCGGTAAAATCTCTCTTCCACGCTCGGACCATTCTATCGCATTGTAGCTTCCGGTTCGGGCATCCGAGCGCCAGGGTACGCGGGATCGACGCGGTGGCGCCACTTCACCGGGGTCGCGGAAGGCCGGTCATCGAAGGCAACCGAGCCCATTCGCCGGCCAGTCCTCGCGCGAGACGCAGGAGCCCCGCCTCGCGCTTCGCGTGACGGGTGAGGCGGGCTAGGCCAGGGCTTTTTTCAATCGCTTGGTGGTCTTCAAGAGCTGGCGCTTGAGCCGGTCGATTTGTTTCGAGATCGAGTCCAGCTCTTCCTTTGCGATCGCGCCGGCTTTGGCCACTTTGTGGGCGGTGCGGTCTGCCTTTCCAATCGCCGATCCGATTCTCACGGCGGCTCGGTTCAGATCGAGTTTTCTGGCCATCGTTCGTCCTCCTCGGTGAGCCACAAGCCAGCGGCTTCGGCCGCCTGCCGGCGCTCTGTGAACCTGGGTGCTGTCGACCACATCAGGCCGTGGCCGGAGTGCAGAATTCGTTGAAGGCGCGCACCAAAGTGGCCGCGATGGTGAATGGATCACTGTTTTCGATATCGCGCCGTTCCATCATGAAAGCGAGCCTGCCGTCACGCATCAGCGCGATCGAAGGCGACGACGGCGGGTATCCAGTGAAATACTTCCGGGCCTGCGCGGTGGCTTCAGGGTCCTGTCCCGCAAAAACCGTCGCCAGGATTTCCGGCCGTACCCTATTCATCACCGCACGGGCAATCGCAGGCCGAGCTTTGCCGGCCGCGCATCCGCACACCGAATTTACTACGACCAGCACGGTGCGCTTCTCTTTCGCCAGTAACGCATCGACCTCCTCAGTCGTTCGCAGCTCGCGAAAGCCGACGCGCGTCAATTCCTCGCGCATCTCCCGAGCCATTTCTTCAGGAATCATCGTCGCTCCTTGTCGCTCCGCGGTTTTCCGACGGCGCGAGCGCAGAGGGTCGCACCAAACTACCGCAGAACTATATCATGCAAATTCCCGAACGGAGGCCTGGCTTCGGCGCGCGACAGATTGAGCAGAACATCTGAGGACTCTCCGCTTCGGCGGGCAGGCTCGCCAGGCGGGCGTTCTGGTCGAATCAGCCCCGCTCGAGCAGCATGCCGTAGCCGGGCGCCCGGCCGCTCAGCCCAAGCAAGCGCACGCCGGCCCAGAGCGCGTGCGGCAGGCTCGATACCACCGGAACTCCACACCGCTGCTCGAGAGGCGCGAGAATTCCGAGCGTTCTCAGAGCGCCGCAAGAAATCAGAATCGCGTCCGCTTTCGACGCGCCCTTCCAGACGCTGGTGCCAAGTGCGAGCAGTTCGTCGTCGGTCACCGGGGGACGATCTTCGAAACGCTCGATCCCCATCCCCTGGATCCTGAGCACTTCGAAGCCGCACTCGCGAAGGAATACCTCGAGCCGCTGGTTCACCTGCTCGTTGTATGCCGTGGCGACCGCCAGATGCTCGCCGCCGACGGCTCTGAGCCCCTCCACGATCGCGGTGCTCATGGTGGTTGCCGGCAGGCCGGTGGCCTTGCGGATGGTCGTCTGGAGCTGATCGTTGAATGCGGCACCTCTGTAAAACGTAAGCGACGTGCCCATCACGTCGATGGCGTTCGCGCCTTCTCGGGCGAGTTGCTTGGCGGCCGGCACGATGCGATCCACGACTTTGTCATAGCCTTCCGGCGTCATGCGCTCGAGCCCCACACCGGTTGAGAGAAACCGCACGCCGGAGGGGTACATCCGGTGCGCCTCAGGCGGCACGGGAGTGTTCGCCGGTGGAAAAATCAATCCGAGCGCTCGATCGGTGCCTCGAGCGAAGTCCGCGCCGAGCGCGAGGAACCCGGCTCCGGCGCCTGTCATCCTGAGAAATTCACGCCGCGATCTCGCTGCCATTGGCGCTCGGTCCCCCTAATCGATGCCCAGAAGCGTACAGGCGTTTTTGTAGTAGATCTTTTCGCGGCTTTCCCGGGAAATATCGAGCGAATCGATCACGCGAATGGTTTCGCGAATGTACATCGGGCCACCTTCGGGATCGAAGGGGGCGTCGGAGGCGAAAAGCATATGATCAACGCCGTAAAAATCGAGCGCACAGACCAGCGCCGATTTCGATCCAAACGTCGCCGTGTCGGCGTAAAACATTTTGAAGTAATCGAGCGGGCGCTTTCTGAGCTCCCGGAGCAGCGGACGATAATCGACATTCGACGTGCGCGCGCCAAGCTGATCCCAGCCGGGCCCGACCCGTCCCTCAAAGAAGGGGACCATACCACCGGCGTGGTGGATGATGAACTTGAGACGAGGCATTTCGTCAAGCATTTTCGAAAAGACGATGCGCGCCTGCGCGACGCTCGATTCGTAGGGCCAGCCGAAGGTCCACCAGATCTCGTAGAGCGAAAGCGGTTCACTCGCATAATCGGCGAAACTGGCGGTGCGAGCGGGATGAATCCAGATCGGTTTCCCGAGGCGCTCCATTTCGCGGAAAAACTGTCGAAATTCCGGTGCGTCGAGCGCCTTGCCGCCGACGTTGGAGTAAATCTGAATGCCGCAAGCTCCGAGTTCTTCAATGGCCCGCCGCGCCTCTCCGACGGCGGCTTCCGGATCGCGCATGGGAACCGAAGCGATGAAACTTGGGAAACGGTCCGGGTATTTCTGGCAAAGTTCGGCCATGCCGTCGCTGCCGATACGCGCAAGTTCGCGCCAGGCCGCGCGATCGCCGGCAGCGTCAGGCGGCGGCGAGGCCAGCGACAGAATCTGCTGATAGCCCTCGAACAGGTCCATGACCTCGAAGCGCCGGTCGAGATTGGTCATCATCGGAACCGCTTCGCTGCGCCGGTGCATGTCCTTCATCTGCCCGGTGGTTTCCAGCAGCGCTTGGTGAAACGCTTTCGGCCAGATATGCGTGAAGATATCGAGTTTTCTCATTTCGCCAATCCAAAATATAACCATCCAGCGCGTGGATCAAAAGGCGAACGGTCTGTGGGCATCACCACGCTACCACGGATCGGAAACATCGTTCCTGCCGATATACGTGCCTGTCCGCTCGTCGTAGCGGCCCCTGACAAGGTCGACACAGCGTTCGGCGCACCGCTCGAGAACCGCTTCGCCGCCGGGTTTCCCGCGCATCTCCAGGAGCTTTTCGACCATCTCCGGAATCCAGCGCCGGGCATCGGGCGAAGCGATCGTGCGATCGGCCAACCCGGTCGGCGCGCTTCCGGGATCGAGCGCGAATGCCGTGATTCCATACTCTTTCACCTCGGCGGCGAGGAGTTCGATGAGCCGTACCTGGGCGGTCTTTCCCAAGCAGTACGCGGAAAGATTTGGCGAGACCATTTTTGCCCTGGGCGAGGCGATGGTAATCAGGCAACCGCGGCGGCGTTCCTTCATCCCCGCTAACACGGCACTCGTGAACAGAAAGGGAGCCCGCAGGTGAACCTCCTGCGCCGCCCACCATTCATCCGGGTCCATCACCCCGATCGGGCCGAATGGCCCTGGCACGCCGGCGTTGTTCACCAGGATGGTAACCGGGCCCAATGCCTGCTCGGTCTCCCGGACCACGCGCGCGACGTCGGAGCCATTGGTTGCATCTCCGGGAAGCGCGAGCGCATGCCCTCCGGCGGAGGTGATTTGCCGTACGGTCTCATCCAACTGCGTTTTCGTCCGCGACGTCACGGTGACGGCCGCGCCCTCGGCAGCAAATCGCAGGGCGATGGCCCTGCCGAATCCGCCACCACCGCCCGTGATGATCGCTACATGTGTCTTGAGCAATCCCGCCATTTCCCCTCATCCCTCCGACGAAGGAAGATGCTGTTGGGAACTTCAGGCGTGCTCGGCGGCGATCGCCGTGAGTCCTGAAGCCGGCTTCATCAGCAGCAATACAATCGCGGCCAGCACGGACATCGCGGCCACACAATAGAACACTGGTCGGTAGCTGCCGACGCGATCAAAAACCGCGCCGGCGATGACCTCCCCAGCTGCGCCGGCTGTCGTCCCGATCACCATGACGAATGAAATTACGGCGGGATACGCCTTCTCGCCGTAATAATTCGCGGGCAGCACCATCATCGCCGAAAACATCGCTCCGAAGGATGATCCGAGCAGAATCGCGTAGAGATATAAACCCGCCGAACCACTGGCGTGCAATGCCAGCAGCATTCCCGCTGCGAACAGAATCGAAGCCACGGCCCACGTGAGGCGTGACTCGATGCGGTCGGCGATTGCGGCGAACAACAGCGTGCCGCAGAGTGCGCTCAGAAGCATGATCGAAATCGATGAGGCGGCTGCCGCCGGTGAGCATCCCAAATCGCGCAGGTGCAGCACACCGTAGAACTGCGCCCGTCGGGTCATCGCGGCCCGTGCCAGCTACTCGAGCTCTTCGGCCGACACCCAGTTTCCGTGAACCTGATTGCGCAGACGCAGCGGCAGATGCGCCGTGGCAATCGGTCCTCTGTCGAGGTGCTCGGCTTCGAAGACCAGCAGGTCGGACAGCTGCGTGTCGTGCAGGTCGGCGATCAACGCCAGATAGCCTTCCTGCCCCGGCGTTTTTGATGGAATATGGACTTCCTCCTGAATGGTTACCGGGCGGCTGGAATGCCAGGACTTCAGCTTGCCGCTTTTGACTTCGAGCCGGCTCAGCGTATTAAATCCCGCGCCGACCGGCCCGGCGACGAGCGGCGGACCGGCTTCGGGGTCGAATCGCTCGTAGTACCCGACCGAATAATCCCTCATGTGATCGCGATTGGCGATGCGCGGGAAGTCCCCGGAAGGCGCAAGCTTGTACTCCTCAAATTTCTCTCCGGGCTTGGACAGGTCAAACGTCCAGCGCACCACCCGGCCGTAAGCCATGTCCTCGGGCGTCGGATGAATGTGGGAGGCCTGCTGAATGAACGGGAACGGCGCATACTTGCCGATGCCAAAATCGAGGTGCACGAACTTGCCTTCCGTGTAGGCATTCATAAAATGAAACGCCGAACAGGCCGGATGCCGGAACCAGCGCATCTGGTCGACATGCCCGTCGCGCGGCATAATGCCGACATAGGCGTCCTTGTCGGTCTCGCAAACCCAGTGAACGCCGCCCGCCTTGATGCGATCGAAATCGGCCGTGGTTGGGAACACCGGAAAAATCACGTGCTCCTTAGTCACGGCAAAGTCGTGCATCAGGGAGACGTAGGGAACCTCGAACCACTCTTCGGTGACAAGCTGACCGGCTTTGTTCGCCACGCAGTAGGACACATCGCGGGTCGCCAAACCGCTGGCCTCGTAGCCGAAGAAGTACAGATCCTTGGTTTCCTCGTCCAGACGCGTGTGCGCGGTCATGGTTTGGCTCTTGAGTTTGCCGCGGTAGTTCCAAACGCTGATCGTTTCCAGCGTCTCGGGGTGGACCTCCATGGCCAGACCGTCTTCTTTGAGCGCCAGTAGCCTGCCTCCGTGGAAGATCGGCGTGGTGTTGTTCACGCAGCGGTTGATTCCGCGCACGCTCGGATCGTCCGTGTAAGGGTTGCGGTACAGGCCGAACAGCCCGCGCCGCGCTTGGCGCTCCGCTTTCAGCCGATCGGTCATGATGTACCTCATCTTGAAGTCGATGTGACCGTCCTCGAATTTGAACGCGCTGATCATGCCGTCGCCGCTCAGATAGGTGTCATGCCCCAGCATCGGCGGATATTGCGGGTCGGGAATGGTGCGGTACCACGTGCCGCGAATTTCCTTCGGCAGGCTTCCCTCGATGACCAGATCGTAGATGTCGCATTCGGTGCGCATCGGGGCGTTGAAACCGGCGTAATCAAACGAATTCGGGAACTTCGTGGTCATGGCTTGCTCCTATCGTCCTTCCGGGTTGGTTCGAGATTTCCGTCGCTCGGTTCTCGCCCCGACGTCATTTCCACTCGCCGATGCCTTCTCGATCTTGACGTCTCTTACGCCTCGCTGATGAATTTCGTTACCAAGCAGGCTTCCAGCCCCTCGATGCCTTCCTCCGAGCCGTGCCCGCTTTCCTTCACGCCTCCGAAGGGCGACTCCGGGATCGAGATCTGATAGGTGTTGAGCCCTACCATTCCCGCTTCGAGCCGTTCGCCCACCAGCTTCAGCGTGTGCGAGGAATTGGTGAAGGCAAACGCGGCCAGCCCATAGGGCAACCGGTTGGCCTGCTCGATCACTGCATCGAAGTCGGAAAACGGATTGATCACCGCGACTGGACCGAACGGCTCTTCGTTCATGACGCGCGCCGAATTCGGCACGTCGGAGAGCACGGTCGGCGCGTAGAAGTATCCCGGGCTCGCGAGGCGCCTGCCGCCGGCGGCGACCCTCGCGCCCTGTTGCTTGGCGTCGGCGATAAAACCCTCGATCGCCGCAAGCCTCCGCGCGTGAACGAGCGGTCCCATCTTGTTTTTTTCTTCCAGCCCGTTTCCGACCGGCCAGCCCTTGGCGCGTTCCGCAAATCCATCGACGAACCGGTTGTAGATCTTTTCTTGCACGTAGTAGCGCGTCGGCGAAACGCACACTTGGCCCGCGTTTCGAAATTTCGCCACAGCTGATAGATCCAGCACCCTCTCCAGATCCACGTCGTCGAAGACCACCACCGGCGCGTGGCCGCCCAGCTCCATGGTCGTGCGCTTCATGCCATCTGCCGCGAGCTTCGCGAGGTGCTTGCCGACTGGAATCGAGCCGGTAAAGGAAATCGCGCGAATGATCGGCGAGGCCAGCAGGTGCGTTGAAATCTCTGCGGGCACGCCGTACACAATGGCCAGCGCGTTGGGCGGCAACCCCGCGTCCACCAGGCATTTCGCGACGGCTAGCCCCGAAGCAGGCGTTTCTTCGGCCGGCTTCAGTATGACCGAGCATCCCGCGCCCAGCGCCGCGCCGATTTTGCGCGCCGGATTGCCCAGCGGAAAATTCCACGGCGCAAATGCCGCGACCGGCCCGACGGGCTCCTTCACGATCGTCATTCGCGTGCCCGGTGTGCGCTGCGGCAGCACCCGCCCGTAGGCGCGGCGCCCTTCTTCGGCGTACCACTCGAAAATATTCGCGGACATCATCACTTCGATCCGCGTCTCGTGGATCACCTTGCCGGATTCAACCGTCGCGATGCGGGCGATTGCCTCCTTGTGTTCGCGCAGCAGTTCCGCGGCGCGCTTCAGGATTCGCCCGCGCTCATCAGGAAAAACTGCGCGCCAGGTCCGAAACCCTTGCTCGGCCGCCCGGAGCGCGCGGTCCAGGTCCGCGGTGGACGCATGCGGCACCTGGCCGATCACCTCTTCGGTTGCCGGGTTGATGACCGGGGAAGTCGTGCGTCCTTCCGGCGACAGCCATTCGCCGCCGATGAAGAGCGCCAAATCCGCGTAATTTGTCGCCAGTTGCGTGGCCATTTGCGGTTTCCTCTCCGGTTGGGCATCGTTTCACGGTCGCAAGAGCCGCGTCAAGCTCGGTGGAAAGCCCGCGTACCGACGGCGGCCCGTCATCGGGAAGTTTGCCGATAAAGGTGCTTTGGGTGGTGTCCGCCTGTTCTAAAATTGCAGCGCTTTGCTGACTTCCGCCCAGTCCGAGCGTCTGCGCGTCGTGCTGGTTCGAACGCGCAATCCCCTCAATATCGGTGCCGCCGCCCGGGCCATGAGTAATTTCGGCTTCCACCATTTGCGCGTCGTCGATCCGTACGCTCCTGCGTTTGAGGAGGCGCGCTCGGCTGTGGGCGCATCCTCGGTGCTCGCGCGCGCCGAAAAATTCGAAAGGGTCGCCGAAGCGGTCGCCGATTGCACGCTGGTCGTGGGCACGACCGCCCTGGGCCATCGTCATCTCCATCACACGCTGCGGCGCTCGGAGGACGCCGCGCGCCTGGTCCGTCAGCGCCTTCATTCCAGCAACGTCGCGCTTCTTTTTGGCTCCGAAAAATTCGGCCTCACCAACGACGATCTCAGCCACTGCCATTGGCTCCTGCGCATTCCCACCCAGGAAGAAAACATCTCCATGAATCTCGGCCAGGCCGTAGCCGTCTGCCTTTACGAGCTGATTCGCGCTTCCCGAGTTCCCCGCCAGCCAGAAAAACTGCCTTCCGCCTCCGCCGCGGAGGTCGAACGCATCACCACCCGGTTGCTAGAGGCGCTGGAGGCCAGCGGCTTTCTCGATCTTCGCCGCGTTCGAGATTCCGAGCAGCGCATCCGCCGCCTCGTCCGCCGCCTGCATCTCCCCGCGTGCGACGCCGTCATCTGGCTTGGCATCTTCCGGCAAATCGTCTGGAAACTACGCTCTGGCCGAAGCCAGGCGGATTAGCCGCCCTGTGGAGCCGAGCTTCCCCCCGGCATCCTTCCGCAGAGAAAAGGCAACCCACTTTCGCCCGAAAAACTCATATACTCTTGTACGTCACAAATCGGCACCTGGGACTCACCAACGTGCGACGCTGGACCTTACAAAATTGCGTTCTTGCTCCTATTTCCCTGTGCTTGCTCGCCCTCACGTTTCTCGCTCGCCCGATCGTTGCCCAGGACGAAACCGGACCGATGACCGGTCCGGCTCCGGTGTGGGAACCGGCTCCACAACCGGAAGCGAAAAGCGCGCCCCATCCCGTGGCCAGACCCCGAGGTGCCCCCGCCGATCATCACTCCTCGGGCATCAAGAAAGACCCCCCGCCCGCGCTGCCACCCGACCAAATCATTCAGCAATTTGCGCAGCGCGAAGCCGAATTTAGGGCCGAGCGCGACAACTTTACCTACACACAAACCTTCATCATCCAGACGCTCGATGAAGGCGATCAGCCGGACGGCGAATATCGCATGACCAGCGACATCACCTTCACTCCCGCCGGCAAGCGCTATGAATACATTACCAATGCGCCTCCTCCGACGCTCGAGCGCATTATGCTGACCGAGCAGGATTTCGACGATCTCCGCAGCATTCAGCCCTTTGTGCTCACCACGGAGGACTTGCCGAAATACAACATCACCTACGTGGGCCGCGAGCAAGTCGACCAGCTCGGCACCTATGTTTTCGATGTGGCCCCCAAAACGATCGAAAAAAATCAGCGCTATTTTCAAGGGCGCGTGTGGGTCGACGACAAGGACTTGGAAATTGTCAAGACCTATGGAAAGGCCGTTCCCGACATCATCAAGAAAAATGGCCAAAACATGTTTCCCCGCTTTGAGACCTATCGCGAGAACATCGAAGGCCACTACTGGTTTCCGACCTACACCTACGCGGACGACTTTCTGAACTTCAAGGCCGGTTCGGTGCACATCCGCATGATGGTTCGTTATGAGGATTACAAGCGCTTCCGCTCCTCCGGCCGCATCCTGCCCGGCACAGCCACCCCTGTCGACGCCCCCAAAATCATGGCTCCTCCGAGCGAGGCGCCGCCCAGCGGCGACCAGCAGCCGCATCCTTAGCCAGCCGCCCCCGAACTCCGGCGTTTGCTGCCCATCGATTGAGTCCGCCCCAGCAGTCAGCGCCATCACAGAATCTCACGCTTGCAATCCCTTGCCCGTTTACTAAGATGATCGCGTGAAGTGCACCGGGCCCCGGCGCCCCTCGGTCAGGCGGTCCGCTTCGGCGAGCCGCGCGTGCCTTCACGGAGAGGAGCAAATCGATGCCCAGGAAATACGGCAAGGCGGCCAGCAAGAGCGTCGCACGCGCCTTGCGGCGCGAGAAAGCCGGGAAACTTCGCTCCGGCAAGGGCGGCAGGGTCACCAGCCGCAAGCAGGCGATCGCCATCGGGCTCGCCGAGGCGCGCAAGCGAGGCGCCAAGGTTCCCAAGAAGCCCTAGCGCAGTGTGCGCTGGCCTAAAGGGAGGATGGCTCTATCGCATCACGACCCAACTCGCCACTCTTCTCGAATTGTCGCGAGTCTGGGTCGTTCCGATTTCCAATCGGCGAGCCCCGAGCCCGCTCGCCGCATCGCGTAGACTCAGGGGAGGAACCATATGAGACTCGACCAGTACACCACGCTCGGCCACACCGGTTTGCGCGTCAGCCCGCTTTGTCTGGGAGCCATGGGCTTTGGCACGGGATGGGGTTGGGGTGCGGAGGAAAAGCTTTCGTTCCAGATGCTCAACCAGTATTTCGAAGGCGGGGGTAATTTCATCGACACGGCCGACGGCTATCAGATGGGCCAAAGCGAAGAGACGGTCGGGAAATATGTCGTCGAGCGCGGCCTTCGCGACCGGGCCGTCATTGCCACCAAGTTCACCTTCAACTTCGGGAATCTCGGCAACCCCAATGCTGGCGGCAACGGCCGCAAGAACATTTACCGGGCGCTCGAAGGTTCCCTCCGTCGCCTGAAAACTGATTACATCGATCTCTACTATCTTCACGCATGGGACCTCATCACTCCGGTAGAAGAAGTCGTTTCGACTCTCACCGACCTCGTTCGCGAAGGGAGAATCCGCTACTACGGGCTGTCGGACACGCCCGCCTGGTATTTCACGCGCGCGCAAACCCTTGCGGAACGGGAGGGCCTCGAGCGTTGTGCCACCTTGCAGCTTGAATACTCGCTCGCCGAACGCAATATCGAGCGCGAGCACATTCCCGCCGCACAGGAGCTGGGCATCGGCCTGTGTCCTTGGAGTCCGCTGGCTGGCGGCCTTCTCACCGGCAAATACAGACGAGAAGGAAACACGGGCGTGGGTGAAGGGCGACTCACTATGCCGAATGCGATCTTCAACAAGTTCACCGAGCACAACTGGCGCGTGCTCGATGCACTCGTCGATGTTTCCAAACAGATCGGCAAGGCGCCCTCCCAGGTGGCATTGAATTGGCTTGCCACGCAACCCGGCGTTACGTCAGTTATTCTCGGAGCGACCAAGCCTGCCCAACTCGCCGAAAACCTCCTCTGCCTGGAATTCACGATCCCCGCAGAACTGCGGCAGCGGCTCGATGATGTGGGAAGGCCCGAGGCCGTACACCCGTACAACTTCTACGGGCCGTTCATGCAGGCGCGACTGAGCGGCAACACCACGGTTCGCGAGTGGCGGCGCAGCTATCTGTACGAAGGCGCAATGGCGCCGCCAGCGGAAAAGCCCGCCGGGCGGAAGGCCACCGCTGACTGACAATCCACTTGTCATCCCGGGCGAAGCATCCCGACCTCCCTTCCGGATGGGACGCGGCTGCCCGCATTTTCTAGGGTTGGCCCTCTACCGCGACGAGCTCGTCCTGAACTCGGGGCAGATCCGCGCCGTCGCCGACTCCCCTGGCCGGCACAGGCGGCCTGGTAGTCTGGAAGTCCGGCGAGCTATGCCCGCCTAACTGCCACAGGAGAAAAGGGCCTGCGGTCACGCAGATTTGGAGCCGAGAATGGCGTCGAAGAAAATGCCGAGGACATATCGGACATCCTCGTCTTTGATCGTCGCGCTGTCGACCAGACTCTCCAGCAGCAGGCCATTGGCGAGCGCGCCCAGGGCCGTGGCGGCGCCGGTGCGGGAAATCGGCAGCTTGTGTCCGAGACTTTCCGCCATGCGCCGGAGGAGATCGCCGCCGGAAGCGCGGATGCGGCGCTGGCGCCTGCGCAGGCGGGCGTGGGCCTCGGGATGGCGAATGGCGTATAGCTTGAACTCCAGGGCCAGTAGAGCGAACCGGCGATTCCTGGCGATCTCGGCGTAGTGTTCGCGAAGGGCGCGCAAGCGCTTGGCCGGGCTTTCCTGTCGTGCCAGAAGGGCGTTCACTTCGCCGACGCGCTCGTCGACCCAGTCTTCGAGCAGCGCAAAGAATATATCTTCCTTGCTGCGGAAATTGGCGTAGAAGGCGCCGCGCGTGTAGCCGGCAAGTCCAGCAATGTCTTCTAGACGAGCGGCTTCGAACCCGTCGCGCGCAAAGGCTTTTTCGGCGGCCGCCAGCAGACGGCGGCGAGTTGCCAATGTGCGGGCCTGCTGCGCGGACACCCCTGCGGGGTTCGCCGCTAGCGATTTGGCAGCGCTCCCTCGCACCGGGTCCCTATCCTCCCCGGAAACACACCTTTACAGCATACATACATGCATGTATCTTATTCTTATTTAGCTGCTTTGACAATCATTCTTCATGGCTGCCGCCTCCATCGCGATCGATCACGCCGCCTGGCGTCCGCGCCACAACCCTTATCTGGTGGCTTTTACCGTAACGCTGGCGACGTTTATGGAAGTGCTCGACACCTCCATCGCCAACATCGCCCTGCCGCACATCGCCGGCGCGTTTGGAGCGAGCACCAACGAATCGACCTGGGTGCTGACCAGTTATCTGGTGTCGAACGGAATCGTGCTGCCAATCAGCGCTTGGCTGGCAACACGGGTCGGCCGCAAGCGTTATTACATGTCTTGCGTGGCGCTTTTTGCAGCCAGCAGCTTTCTCTGTGGGCTGGCGCCGACGCTCGGGATGCTGGTGTTTTTCCGCGTCCTGCAAGGAATCGGTGGCGGCGGGTTGCAGCCGAGCGAGCAATCGATCCTGGCCGATACGTTTCGACCCGAGCAGCGCGGCATGGCTTTCTCGATCTATGCGATGGCCGTAGTCCTCGCGCCTGCCATTGGTCCGACGATCGGAGGCTGGATCACCGACAACTTCAGCTGGCGATGGATTTTCTACATCAATGTGCCGATCAGCATCCTCTCCCTGCTGATGTCGCACCACTTCGTCGAGGATCCGCCGTACTTGCGCGCCGAACAGGCCCGACGTAAGAGCGAAACAGTCGACTACGTGGGCCTGGGCCTGGTGGCCCTGGGCGTAGGCGCGCTGCAGATGGTCATGGACAAGGGGCAGGAGCTCGACTGGTTCGGTTCGCACTGGATCGCCGCAGGCAGCGTGGTTTCGACCGTCCTTTTGGCGGTTTGGGTTGGCTGGGAGTGGCACCATCCGCATCCGATCGTCGAGCTCAGGCTTTTGAAGCGGCGCAACCTGGCGACAGCGATGTTTTCGATGCTGCTGTTGGGAAGCGTGCTGTACGGCACGACGGTGCTGCTGCCGGAATTCATGGAAACCCTGATGGGCTATCCCGCCGCTCTGGCCGGCGAGGCGATGGCGGCAGGCGGATTCCTGATGATGCTGACCATGCCGAGCTCGGGCGCGCTCACCAGCAAGATGGATCCCCGCATCATGCTGGCGTGCGGGTACGGCGCCACAGCGCTCGGCCTTTACAACATGGCTGCGCACATCAATCTGGGAATGGACTTCTGGACCGCGTCGAATCTGCGGATGCTGCAGGTGGCCGGATTGCCGTTCATTTTCATTCCCTCGAATGTGCTTTGCTATGCGGGCGTGCCGCGGGAGATGAACAATCAAGTCGCCAGCATGATGAATTTCGTGCGGAACATCGGCGGGAGCATCGGCATCGCCGTGGTGAGCACGCTGGTGACGCGCGCCAGCCAGCGACGCCAAGGCTATCTCGCGGCCAACCTGAATAACGGTAATCCGAAATTCCGCGACATGGTCAGCGGCATGGCGGCTTCCCTGCACACGCAGGGAGTCGGTCTGGCCGACGCCACGCATCAGGCCTACCAGCGGGTGAATCTGATGCTCCAGCAGCAAGCCGCCGCCGTCGCCTACAAGGACGTCGTTGCATTGCTCGCAATTGTGGTTCTGTGCTTGGTTCCCACGGCCTTTCTCATGGTAAAGCCGGCGCGCCACAGCACCGGCGACGCGCCTCCGCCGCACTGAGAAGGAAGTTTTTCTCCTGGCGACGGACCCGTGTGCCGGGAAGCACCAAAGCCTCGGGCGCTTCGCAGGGCATGGGTGCGCGCCGATCGAAGAAATGGTTCGAAAGAAAGGCGATTGTAGCGATTCCGCCCAGCCATGGTTCAAGGCAAAAGCTTGCGACTACCGGCTAGTGAGGTGAGCCACCATCACGCAGCAAGATCACATCGGATTCGGAATCGCGGCGCAGGACTGCGAGCCGTTTGCCCTCCGGCGACCAGTCGAAAGCCAAAATCTGCTGTGAATTGAAATTCGTGAGCAATCGGCTCTTGGACCCATCGAGCCGCTCGATCCCGACGTTGTCCACGCCCTTTTGCGAGGTGGCGAATGCCAAGGCCTTGCCGTCGGGTGAAAAATGAAACGAGTCATTCGGATCGTCGGTGCGAAAGGCAGGATGAAAGTCCGTCCCCGGGGCGAGGTAATGAGCAGGGGGCGGAGGATTCTTTCCCAGATCGAGCAGGGCGATCACGTCTCCGTAGGATTGAGACTCGGGCGATTCCCGCTCGAGAAAGATGGCCAGGGCCTTGCCATTCGGCGAAAGAGCCGAGGCAACCACGAGGGAGTTCGGAAAAACGGATCCTGGAATCGTTTCCGGCTGACCGCCTTTGGGCGAGACTCGCAAAAAGCCAGATTGGCTGGCCCGGTCGCAGTAATAGATCCATTGGCCATCCGGCGTGCAGTTCCATACGACCCCGGCCGAGCGCGGACCGAAGGGGCTTGGCCGAGAACCGTCGAGCTTCGCGATCCAAAGGCCCATATCATTGCTGCCTTCGTGGAAAAACCACGTCCAAACCAGCGAGTCAGTCCCGCACGTGCCAACAGAAGGAATCCAGGCCGCCGGATCGTTCAGGACGACGACGCTGCCGGTGCCGTCGGGATGCATTTTCATGACGCGAAGCCCCTCGGAAACCAGCAAGTCGCCGTCCGGGGCCCAGCTAAAACTGGAAATCACCTGTTGCCGCGGTAGTCCGGGAAGCACCAACGGCACCGGAGGACCCTTTGCCGGGAGCAGGTCGATCTCGTATTCCCCCTGGGTCTGCACGGTGGCGAGCGTGCTCCCGTCGGAGGAAAGGGACGCGCCATTGTAGGAAGCCGCGTCGTTAGTGATCGCGCGGAAGCGTCCGCCCGGGTAGGAGAAGGCCCCGATCTGGCCGTTATAGGAGAAGTACTGCCCCCGGGAGGTATAGATCACATAGAGCCAGTGCCCGTCGCTGCTCCAAAGGATGCCCGAGACGAGCTTGTCCCGCAATTCCAGGAACGGGGTGACCTGGCCGGAAGGAACGTCCAGCATCTCGATCCCGAACGCTGTGGAAGGCTCCTCCAGGTGCACCAGAGCAATGCGCTGCCCGTCGGGTGACCACGTAATCGACTGGGAGGAGATGTGCCCCGGGACAATCCGCAGCACCCTCTCGCCGCTTCCGTCGGCATTCGCCTCGAGGACTCGCCACTTGCCCACCTCCGGATCATTCGCGCGGACGTAGGCCATCATCCTGCCGTCGGGAGAAAACGTGACGTTGCTATCCACATCTTTGGCCAGCAGGGTCGGCGTCCCGCCCAAAACGGGTGCCCGGAAGAGATTGAATACGTGCGTGGGGCCCAGCACGGACTGGCGAAAATAAATGTAGTTTCCGTCGGGTGAGAAGACAGGAGTCGTGAGATGTTGTCCCGTTGCCGGAACGATCTGCGTGTTACTGCCCGTGGGCAGATTGCGGAGCCAGAGGCTCTCCTGGCCGTTATCGGTTTCAACGCTGGCGATGAATTTGCCGTCGGGCGAAATGGCTGTTTCGCCAGATCTGCCCGTTTCCGTAGCACGGGTGACGGAAAAAGTGGCGAAAGGCGGAGGCGCGGAACGATTCGAGTACAAATAAATTGCGAAGCCGGCTGCGGCGACCAGCGCGACGGAAATCACGACGGTCGCAACCACGGCTCGGTGCGCGCGGCGGGTCATGGTGACTGTGTCAGGGCTCGGTCCGGACACCGAAAGCGGGCCGCTATCGCTCGGCGAGGAGGCTCGAAGCGGCGCGCTGGGAATCGAAGCAGCAGTCGGTCGAGCGGCGGATGCGGGGGACGCAGACAGCGCTTCGATTTCGGCCGGCACAATGTGGCGGCTGGAATCGGAATCGCGCTTCACGCGTTGCAGGTCGGCGCGCATCTCCGCGGCATGCTGGTAGCGGAAGGTTCTGTCCTTTTCGAGCGCTTTATTGATGATGTCTTCCAGGCGCGGCGGCAGTTCCGGATTCAGCCGGATCGGAGCGACGGGGGCTTTGTGCAGGATGGAATCGAAAATTGCTGCCGAGGTGTCTCCGCGGAAGGCGATCCTGCCGGTGGCCATTTCATAGAGCACCGCGCCGAAGGAAAACAGATCCGTGCGATTGTCGAGTTCCTTGCCGAGGGCCTGTTCGGGCGACATGTAGGCCACCGTTCCCAGCGCAGTGCCGGGGCTGGTGAGATGCTGGGGACTGACGCCGAGGGTGGCTTGCTCGGTGGTCAGCTGAGAAGAGTTGGAATGGGGACCGGTGAGCTTGGCCAGGCCAAAATCGAGAATTTTCGCGTGGCCTCGGCGCGTGATGAAAATGTTGGCGGGCTTGATATCGCGATGGACAATGCCTTGGGAGTGCGCAGCGTCCAGGGCATCGGTGATCTCGATCGCCAGGCCGAGCAGCGTGTCCAGTTCCATGGGCTGGCCAACGATGGCATGGCGCAGAGTCATTCCATCGAGAAATTCCATCACCAGGAACGGGCGGCCATCGACGTGGGAGATTTCGTAAATCGTGCAAATGTTGGGGTGGTTGAGCGCGGAGGCGGCGCGCGCTTCGCGGCGAAACCGTTCGAGTGTTTGCGCATCGTGGGCAACGTCGGGCGGAAGGAATTTGAGAGCAACGAAGCGGCCAAG
This sequence comes from Candidatus Acidiferrales bacterium, assembly GCA_030037525.1. Lineage (GTDB taxonomy): Bacteria > Acidobacteriota > Terriglobia > Acidiferrales > UBA7541 > Palsa-295. The sequence goes on along the minus strand of JASHRC010000184.1, from coordinate 47,241 downwards.
GTCGATGTCCTCCGCTTTGTAGATGACGCCCATGCCGCCACCGCCGAGGATTTCGACGATGCGGTAGTGCGAAATGGTCTGGCCGATCAAGAGAAAGAGAATCCACCAAGGATGTTAGGAGCGCTCGAAAACCAAGTCAACGATAGAAGGGGTAGGATGTGGCAACGATAGAAGCGGGTTCCAGGGACGTCTGCAACTGCAACCCTTCGATCGCGATTGAATTCCAATGCTGATAAGGGATGGGGTCTCCCGTCGATCTCGCACGGCACCGTCAGTCAGTAGCTGCGCGAGCCTCGCTCAACCAACTTTCGAGAATAGCCCGGCTTTCAGGAGCGAGCAGCTCGAACCCGATGGCCATGCCCTCGGGGGCGCGGACGTAAACCACTTTGCCCGGTACCTGCAACACAACGCCGTGGTGCGTGATTTTCAAATTGACTGTGGTCAGAGGAGCAAACGAGTAATCCGTCCTTAGGAAGCAACCAGATCGAGAAAGTTGCGTGGCCATGCAAATGACGTACTCGCCAGATTGTAGATTCGTCAGCTCAGCCACTCCTGCGAAGACATATCGGGTTGCACGACGCCGTTCAAACTCTCCAGATTCCATTTTGCGCTCTTGGGTGAACGCTCGCGCTCGAAAATGGGAGCAGCCTCGCTTGCGTGCCGATGGCCTCCGAGCGTCGGCGTTCACGGGTCTCCCTTCCTTGAAGTTGAATGAAACAGCAAGCGAAAAAGAATCGCTCATCAGGAGCAGGAAGTCGTTGATCGGCCGCAGCTATATGGTTGCGCTGGAGCAACTAGGGAAACACGCGTGGGGAGGCAGGTGAGCTAGTGCTCAGGGCTTGCCCGGAAGAGTCCTTCGGGAGAGCGCAACAGCACTTTGCCGCGGCGCTTTGTTAGCAGACCGGAACGTTGCCATCTGCTCATGAGGCGGCTTACGGTGAAAGGCGTTACGCTTGCCGCATGCGCTAACTCCTCGTTGGTGACGGCAAGTTCAATACTGTTTCGAGCGCTGCGGCCTGCTTCGCGGGCCCGATTGGCAATATTGGTAAGCGTCTGCGCGAGTCTCAATTGGGCGCTATGGCAAGCCAAACCTATATGCGCCGATGTAAGCCAGGTCACGTAAGCGGCCGTGATTGACAATCCATTGTCGAGCAACCTGGGATACCGTGCAGCGAGGCTTCGAATGGTGCTCTTGTCCCACGCCAAGATTCGGCTGTGGCACGAGGCTTCGGCGCTGACACAATGGGAGCTCATCGAGCGCACCAGCGCGGCAGCTCCCAAGAGCTCGCCGGGCATAACCGAGAAAAAAACAATCTTCTGACCTTCGGGGGTAATGTAGAAATACCTGGCGCGGCCTTGGACTAACAAGTAAGCGCTACGTACCGGCTCGCCTTGATGATATAGGATCGAGTTCGCAAGGATTCGTCGTGGCGTTGCAGCAGCCACGATGGATCGAATGTCGCGCGTTGCGAGGCCGTCGAAAAACAGAGATCCTAGACAAACATCCTCGACGGAATCTGGATCGATGCTCATCGCGACCTGCTTGCGGCACAGTTTCCCACGCATCGCCAATTTGCGCAATAACTTGAAAACAACGTGCCGTTGCCGAGTCCGCCAGAGTTGGACGTAATTGTAACGGTAGCTCGCTGGGCGGAAACTACGGTATCGTTCCCGCCGCTCGATAACGCCGCCCACACGCGCCGCAGTCGAAAGCCAGACTCTTCCGGCGTCGCCTGTCATATGCGGACGAGTCTGACATTCGTCCATTCGGGCACGATGGAACGACCCGTCGTACAAAAGCTGATCTTAGAATCCTAGACCTTTGCGCGACACAGTTTCGCAAGGGTGTATCAGTTTTCCCCGCTCTGTAAGCGACCCCGTCAACGATAGAAGGGGGCAGTAGGATTCGGGAAGATTTCGGCTACGCCCCCTGGGACGGCGAGGCGGCAGGCGCATTGCCGCGCAGCCCGACGGCGTCCGCGTTCTCCCGCAACGCTTCGATGCAAAAGGCGATGTGCTCCTCGAGCGGCACGCCGAGCTCTTCGGCGCCTTTGCGGACGTCTTTGCGAGAAACGCCTCTGGCGAAGGCTTTGTCTTGAGCCGCTTCTTCACCGAATCCACTTCGAGATCGAGGATGCTCTTGGACGGACGTACGTAGGTGCACGCGGTCAGGAAGCCGGCGAGTTCGTCGCAAGCGAAAAGCACGTGCTCGAGTTGCGATTGTCGCGGCACATCGCAGTAATCGGCATGGGAAAGGATCGCGCGGATGATCTCTTCTGAGTAACCGCGCTCCCGCAGAATCCTCGCGCCCTCGGCGGGGTGCTCGCGATCTGGGGCGTGCTCATGATTTGGCCAGCGCTCGTAGTCGAAATCGTGCAGCAGGGCTGCCAGGCCCCAGGTGTTCTCGTGCGCTCCGAATTTTCGGGCGTACGCGCGAACACAAGTTTCCACTGCCAGCATGTGTTTGCGCAGCGATTCCGACTGCGTGTATTCGCAGAGCAGTTGCCAGGCTTCGTCGCGGGTCGGCATTGCGTCTCCTTGGAGCCCAACATTGTAGCGAGCAGACAGGCGAGCATGGCCATGCAAACCAGCAATGGTCTGGCGGGAACCGAGCTCGCGCAGGTTTCGATCGAAGAATCGCGCAGCCATTCTAGCGACTTCCTCGTGAACGCGTTGCCGGTCCACTCCGGGAGCATCGCTGCAATAGACGGGCAGGCTCTTCTTTCCTGCCGGACCGCAGCTATCGAGAAATGTGTAATGCGCCACGCCGTCGGGCAGGATCGTGATTCTTGCGTGGCGGATATGGTGTGCTAGGTACTCAGCGTTGTCGGGCGGAGGCGCGATCGGATCGGCAGAGCCCGCGACGATTTCGACTGGAATGGAGACATTCGCTAGGGTTTCCGGTGAAAAAGCGACGCCCAAAGCCGGAGCGATGCAGAAAACAGCCCTGATACGGGAATCGCTGTAAGATTCATTGCCGAGCGTGAAGGCCGCGGCAAAGCCGGAATCTGTCTTAAGCAGTTGCCTCGCCTTTCCAGCAAGATCAGGAAACTCATGGATGTTGCAAGTACCGTGGCTGCGAGGAGAGTCGCAGTAATCGAGCACGGCTTGTGGATTGGTGACACCGCCGGCTAGCTCGATCATCGTATAGCCACCAAGAGAAAAGCCGGCCGCACCAACACGGCTTTTGTCGATGCGCGCACCAAAGATAGGATCGGCGAGTAAGTGATCAAGAACGATGCTAAGGTCGCGCGCACGGAGCCACCAGAGCATGAATCCCTGGAGCGTATAAGGTTCCAGTGCGTTGTCGCCCGGATGATTCACCGCGGCGGCGACGTAACCGTGAGCGGCGAGGTAAGTGCCGAGCCAAGCGAGCTGCATGGCCGAACCGCCGGTCCCGTGTGATAACAGCACCAACGGAAATCGGTGAGGCAGGTCAGGAAACTTGGCGTCCGGCGCGGCGTTGCCGGCGATAAAGAGCGGAGCCTCCGGAGGGCCGAGGGTCTGCGGCCGCGCGACCGCAGACGCGCTGGCGGGATACCAAATCGTGACCAGCAGCGCATGCGTTTCGGCCGCACGCCAATCGTAAGAACCCTTTGGAATAAACGAACGATTGGCTACGCCGACCTTGAATATTTTCAGGGTGCCTCGTCCGAATGTAGGTCGGCAGGTGCACGCGAGTGACAGCACACAGCAGAAAAGGGCCAACCAGGGATGCTGGCGATGCTTGACTTCGGCCGTGGTCAACTGGATGCGGGAGCCGTCGTTAACGTTACTTTGAGAGCCGCCTCCGATCCGGGGATCAGCAGAATCCAAGCCGCAGAAAGATTTTCCGACCATGACGAAGATTTCTCTATCAACCAAAATGATTGCGTCCGTATTTTAGGCTCTGTGAGCGAGAGCCGTTCTGAGCATTGCAGATCAAAACGAACGCGGATTCTCGCCCGGAAGCCACGCGGCGTCAACGACCACAATCACATTTTTCTCTGTTGCTCCAGTAGGCGTCCAAATTTGAGAGCAACTTGGGAGCAACGGCCTCTATTTTTGCGCCTAAGTCGGAGCGCTAACTCGCAGAAGAGTAGGGCAGGGTCCGGCCTGCCGATACCGGGTGACAGAATGTACCGGACACATAGGTTTTGGGCCGAACGATTTTCGAGCGATTCTAAAACTCGCCGCTCCAGCATGAACCGTTTACTCGCCGGCCTGTCCTTCCGCAACTTTCGTAATATACGTAGATAGTGCAGGAGATCTCGACATCGGATGCTAAACCTGTGGGGGACAGGAGTGCCTCCTTTCGAGGTGAAACCGAACGCAGTAGAAGGACCAAAATCGTGACCCAGGTCACATTCGCTGGTGATGAAGATTACGGATATTGGAGGGGCCATGCGAGAGTCTCAGATCGAACAAGGAAAAGTTCGTGCAGCGACGATTCAACCACCGGTGGTTCCCCGAACAAAAGGCCAAAACTCTGTTTGAAGGCCCACTTGCTGTGATCGGACACCTGAGTGAACACCATCCGTTTCCCGCGGCTCTGAGTGAAAGCTACGTGGAGAGCCTCAAGGCGACGAAGCTGGGCACGCTTATTCCTGAAGGTACCGCTCTATTTGAAGAGGGCGACGAGCCGACCGGCGTCTACGTGATCCTGGAGGGGCGCGCGCGGCTGGCGGTCAATTCGGCGCAGGGGAAGACTCTCGTTCTCGGTTTCTTCGGAACAGGCACCATTCTCGGTTTAGCGGCGGCGATTCTGGGACGCCCACACGCCACGACTGCGGAAACGCTGAAACCGACGAAAATCCTTTTCGTAAGTCGTAAAGAACTCGTCAGAGAAATGCGTGTGGATGCGACCGCGGCGTGTCGCGCGGCGGAAATCGTGAGTGAGGTGTGCTATTTCCTTTTGAGCAAAATGAGAGCCGTCGAGCTTTCTCAGTCTGCTGAACAGAAGCTGGCACGCTGCCTTCTCGGCCTGCTCTCTCACAACCGGGGGTGCGAAGAGGGTCCCGTTCAACTGGATTTGAGCCACGAATCCCTCGCTCAGCTGATTGGGGTGTCGCGTGAAACCGTGAGCCGGATTTTGTCGCGTTTGCGAAGCGAGCGCATCTTGCACTGCGAACGTTCGGCGCTTTCCGTTCGGGATAGAAGCAGGTTGGAAAGAATCGCCAATTGGAAAGGCGATTCCGAGGACAGCGGCACCTCCGCAGGTTACCAAAGTCCGGCAAGTGTGACTCACCTGAAAACCGGCCAGGCCTGTGCCCGGGACATTGACTCCGAGCGGAGCCTTTATAGGCTCCCTCGGTCACGAACAATGTCTTGAGCCAGGAAGAAAAGGCTCTCGCTCCCCAGATCCGTTATCGGCGCTTCATAGCAGCGACTCTTGGTCGGCAGGATAGCTGATGTGTGTGCCCCGGACACGGGCAAACGGCGTAAGACGGTGTTCGGTGGGAGCTCGAGCGCTGACGATTTCCAAGACGCGAACGCCGCGCAGACTCAGGGCGTCAGCCACGAGCGAACGATGACAGCGCCAGGGCACGGCTTCGGCGCACATCAGCGCCGTCGGGCGAGCTTCGGCCAATTCAATGGCGCGAGCGAGCGCGGCCGCGAATTCCGGAGTCTGCATATAATCCGCATAGCCGCGGAAACTCAAATTGCGCCACCCGAGATTGACCGAATCCCGGCGCGCCGGCCGCAGCCCGCCAAGCTCTTTTAAGTGAAGGTAACGAATCCCAGCTGCGCGACAGGCTCGGGCCAGCCCGTCGGAGTTGAACTGCGGATTGTGGCGAGATTTCGGGACGGTGCGGATGTCGATGAGCTGCCTGACGCCGTGGGCGCGAAGAAGATCGAGGAAAGCATCGATGGGGTGTGTGGAGTGGCCGATGGTAAAGATCGTCAGCGGGCTTTGAGGTCGCGCCTTCATCGGCTGCTCATCATACTCGAAGCCGACCAAGCCCAGCCGCCCAAGAGCGACAGCCCAGAATTGTGCTTCTAGAGCGGAACCAGGGTGAGGATAATAGGAGGGCAGTTCTCGATTCGGCCTTTCTACTCACTTCGATCCGGCCAGCAGATTGGCCGTCCCAATAATCATGACGGAAGTCAGCACAACTTTCTGGGACAACGGCGGCGTGATCCTGACCAACGGCTGGGATCGGCGGTCGCGCCAATGCGCGGTCGAAACTTTTCATCTCGATTTTGCCGATTTCGAGGACCGGCACGAGCTGATGCTGAACGCCTTCGAATGCGGCAAGGCCAGTCTCAACGAGTACCTGCAACGGACGGTGTTCTACCGCGACCGGCCGTTTTCGATCGACGACTTCAAACGATTCATGTTCGAACAGTCGCAGCCGCTCGCCGAGGGGCTGGAGTTCTTGGGCGAACTGGCGCGGACGCGGCGTTACATGATGGCCGCGCTCAACAACGAGTCGCTCGAAATCAACGAGTACCGCATCCGCACCTTTCGGCTGCGGGAGTACTTCAGCGCTTTTTTTAGTTCCTGTTATCTGGGTGTGCGCAAGCCCGACCGGGGCATTTACAGCCTGGCGCTCAAAATCACCCAGCGCGAGCCAGGCGAGTGCGTGTTGATCGATGATCGCGGGCTGAATCTGGAATGCGCGCGAGAAATGGGCATGCACACAATCCGGTTTGTAAACGTCGCGCAGCTGCGCGGCGAGTTGGCGCAATTGGGCATTGGGACAGACCGATCGCAAAGGTCGTAGCCGGCCAAGGAGGATGCACGATGGAACTGGGGATGATTGGACTCGGGAAAATGGGCGGCTTCATGGCCGAACGCTTGGTGCGCGGAGGGCACAAAGTCATTGGGCTCGACCGCGATCGGGCCGCCGTGGCGCGCGCCGTCGAGCGTGGCGCGGCGGGCGCCGACTCGATCGACAAACTTATGGCACAGCTCCAAGCGCCACGGGCGGTTTGGATCATGGTGCCTTCCGGAAAGCCCGTGGATGATACGATCGATCTCCTGGTCCCGCACCTGGCGCCGGGGGACACTCTGATTGACGGCGGAAATTCGTATTATCGCGATTCGGTGCGGCGCGGCGCGGCACTTACAGCACGGAAAATCAATTTCGTCGACTGCGGAACAAGCGGCGGCGTTTGGGGACTGACCGAAGGGTATAGCCTGATGGTCGGCGGCGACGCGGATGTGGTCGCGCGCCTGGCGCCGATTTTCCAGACGCTCGCTCCGGTACCGGACAAGGGATGGGGACGAGTCGGTCCGTGCGGTGCGGGACATTACGTCAAGATGGTTCACAACGGAATTGAATACGGAATCATGCAGGCGTACGCGGAAGGGCTCGATCTGTTCCGGCACAAGACGGAATTCGGACTTGACCTGCTCCAGATCACGAAAATCTGGCAGTACGGGAGCGTGGTTCGGTCTTGGCTGCTGGATCTGACGGTGAATGCGCTCTCGAAGAATCCTGCGCTCGAGGGCATCGAAGCCTATGTCACCGATTCAGGGGAGGGGCGCTGGACCGCTATCGAGGGCATCGAACACGGTGTGCCCTTGCCGGCGCTGACCGGTGCACTCGACGCGCGGTTTCGTTCGCAGGACCCTGAGCCGTTTTCAAACAAGCTGCTGGCCATGATGCGGCATGAGTTTGGCGGCCACGCGGTGAAGACGGCGCGGAAGTAATCGCACCGCGAAAGGACTTGCGAGTTTTGGCCGATATCGATGCGCTGAGCCGCGCGGCGCTAAAGGAGCTGGTGCGCGGGATGGATCGGGCCTTCAGCGAGCGAGGACGGTTTGTCGTCGCACTTTCCGGCGGGCACACCCCCGAGCAGCTGTACCGGTTGTGGGCCGACGGCGAACGCCAGAATCGGCGAACCCCGTGGGATAAGGTTCATCTATTCTTGGGGGGACGAACGGTGGGTTGCGAAAGAAGATCCGTTGAGCAATTACCGGATGACACGCGAGGCATTGATCGTACGCGTGCCGATCCCTGCCGACAAGGTGCACCGGGTGCCAGGACCGGAGGAGTTTCGCTCGCCCGAAACGGCCGCCCGCGCATACGAGTCGGAATTGCGGAAGTTCTTCGGTCCCGCGCCACCCGCTTTCGACCTGGAGCTTCTCGGTCTAGGAGCTGAGGGTCATACCGCATCTCTGTTCCCCGGCTCGCCGGTGCTGGAAGAGAAGAAACACCGGGAGATGGCGGTTGCCAGTACCCGGCGGGCGGAATCGGGCCGGCCCCGTGGTTTGGTTCCTCGATCAAGCCGCAGCCGGTTGAAATGGCGGGCTTTGTCCGAAACGTTCACTTCACTGGCCACGTCTAACTGTTGAACGCGCAACCCGCCAGGCGAGCGATCGAGAGAACCAAACCGGTTGAGAGGCGTTATCATAGAATTGTGGTCCCTCGCCTGACCTGTCCCGGTCAAAACAGAGGAAACCCCAGGAGATGCATCGCTTGAGGAAAAGCAACCGAACGCACTCGGCACTACTGCTTCTCGGTCTGGCTGCGATCCTGGCTGCCGGGTGCACCAAGACGGCCCAGACGGCACCGAGTTTCGCGGTGCCGGTGACAGTGGCGAAGGCGGACAAGAGGTCGGTGCCCATCGAACTCACCGCGATCGGGTCAGCCGACGCCTATTCCAATGTATCGATCAAGGCACAGGTGAACGCCGTTCTCGAGCAGGTGCACATTAAGGAAGGCCAGTTCGTAGAAAAGGACGACTTGCTGTTCACTCTGGATGCTCGGCCATTCGAGGCGGCTCTCGAGCAGGCCCAAGCGAACCAGGCGCGAGACCAAGCGCAGGCGGAACTCGATGACGTGCAGGCCAAGCGTTACCGGGAACTTTACAAAGCGGGCGTCACACCCAGGGAACAGCTCGATCAGATGCAGGCCAACGCCGACGCGCAGCAAGCAGCCGTGCGGGCTGACCAGGCGGCGGTCGAATCCGCAAGACTCCAGCTGAGCTACTGCAAGATTTATGCGCCTATCAGTGGTCGCACCGGGGCGCTTCAGGTCTATCCCGGGAACATTGTGAAGCAGAATGATGTGCCGGTGCTGATCGTGATCAACCAGGTGACTCCGATTTACATCGATTTCTCGGTTCCCGAACAGTATTTTGTCTCGATCGACAAGTTTATGAAGCAGGGGCGTCTGCGCGTAGAAGCCACTCCGTACGGCGATACCAAGCCCGAAATCGGCTACCTGTCTTTCATCGACAACACCGTCGACAACACGACCGGCACAATCAAACTCAAAGCCACTTTCGAAAACACAGATCGCCGGCTGTGGCCGGGACAGTTTTCTACCGTCCTCCTGCGTCTGGCGGAAGACGAAAACGCCACCGTGGTGCCCAGCCAAGCGGTTCAAACCGGGCAGAGCGGCGACATCATCTGGGTGGTCCGGGCAGACAAAACCGTCGAACAACGCAAGGTGAAGGTGAGCCGCACGGTGGGAAGCGAGTCGGTGATTTCAAGTGGAGTCGAGCCGGGTGAAACCGTGGTCACCGACGGGCAGCTCCGGCTGATACCCGATATGAAAGTGCAAGTCACAAACCCCCTGGCGGGGAGCTAAAGAGCATTCATGCACGTTTCCGAGCTGTTCATTCGCCGGCCGATTATGACCACGCTGGTCATGGCGGCAATCCTCATTTTCGGGATTATTGCCTACCGGTCGCTCGCCGTGAGTGACCTTCCGACCATCGATTACCCAACCATTGATGTGTCGGCCAGCTTGCCGGGCGCGAACCCGGACACCATGGCGGCCGCGGTGGCCACGCCGCTTGAAAAGCAGTTCTCCACGATTGCCGGACTCGACTCGATGACCTCCACGAGCCGACTGGGCAGCACGGGCATTACCTTGCAGTTCGATCTCAGCCGGAACATCGACGCCGCCGCGCAAGATGTCCAGTCGGCAATCTCCCGGGTGCAGGGGCAGCTCCCTCCGAACATGCCCAGCCCGCCAACATTCCAAAAGGTGAACCCCGCCGACCAACCCGTTTTCTTCCTAGCACTGAGCTCGGCGACGCTCGCGCCGCAAGTCGTAGACCAGTACGCGGAGACTCTGCTGGCCGAGCGGATTTCGATGGTCAAGGGGGTGGCGCAGGTTCAAGTGTTCGGATCGCAAAAATACGCGGTGCGAATCAAGCTCGACCCGCAGGCACTGGCGACGCGGCAGATCGGCATCGATGAGGTCACCGCGGCCGTCGAGAACGCGAACGTGAATCTGCCGACGGGCACGCTCTACGGCCCGCACAAAGCCTATGCGGTACAGGCCACCGGCCAGTTGATGCGCGCCTACCTGTACCGGCCGCTGATCGTCACCTACCGAAACGGTTCCCCGGTGCGCTTACAGGACCTGGGGGAGGTGGTCGATGGCGTGCAGAACGACAAGATCTCCAACTCCTACAACGACGGGCACGCCATCATGCTGGCTGTTCAGCGACAGCCGGGCACGAACACGGTGGAGGTGGTCGACGGAGTCAAGCGCGTTCTGCCCCAATTCCAGGCCATCCTGCCCCCTTCGGTGAATCTGATCGCAGTGTACGACCGATCGGCGGAGATTCGGGCGTCGGTAAACGATGTGAAGTTCACGCTCTTCCTGGCCATCTGCTTGGTCGTTTTAGTGATCTTCCTGTTCCTGCGAAATCTTTCTGCCACCGTGATTCCGAGCATCGCGCTTCCCATGTCGCTCATCGGAACGTTCGCCGTGATGTACCTGCTCAACTACACGGTCGACAACCTGTCGCTGATGGCCATGACGCTGTCGGTGGGTTTCGTCGTTGACGATGCGATCGTGATGCTCGAGAACATCGTCCGGCACATGGAAATGGGTGAGGCCCCGCTCGGTGCGTCCCTCCAGGGTTCGCGCGAGATCGGTTTCACGATCATTTCCATGACTCTGTCGCTCGCGGCGGTGTTTCTGCCGGTGTTTTTCATGAGCGGCATCATCGGGCGGCTGCTGCATGAGTTCGCCGTCGTCATCATTATGTCCGTGCTGGTTTCCGGTTTTGTCTCCTTGACCCTCACGCCGATGCTTTGCAGCCGGTTCCTGCGGCCCAAGCACGAGATGAGGCACGGCAGGGTCTACATGGCACTGGAGCGCTTTTTCGAGCGGCTGCTCGCCACATATGATGCTTCCCTCCGTTGGGCGCTACACCACCGCGTCTTCATCATGGTCACCTCAGGCGTGATCCTGCTGATCACCATCTGGCAGTTTGCGGTCATCCCCAAAGGGTTTTTGCCGGAAGTCGACGCCGGGATGATCGAGGGTTACACGCGCGCCGCTCAGGGCATTTCCTTCGACGCCATGACGACCCATCAAGAAGCGCTGAATAAGGTCTTGCTGGCCGATCCCAACCGACTCGGCTTTTTCTCGACGATCGGCCAGTTCGGCGGCAGCGGCGGCGGCAACTCCGGATTCATTTTCATTCACCTCAAGCCGCGGTCGGAGCGCCCGGAAATACCGAGCCAGACGATGCTCGCGCTGGATAGCAAATACGGCAACCTCCCGGTGATTGGAAGCACACTGCGCACCATCACTCCCTGGTTTGCGCATCATCCTGATATCACCGAAGTGATGCAGGAAATGCGCCCGAAGCTTGGGAGGGTTCCGGGAATCCTCGCCTTTTTGCGCAATCCGCCGCCGATACAAATCGGGGGGAACGTTACCGAGAGCCCCTACCAGCTGACGCTGCAGGGTCCCGACACGGAAGAACTGTATCGGGTGGCGACCGATTTCGAGCGAAAAATGCAGAGCCTCAACACGATTCAGGACCTGACCAGCGACCTGGAAATTGCCAACCCCCAGGTGGACGTCAAAATTGACCGTGATAAAGCTTCGGCGCTCAACGTGAGCGCTGAGCAGGTGGAAGATGCGCTCTACGCGGCGTACGGCCAACGCCAGGTCTCTACCATCTACGCGCCGAACGACGAATATTGGGTGATCGAAGAGCTCGAAGACAAATATCAACGCGACCCCGCGGCCCTCCCGATGCTGTACGTGCGCTCCGGCAGCGGAACGTTGGTTCCGCTGAACGCGGTGGCCAGCCTGTCGACCAGCCTCGGACCCCTGACCGTAAATCACCTGGGCCAGCTTCCCTCCGTGACGATTTCCTTCAACCTGCGGCCCGGCGTGGCCATTGGGCAGGCCGTCGACCAGATCAACGAGCTCACGCGTTTGCTGCCTCAATCGGTCTCCTCCCAGTTCCAAGGGACGGCGCAGGCGTTTCAATCCTCGCTGACCGGCCTGGGCATTCTGCTCCTGATCGCCATCCTGGTGATCTACATCGTGCTGGGCATCCTGTATGAAAGCTTCATTCACCCGCTCACGATTTTGTCGGGCTTGCCGTCGGCGGCATTTGGCGCGCTGCTGAGCCTCCAGATCTTTCACTACAGCCTAGATTTGTACGGGTTCGTGGGCGTCATCATGCTGATCGGAATTGTGAAGAAAAACGCAATCATGATGGTCGACTTTGCCATCGCCCGCGAACGGGAAGGCCACAGCACGGCGGAGAAGGCCGTCTATGAAGGGTCGCTCGTGCGCTTCCGCCCCATTATGATGACCACCATGGCCGCGCTGATGGGCACGCTGCCGATTGCCGTGGGCGGTGGCGCTGGCGCAACCTCGCGCCGACCGCTCGGCGTGGCGGTTGTGGGCGGGCTAATCTTTTCGCAGCTCGTAACCCTCTATTTGACACCCGTCTTTTACACCTATATGGACGGGTTCCAGAACTGGATGGAGCGGCGATTTGGAAGAATCGTCGGAATCGCGAAGCCGCGACTGGTGGACAGCTCCGTTTCCGCCGATTGAGGTCGGCCGGCCAATTCGAGGGTCCCTCCGTTTCGCTGTCTCCTGGTACAGCGAAAGCGACTGGCCCTCTGTACTATTGACCCCCATCCGCCGGCGCTCCTAGAGTGATTCGCAGATTGCGAATCCGATTTCCTGGGAGAGTTTCTGAAGATGCCCTTCGGGGAGACCCTGCCCAGCGACCTGCGAAACAGAACCCAACGGCGCGGGCCTCGAATGAATTCCCGCGTGCCGGTCACCATTGAGTGGACCGGAAGCGGCGGCCCCTTACGCTTCGAGGCTGGATTTACGCGCGTCGTCAATACCTACGGCTGCCTGCTGGTGAGCCCGCGGGAAATCAGCCTGCGTGAGCAGATCCGGCTGACGAATCTAGTAAACCGCAAGATGGCCGACGCGGTGGTAGTCTGGCAAGGTCTGAAGCGTCCAGACGGATGGGATTTGGGCGTGGCGCTGGTTTCCACGGATCTGAGTTTTTGGGGTGTGGACCTTTGAAGATTCAAAATTTCGAACTGTCACGAACGAAACTTGCTAAGCCGCAGCCGGCTCCGCTTCGATCGAGTTTGGCGGACCGCGAGCGATGGCGCACGCAACGCGTATTGCTGCGAGTCCGAGCGAGCGTTCACGTGGCGCTCGAAGGCCAAGCCAAGAAGTTCGACGTAGCCACGCTCAGCGTGACCCCCTACGGCGCAGTAGTGGTCATGAGCCAGCGGCTCCCCGCCGATACTACTCAAGTGGTTCTCGAGCACGCCGGCACGAGCGAGCAAGTCACCTGCAAAGTGGTTCGGCCGCCCAGGCGCGGGGCCGAAGGTTATCAGGTGCCTCTGGAATTTGACCGACCGGCGCCGAATTTCTGGAAAATCGATTTTCCACCTTTGCATTGGCGGCAGGGGGACGTATAGGGTCGTGGGGGCCAGGGCGTCGTCGAAACAAACATCTTCCTTCCAGGCGAGCTCCACCAAATTTACAGGCGCCGCGGTTGGGGCGAACGAAGCGGCAGCTTGCTCCTAGCGATTGTGCGGCGGCACGGTGAAGGTGACCTTGGCCGTCGCCGTGTTGCCGAATCTGTCGGCCACTTCAACAGCCAGCGTGTGCTCGCCGACCGCGAGCCCCGGAAGCTCCATAAAATAGCTCTCCTTGGGAGCGTCCGACAGCAAACCGGTCGGAAAAATAATTTGCCATTCTCCGGCATCGATGCTGTATCGCGCGCGGGCAATGGGGCCCGATGTGCTCGTGGCGTCGAAGGAAGCCTTGGTATTGAGCACACCGGAGCCGGCGCGCAAATTATCGATACGGGGAGGAGTGTTCGCCACTTCCCAACGCTCGCTGGTCCGCTCGGACCAAAGCGCCTGATCGGCCGGGTTGGAAGGGGAATCGGAAGCCATAATCTTCAAATAGTAAGCACCGTCCGGCATTGTGGAGGTATCCCAGGAATAGTAGCGCTGCGTGAGTTGATCCTTCAGCAGCCGCCAGTTCTGTTCGCCTTCTCCGCGATAGTAGAGGGTGAAGATTAGATCATCATCGTTATCGTCGTGAGCGCTCCAGAGCACGCTTTGATAACCCCTTTGCGCGAATCCCTGTGCCGGCGCCTCGGCCCTGGAACCCTCCGCGCTCATCATCTCGATCGACGGAGCTCCCTCCGATCCGCGCGGCATGCGCAGGGCTACCGGTAGGGCGTTGCCCGGCCCATTGGGCTGCGTCGGGAACCCCACGACGCGAACACCCGGATTTTGGATGGCGATGTCGTCGATCACGGGCGCCACGTTTTTCCGCAGATACGCGAGGCTCACCCAAAAGAGGTTGGGAATCGCCCCGTGATCCGCGCTGTGGTTCAGAAAAACGGCCTTCCATTGCACGAAGCGGGCCGGAGGACAACCGACCGCTTCGGCCCCGGATTCCGTGTATGGTCCCGCCCAGGGACTCCAGTTGTCCTCGGGACTGGAGGTGTTGCCCGAACGCACGTAAAAGGCAACTTTGCCCTGCAGGGCACCGTTTTCACCCCACCAGGTGAGGCGACCCCACCGGGAAAAAATCTTCGCGTCGAACGTGTCAGATTCGAAGGTCCCGTTGGTTTCGTATCCGGGGCCGAGCGCGAAAATTTTGCCCGGATTGGCCGTGGCGACGAAAACTTTGCCGGCAGGCCCGGAGACAAGACTCGTCACTTGAGACGAAGCCGTCGCTGCCACGCTGGAATAGAGGTCGTTGCCTTCAAGCTCGATCAGGTTTCCCATATTGCCTGTTCCCAGGAGCAACTTCGCGCTCGCGGAGAACCCCAGCGCGAATACCAGATTGTCGCGCGACGTCCAGAGCGTTTCCGGGGATCCGTCGGAGGAAATTTTCACCACCTCGGCTCCTCCCGCAGTGGCAACCGACGGAAAGGTGAAAGTGGCAGCTGGCGGGGGAGCCTGCTGCGCCGGGGGCCCGGCGGCTTGCGGGCTCGGCGGGGTGCTCGGTTGCGGGGTGGGGCTCGGTAGAAACCGGGGGCTGGGCGGTAGGTGCTCCTTCTCTCCGACCGAAGCTGCGTAGATATTTCCGTCCTTGTCTTCGACCAGGGAAGTAATCTCCGATTTGTCGGTCTCGCACAGTACGAACGAGGACCCCGCTTCGGGAGCGTTTTTCCGGTTGATTTCAACCCGCAGGACAAGACCATCCGGTTCGGTTCCAATCAGCAGACTGCCCTTGGAGTCAAAGGCCAGAGATCGAGCGTGGCGTTCGCGACTTTGATAAAAGAGCTTGCCATTTCCATCGGGACCGACGACGAAGACCTGCCCGCTGTCCCCGGTGGCCACAAAAAGGGCGCCCTTGGGGTCGATCGCCAGTGCCCAGATGTACTTGGTCTTCGGCTCGAAAAAGACTTTGCTCGTGCCGTCCGGGGTCACTTTGTAGACTTTGCCATCCGGAGAGGTGCCCACGTAGAGGTTGTCGGAAGAATCAAACGCAAGTGCCTGCGCAGCTAGCTCGCTCGATTCAAAGACCGTGGTTGGTTTGCCGCTGTCATCAAAGCGCAGCACTTTGGCATTGGAGCCGCCCGCCGCATAGAGTCGTCCGCGGGAATCCAGACCCAAGGCCCACACGTAAGCAAGGTTCGGATCGGCAAACGCCCGGAACTGCGGAGCCGGCGCGAGCTCTCCATCACTGCGGATGGCTACGCCTTTAGCTGTTCCCTTCTCGAATTGCGAAAAACTGGTCTGCTTCCAAAATCGCGTCTGCTCGCCGCGTGCCGCCGCCGCGAGGAGGCAGGAGAGGGCGAGCAGGCACACCCAAGGTGCACGAAGGTTCGAAACTCCCTCCCGGCGAGGCCTCACTTCACCGTGAGCGCCAGCATGTGCTGGCCTGTTATAACCTGGTGCATGGGCACCGACCATTGGCCCGCCGTGGACTGCCACAGCAACCGCGCGCCATAGGAGGTCTGGCGCTGGTCGAGCACGCTGATCGCAGATGCGGGGACGTTGGGCATTTCCTTGTCTTCGACGAAGACGGTCGGTGTCGGCTGGAGGAGAGTGGCGTACAGGCGGTCGTTGTGGCGCTCGCGGTTGAGCAACTGGATCAATTGCTCGAGGCTGGTCAACTGCCCCTGAGACGTAGACGCGAGCGACTGGACGTTGCGGTTGAGAAACTCCGCATCGCTGATCACCAACTCCAAGTTGCCGCGCGCGGTCTGTGCCGGGATGGTGATGGGAACCGATTGAATGAACGGGTCGCCCCGATAGGGCCGCAGCAAAACTTTCACATCGAGAGTTTCCCCGGGGTGCACCATCGTGCGCTCGATCCAGGCACCGTCGATCTCGGCCGAGCGGCGTTCCGCAAGCGTTTCGACGCGCAGGTCAATACGCTCAATCTGCGGCAGCTCGTAGGGATTCGAATAAATTCGCGAGAAGGCGCTCTGCACCTCGGTGGCGAGATAGAAAGCGGCGGGTGTCGCCGGGTCGACAGGCACAAAAAGATCCTCGAGTTGCACCGGGGTGTGACCTTTGAGGTCAATGGCGCCGTCCATCTGCAGCATGGGTCCCTCGCCATAGGCCGGACTGCCAATGATCCCGTTATAGGCAGCGGCCGCAACCAGCGCGGGAGTCAGCTGCGGGCTCTCGATCACCTCGAAATGGTATTTCTTCTGCTCGGAAGGCGTATCCAAGGTCACGTTGAGCGGAATCATCGCTGGAGGGGCGCCCAGCGTGCCCATCACCGCCGTCTGGCGGTCTTCGGTCAGTGTGCCAATCGTTCCCCCGGTGGTGATGACCTTGGTCGAAGCCGCCGCAGAAGCTAGAGTCATCAATACGTGCGCGCGCGAGAGCGGCATCTGGATCGAGCCGAATCCGAACAGCGCATGACCGCATGCCAGAATGCGCCCGTCCACCACAGTGGTTACCGTGCAGCCTGAACTGATCGATAGATCACCGCGGATTAAATCGATGCCGACCATGTCGCCGGGCTTCAGATCCGGATCGCTCGGAGAGGATGGGGCCGTGCCGCCGGCCATCGCCGTCATGCCCCACGCGGAAAACTCCTTGCCAAATCGCGCCAGAGTATCGGGGTAAAGACCGGTGGTGACCAGTGGAGTGTCAATCGGCACGAGAAACTCGCCCGAGCCCGAGGCTACCTCTTCTGCAAAGGCCTGGGGTAGAGCCAGGCGCGTTGCGGCGGGCGCTTTAGGTTCCGGCGCGGGTGTGGCCGGGGCCTGCTCGATCTCCAGCATGTCCGCAATGGGAGTAACGCCGCCAATCGCTTCTTTCGTGAAACTGCCCAGCTTCAGGGCAAGCGCGCCCACAAGCCTGCCGTCGATGTATACAGGGCTGCCGCTCATCCCGGCAACCACGCCGGTTCGCGCGACCTTGTCACCGAGCAGCCGGACCAGAATCACATCTAACTTCGGACCAATCGCGTTGTGCAGAACGCCGATTACCTCAAGATCGACCTTTTCGATCTGATCCCCGTCGAAAGTCGTATAAACAACGCCCTTCATTCCCGGGTGAATGTCGGCCACCGGCAGGGTTTGAATCTTATCGGCTGAAGCGGCCGAACTAAACAAAGCAGCGAGGAGAACCAGCAAGGCCCATTTCGACGCGCTCGGCATGGGAACTCATCATACCTGCTTAGGGAGCCACAGGCAAATACGGGCAGGCGCCCGGACCGATTGGCTGCAGCGTGGAAGCGCAAGCGTGTAGTCCTGCAGTCGTCGTCAGGTGCGCCAAGCCCCGCAGTGCAGGTTGGGCCACCCATATTTATTGCCGCGAAGGAAGTTCAAGCGCATGCGTAATCGCGGGCTGGCGAGGCCGCAAGCCCATCAGTTCTTACCGAGAAGCACCTCAAAAAACATCAGCGGCTTCCGCTCGGGCACGTTGGTCAAGTTCGGAACGTACAGGCTAGAGTGCTGGGCGAGCGATAAATCGTGGTTCAAGTCGAAGAACAAGAAGCCGTGAATCGTCGCCATCGGAGGGATGATGCTCACGTCGAGCGCGAACGGACGCAAAGTCTCTATGAGTTTGTCGGTCTTGGTGTCCGCTCCGGTCGGGGGGGCGATCGGAAAGCGAGGCGCATGCGGATTGGAGGGTCCTTTGGGATGCGCCACCATCCTCGCCACCTCGCTGATGGGCAGCCAATCGATATCCTGCCGCTGCCCGTTTTCGAAGTGAACGGACAGCTGAACCGATTCCATGTCGATGCGGATGGGCTCAGTCGTAGAGTTGGTGAGAATCACCTCCAGCGGCAAGATTCCGACAGGCACGGGATCGGCCTTGCCAAACCTTTCCTTCGCGCGGTTGGCGTCACTATAAGAGTCCACGGAAATCGTCATTCCCTCGTGCTGATCCCGCGGAAGCGAATCGCTGGGCCCGCCCGCCCGAGGACCGGACTGGGCCATCGCCATGCGCCCGGCAAACAGCGCAAGCCAAAACAGGATGAGGCTTCCCCCAATTCTTCTCATGGGACATCGGATGCCGCTCGGCTCAAGAGCGTTGTCGAGCGCCTGCAGGCTCGACGATACACTGGAGCCGGTCTCATAAAGGCGCAAAACCGGAGTGCCGAAAGCTTCGGCTTCGAGTAGGGAGCAGATAAAGATCGCCTTTTAAGAACCGAAGAATCTCAGATCAAACGCCGGGGACCCAGGGCAACCTGCAGCTTCCTGTCGCCCCGCTCGACATCCAGACTGTACCG
Organism: Candidatus Acidiferrales bacterium; assembly: GCA_030037525.1. Classification (GTDB taxonomy): domain Bacteria; phylum Acidobacteriota; class Terriglobia; order Acidiferrales; family UBA7541; genus Palsa-295. Next base: position 28,336 of record JASHRC010000184.1, on the reverse strand, counting down.
ACCGGGACGCTCAAACATCTCCACAACCTCGCTCAGGGAAAGCGCCGATGCAGGGCGGCCGTCAACAGCCGCAATTACGTCGCCCTTCTGAAGTCCCACTTCCGATGCTGGAGAGTCTTCGAGCACGTCTTTAACGCGAAAAATCTTGTAGTTGTCTCCGGTGCCTTCCAGAACCACACCCGCAAACGCAGGCGCGAAAGGTCGACCAAAATCCTTGTTCGGTTCAAAAATAATGCGGCCATGGCTGTAGTCAAGAAACAGGGTGAACCGGCTCAGAACTTGCTCTCCGAGGTTGCCCTGAGTATCGGATCTCGCAAAAGCCCCCGCTTTGTCTTGCGAGAATAGGGTGATCGGCTGGGCCAGCTTAAACTCACCAATTTTCAATTCCGCGACCCGTCCGATCTGTGCTTGGAGCTGGCCCCCAGCTCCTACGGCGCCGATCGCTCGAATCGTTTTCAGCTTTGGACCAGGAAGATGATGCGCAGCAACAAATGGACTATAGAGCGCCAGCGAGGCGCTTGACCCGATATCGAGCAAAAATTTTCCTTTAAGAGGCTCTCCGCCCTCAGGCGTGACCTCTCCTTCCACGACCGGGTGACCGTCCGCATTCATTTCCATCGGGATACTTTGTCCATGTCCCGAGTACCGGAAAGTCCATTTGTCATACAGACGCACCACATGCGATTGGTAGTCGAGCTCAACCACAAATTCTTTGATGAAGTCGCCGCCGATGATTCCGTCGACCTCGTGGCCGAGTGGCGCCTCCAGGCTTTTGAGGGGGAATGCAAGTGTCATTGGCTGTGAAAAACCACTTAATCCAGGAATCGTGAACGACGAGCCTCGCACATAGGCGCCATGAAGGACCTCTGCCCCGGCTCCGCCGCTTTGGATATCTCCTTGCAGCGTGAGGCCCAGCTGTTTCGCCCGATCGAGATCAATGATGGCAAATTCGTCACCCGTATCCAGGATGAACGGCAACGGGCGTAAATTCCCGACGCTGATATTCAGCAGAATATGTTTAACGACTAACTCGAAGGGAACCGAGCCGCGATAGGAATTGTCGGATGTGCTGCCGGAATTGCCTGCCAGAGCAGTCACCGCCAATGCAGAAATTCCCAGCAGAAATGGCGTTTTTTTCACCGCATCCTCCTCGATTCTGAACCTTCGTCGCCATTCATGCGACCGGTAGGCTATCACGTTTTCTTGAATCCCTTCGCTACTCGCCCGGGGTCAGGCCCGTCGTCTGTTTTACGCTGCGCGTTATAGGTGCCCGGCCAAAGAAACCCGAGTCCAATGCGATCTCCGCCAGAGGCATTTGGGCGCCCCGCACCCGTTGTCGAGTTTGCCAACAGGGAATCGTGACTCGGTCCCACCGTCACGAGAATCCTCTTGACACACGGTCTGCTGCGTGCAAACTTCGCCCGCGCTACAGCCCTTCGGAGATCAAGGAGACCAAGCAGATGGCAAGCCGGCGAGAGTTTCTTCAGATGGGGATTGCAGCACTGGCCCTGCCGATTCCGGCGCAGGTCCCTCCCTGCGCACCTTCCGCCGAGAACGGCGAGTCCCGGACACCCATATACAAAATGGTTTTTGACGAAAGGTTTACCGCAAGCCGCGCCTTTGCGGAAGAAGCCAAGCGATTGGGCCTCCCCGTTCACCCGATCCAAGGGGACATGACCGACTTGTGGTACCACGATCTCTATGCCCGCTGGAAACAAGGGCCCGCCGCCATTGCAGGGATGACGGCACACGGAGCGATTTTCTGCCTGGAGAGGCTGGCCTGGGACCAGCGGATGCGCGTGGTTTTTCGCGCCGATCATCGCTTCTTGCCCGGTGGCTCGATCGAACACGCGCTCTCGGGTCCTACTTCGATGCTGAGGCAGGCGGTAAGGCTCAGTCACGAGACCCATTGGGCCCAGCAGATGGCCGGCCTGGTCACGCGATGTCCGGCCACCCGGTTGCAGGCCTCCCTGGCAAATGTCATTGGGCCAACCGTCAAGCACGCCGACGACCCGGAACATCTGATCTCCTGGTTGATCGCACCGGTTTGCCGCACATAGGACCGGGCCGCTAACGATGAAAGTCCCTCCAGGTGTGAGTCCGAGCGATTTCGCAAAGGCGATCAGCGAATTCGAAGATGCCGTCGGCAAGGAATGGGTCTTCACATCCGATGAAGACGTTGCGCTCTACCGCGATCCGTACTCTCCGTTTCTCGGCGAGCCCGACGAACTAGTGGCTTCCGCTGCGGTGGCTCCCGACGGAGTCGACCAGGTGCAGAAGGTTGTGCGCACGGCAAACCAATACAAGATTCCGATCTATCCGGTATCGACCGGGAAGAATCTGGGTTACGGCGGAGCGGCGCCGGTGTACTCAGGCAGTGTGGTTCTGGACCTTAAGCGAATGAATCGCATTCTCGAAGTGAACGAGGAGAATGCCTACGCCCTGGTCGAACCCGGCGTCAGCTATTTTGATCTCTACCGTTACATTCAGGAGAAAGGGCTGAAACTCTGGGTCGATGTGCCCGATCCGGGCTGGGGCAGCCCGGTGGGCAACGCGCTCGACCGCGGCGGCGGGTATCTGATGGCGCATCTTCGCAACCATTTTGACTCGCACTGCGGGATGGAGGTTGTGCTCGCGAGCGGCGAAATCATCCGCACCGGCATGGGAGCAATGCCCGGCTCCCGGACTTGGCAGAACTACAAGAGCGGTTTCGGCCCGTGGGTGGACGGCATTTTTTCGCAGTCCAATTTCGGCGTGGTCACCAAGATGGGCTTCTGGCTCCTGCCGGAACCGGACGCCTATCTCTCCGGGACGGTGTACGTGCCGAGGCATGCGGACCTGGTTCCGCTGGTTAAGATTCTGAACTACCTGGAAAACACGCGGGCCACCAACGGCATGCCGGACCTCGGCAGCCCGCTGCTCCAGATTCCGATGATTTCGGAAATAGCCGCTTGGATGAGCGGCGACGGCCCGCCTCCGCCAGACGCCGAGCTTTCCGGTTTGCTCGGAAACTCCGAGGCGGGCTATTCGCCGGAGCTGGAGGCCTACGCCCTGCGCAAAGGCGTCAGTTACTGGAGCTGTAAGCTCAGCTTCTACGGTCCAGCGAAAGCGAATGAGGCGAATTGGGAATTCGCGAAAGGGAAGTTCTCCGCCATTTCCGGCGCAAGGTTTGTTGACAACGAATCCTACAAGCTTCCACTCACTCCCGAGGAGCACGAAAAGGTTCACAAGCCGCAATTCGGGATCCCCAGCCTCGCGATGTTCTCCATCGGCGCGCGATCGCGCACCAATCCCCAGCCAACGAACGGACACATGTGGTTTTCCCCCATCATCCCGCGGACCGGCGAGGCCATCTTTGAAGCCAACCGCGTGTTCAACCAGGCGGCCAAGGAGTTCGGGTTGCCGGCGCTGGCATTCAGCCTGCCGTCGTGTTACTGGGAGAGGGCGTTCATTTTTATCTTCGCGTTTCCGGTGACTCGCGACATCGAAACGAACAAGAAAAATCGCGAGGCGTTCAAAAAGTTGGTCGAAAGGGCTGCGGAGCACGGCTGGGGGGAATACCGCACCGCCCCCGCCTATCAGGAAGCGATCATGAGCACCTACTCCTACAACCATCACGCCCTGCTTCGTTTCCACCAAACGCTCAAGGATGCGGTCGATCCCAACGGGATTCTCTCGGCGGGCCGCTACGGAATTTGGCCGAAGCATTTAAGGAGCCAGCAGGCATGAGGAGTGGGTTCCTGGCTTCGCTTGCTTTCGCGCTCGCCACGCAACCCGGTGCCGCCTCCCCCCACCCACCACAACAGCAAGGAGAGAGAATCGCTTCCTCCTGGACCACGACGACCATCTCCGGCGAAGGCCAGAGTCGCGGCTACGTCGAATATCAAAAGTACTGCTCGGCCTGCCACGGCGAAGGCGTCGGTAGGCCCGGCACGATTGCTCTCCAGGCGAAGTACAAAGACGCCTTGCCGGCGCTGCTTGACAAACGCACGGATTTGACGCCGCAACTAATCAAGATGTACGTCCGCAATGGAATTACCGTCATGCCGAATTTCCGCAAGACAGAAATCAGCGACCCGGAACTCGACCGAATCGTCGCATATCTGACGCGCAACAACAGACCGTAATCGCCAGAGGAGCCGAGTGGGTGATGAGAGTTCCGCCGGGCGTAACGCCCAAGGATTTTTCCGACGCCATCGAGCAGTGGCAAGAAGCGCTCGGCCACGAGTGGGTGTTCACCTCCGATGAGGACGTCGACCTCTATCGCGACTCCTATTCCCCTTTCTGGCACGAGGACATCGAGCCAGTTCCCTCCTCCGCCGTGGCTCCCGCAGATGTCGAGCAGGTAGTGGCAGCCGTCAAGATCGCCAACACTTACAAAATCCCTCTGTGGACCATTTCGACGGGCAAGAATTTGGGCTACGGCGGGTCGGCGCCTCTGCTGGGCGGCAGCGTGGTTCTGGACCTCAAACGGATGGACCGGATACTGGAGGTCAACGATAAGAATCACTATGCGCTGGTGGAGCCCGGGGTTAGCTACTTTGACTTGTACCGCTACATTCAGGATCAGGGACTAAAGGTCTGGATCGACGTCCCCGATCCCGGGTGGGGCAGCCTTATCGGCAACGCGCTCGACCGCGGCGGCGGTTATACTCCACTGCGCGATCACTTCGACGCGCACTGTGGCATGGAAGTGGTTCTGGCGGACGGCGAGATCGTTCGCACCGGCATGGGCGCGCTGCCCGGCTCGCACACTTGGCAGCAGTATCGCTACGGTTTCGGCCCCTATGTCGACGGCATGTTTTCGCAGGGCAATTTCGGCGTTGTCACCAAGATGGGCTTTTGGCTCTTGCCGGAGCCGGAGGGTTTCAAGTCCGGCACCGTCGCGGTCAGGCGCCACGATGACCTCGTTCCGCTGGTCGAAACGCTGAACTACCTGATGAATTCCAACCTCGTCCAGGGCACCACGACCATCGGAAGCCCGCTGCTTGCCTCCGGAGCGGTGCGCAGCGCGACGGGCGGCGGCGCGGCGCTGGTCGCGACACCGGGCGGGCCTTCCGTCGAGGAGTTGGAAGAAATCGGGCGGGACCAAAATCTCCCCTATTGGAATTGCCAAATGAACTTCTACGGCCCGCCGAAGGTCGTGGAGGCCGAGTGGGAGTGCGCCAAGGAAAAATATTCGAAAATATCCGGCGCGACGTTCGTCGAAGGCCCGACCTACCAGCTCCCCTACGATCCCAAGGACGTGGACAAACTGCCAAAGCGGCAGTTCGGCATTCCCAGCCTCACGATTTTCGGGCTCATGGGGCGCAGTGAAGGCCACATGTGGTTTTCACCGATCATTCCCATGACCGGCGAAGCTGTCTTCGAGGCCCAAAGAGTCTTCGGCCAGGCGTACCACGATATGGGAGTGCCGGCGATCAACCAGATTTTCGTTTTCCCCTCGTCCTTCTTCCCCCGATCCTTTGTGATCCTGTGCGGCTTCCCGATCTACCACGACGTGGAGAAGAACAGACGAAGCCGCGAGGTCTTCAGAGGCTTGGTGAAGGCGGCGGCCGAGCACGGCTGGGGCGAATACCGCACCCACACGGCCTTCATGGATACCGTTTCCGACGTCTATTCCTTTAACAACCACGCCCTGCGCCACTTTCACGAGACGATCAAAGACGCCGTCGATCCCAACGGCATCCTTTCTCCGGGCCGCTGCGGCGTGTGGCCCAAAGGGTTGCGAAAGGCACACGCATGAGGACTCGTTGGCTCGTCGCGATGAGCATGTTCTTTGCGGTTTCGACCCCTGCCGCACCCGACCAGGCCCAGGTGGAAAGGGGCCACACGGTCTACGACAAATGGTGCTTTCCCTGCCACGGCACCGGACCCGGGAAGCCGGGAACCGATTCGCTCAGACAGCGGGGGCAGAATCCGGCTGTACTGGAAGAGCGCACCGACCTAAACGCTTCGATGATCAGGTTCTACGTGCGCCACGGCGTGCTGTTTATGCCCACGTTTCGCAAGACGGAGATCAGCGACGCCGATCTGGATGCCATCGCCGCCTACCTCACTCGCAACAACAAGAAATGACGATGCGAGTCCCCCCGGGCGTAACTCCCAGCACTTTTTCAGCCGCGCTTGAGCAGTTCGAAAAAGCAGTTGGCAGAAATTGGGTTTTCACCTCCGATGACGACATGGAGACCTATCGGGACTCCTATTCGCCGTTCTGGCACGAGCAAGCCGATCGTATCCCTTCGGCCGCGGTCGCTCCGGATTCTGTCGAGCAGGTGCAGGCGGTCGTGCGCATTGCAAACGCATACGGTATTCCGCTCTGGACCATCTCCACCGGCAAGAATCTGGCCTATGGCGGCTCGTCCCCCGCGCTTTCCGGTTCGGTCGTTTGCGACCTGAAGCGCATGGATCGCATTGTGGAAGTCAATGACAAGAACCACTACGCGCTGGTCGAGCCGGGTGTCAGTTACTTCGATCTCTATCGCTATATTCAGGAGCACCGGCTGAGGGTCTGGATTGATCCGCCCGATCCGGGCTGGGGAAGTCCGGTCGGCAATTCGCTCGAGCGTGGCGGCGGACGAACGCCCATGGGCGATCATTTCGCCTCGGTCTGCGGGCTCGAAGTCGTCCTGGCCAGTGGTGAAGTGATGCGAACCGGCATGGGCGCGCTGCCGGGTGCCCAAACGTGGCAGCAATACAAATACGGCTTCGGTCCCTATGTGGACGGCCTATTCTCGCAGTCCAATTTCGGCATTATCACCAAAATGGGCGTGTGGCTGATGCCCGAGCCGGAAGCCTATCGCGAGGGCAGGGTGTCGGTGCCCAAACACGATGATCTCGTGCCCTTTGTCGACACGCTTTCCTACCTGATGAACTCTCACATTGTGCGGGGCACCATGCTCCTGGAAAGCCCCGTGCTCGGCTACCGGCAGTCGCAAGGGGGAAGCGTGCTGGACCTGCCCGGCGGACCATCGATCGCCGAGACCGAGGCGATCGGCCGAGAGAAGAATCTCGCCTATTGGAGCATGCTGCTGCATTTTTGGGGGCCGCCAAGGGTTATCGACGCCCAGTGGGAATACACGAAAGAAAAATTCCGGGCGATCCCCGGCGCGAGTTTCCAAGACGGCCGGGCCTACGGATTTCCCGTCGAGCTCGGAGAAACCGACAACGTCCAGCGCGTCTATCTGGGCATTCCCAACCTATCCGTGTTTGCGCTCATTGCCGGCGGCCAGGGTCACATGGATTTTTCGCCGATCATCCCGATGACCGGTGAGGCGGTGTTCGAGGTTTTGAAGGTTTTTGGCTCGGCGTACGCCGAGATGGGCGTTCCACCGAAAAACCAGTTCTTCGCGCTTCCCTGGACTTTCTTTCCCCGCTCGTTCGTGCTTCTTTTCGGTCTTCCGGTTACGCACAATATCGAGCAAAACCGCGAAAATCGGAAAGTGTTCCAGCGGCTTGTGGAAGTCGCCGCCCAGCACGGCTGGGGCGAATACCGCACCCACGTTGCCTTCATGGATCTGGTTCGAAGTGTCTACTCCTGGAACCATCACGCGCTCGGCCGTCTCCATGAAACGATTAAGGACGCCGTTGATCCCAACGGGATTCTCTCGCCTGGAAAATCGGGCATCTGGCCGCGGCAGCTGAGACGGTCGCGCGCCTAGCTACGGGCATTTCTCGCGCTATAATCGGCCCCTTGCGCGGATCGGGCTTCGCCGCCCGCGCTCGGCCTCCCGAATGTATTTTTTCTATCGCATCCTGACCGCCATCGGCATGATCTTTCTTGCGCCATATTATGCATTCCGCACCTGGCGGCGTGGCGAGCCTTTGGGCGCCTTGCGGGAGCGCTTGGGCAGCGCGCCGCCGGGATGGACGTCGCGCGGAGAACCCGCCATTTGGATTCATGCCGTCTCGGTCGGCGAGGTCCTGGCCGCCCAGCCTCTGGCCGACGAGCTGAAGCGGCGATTCCCCGAGCGTGCCGTGTTGGTTTCGACCACCACGGAAACGGGCCGGCGCGTGGCGCGCGAGCGCCTCCGGTCGGTCGACGGCATCTTCTATTTCCCACTCGACTGGACCGGCGCGGTGCGCCGCGGGCTGCGCGCGATTTCCCCCGCGCTGGTCATCGTGATGGAAACAGAAATTTGGCCCAACTTCCTCCGCGAAGCCCGCCGCCAGGGCGTGCCGGTGCTTTTCGTCAATGCGCGCATTTCCGAAAAGTCCTTCGCGCGTTTTCGACGCTGGGAGTTTCTGGTCGGCCCTTTTTTCGCGCGCGTGCTGGCCGATGCGGAACTGTTTTTAGCGCAAACGCCCGAAGACGCCGCCCGCCTCACCAAAATGGGTGCGCCCGACGGCCGGGTCGAAGTCACCGGCAATCTGAAATACGACAGCCACGCGCCGGAGATGAGCCGCTTCGGGGTTTGGCTGGAAGGCCAGGTGCGGCAACAGGAACGCTGGCCTGTAGTCGTAGCCGGGAGCGTAGCCGCTGAAGAAGAGGAAGCCGTGCTCGCTGCCTACGATATCGTGCAGCGCCGCTGGCGTCGCGCCCTGCTGATTCTCGCTCCGCGCAAGCCCGACCGCTTCGACCAAGCGGCCTCGATCGCCGCCGCAGCCGGCTGGAGAGAACTTCGCCGCAGCCACATCCGCTCGGACGCGCCGCTCGATGAAAACGCGGACGTGATCGTGCTGGACACCATCGGCGAACTGGCCGGTCTTTATCTGCTCGCTGACGCTGTGTTTGTCGGCGGTTCGCTGGTCCCCGCGGGCGGACACAACATCCTCGAACCTGCCTGGTTTTCAAAACCGCCCGTCTTCGGACCGTCCATGGAGAATTTTCGCGATATGGCCGCGCAGTTTCTCAAAGAGCAGGCGGCCGTCGAGGTCCGTAGCGGGCAACAGCTCGGCAAGGTGTGGGTCAAACTGGTCGAAGACAGGGGCTTGCGCGAGCGCATGGGCCGTGCCGCTCGCGAGCTTCTGCTACGCAACCGTGGCGCAACGGCGCGCACACTGGATCGCATCGCCGCCGTGCTGGATGGCCGGGAGCTCGGAGCGTGAATCTTCTGGAAACCTTGCTCTGGCCCCTCACACTGCCCTATGGTGCTGCGGTTCGTCTTCGGGCCCGCGCTTACAGGAGCGGCCTGCTGCGCGCCCGACGCCTGGACGGCACGGTCATCAGCGTGGGGAATCTCACCCTAGGCGGCACGGGCAAAACCCCCCTGGTCCTCTGGATTGCCGAGCATCTGGTTGCTCGAGGGGAGAGGACAGGCATTCTCACGCGTGGCTATCGCGGCCGGCGGTCCGAGGATGGCTTCACGAGCGACGAAGCGCAGCTGCTCGAGGCGCGTCTCGGTCGCGGCGTTGCGGTCGGCGTCGGCGCCGATCGCTGGAAACGCGGCCGGGAACTTTCCTCCCGCGGCGTGGAGTGGTTCATCCTGGATGACGGCTTTCAGCATTTCGAGCTCGCCCGCGACGTCGATATCGTCCTGATCGATGCGACCAATCCCTTCGGCGGCGATCATTTGCTGCCCGCCGGTGGCCTTCGCGAACCGAAATCTGCCCTGGCCCGTGCCGATCTTGTCGTCATCACGCGAGCGAACCACGCGCCAGAGGTCGAAGCGATCATCCGGGACTACTCCCGGGCGCCGATTTTCTATGCGCGAGCCGAGCTCGAATCGGTCCGCGTCTGGCGCGGTGCCTATCCGGGCACCGAAGACCCCAGCGCGCCTACCCGGCGTTTTTTCGCCTGTTGCGGCATCGGGAACCCTTCGGCCTTTCTTGCGGACTTAGCTGCCTGGGCGCTCCCGGTCGTGGGCCACCGTTTCTTCCGCGATCATCATCGCTACAGCCAGAAGGACTTGGATGGGCTCGAAACCTCCGCGCGCCGGGCCGGCGCCGATGCGCTCCTTTTGACGGAAAAGGATCTGTTCAATTTGGCTGGCGTCGAGCTGCCATCGATGCTCCTCTGCTATTGCCGAAGCTCTCTCAAGGTGGAACGCGCCGACCAGTTCTGGCAGGCCATCGGGCGGAAGCGATAAGATTGCAGGGCCTATTCGCGCTGTGCTAGCTTTCGGCGGTGCTTGTGCCGGTTGATTCGGAGGTAGTGCTGGTTCGGCCGAGAAAATTCTGGGCGCGCTGGCGCGTGCGCGTCGGTTATCCCGTTGCGGCTGTCTACTGGTTGCTGGCGGTACCGACCTCGCAGTCGATTCTGATCGGCGGAATCATCGCCGCCTTGGGATTGCTGGTTCGCGCCGCGGCTTCCGGCCACCTTCGGAAGGACGAAGCGCTCGCCACCAGCGGCCCCTACGCCTACACGCGAAATCCCCTTTATTTGGGCAGCGCATTGTTAGCCGCGGGCTTCCTGGTTGCCGGGCGTTCTTGGATTGGCGGCGCGATCGTGGCCTTTTACTTCGCGGTCTTTTACTCGGCGGTGATCCGCAGCGAAGAGAGAGACGTCCGCGAGCGCTTCGGCACCGCATTCGACCAATACGCGAGCCGCGTGCCGTCGTTTTTCCCGCGGCTCACTCGCTCGCAGACCGGCACTCCGGCGGCGGGCAGCGTGAATGGGTTTTCCTGGGCTCAATACGTGCGAAATCGCGAGTATGAAGCCCTGCTCGGGACGATCGCGGGACTCGCAGCGGTTTGGCTGCGGATGTGGCTGCGAGCGTTGTTCGGCTACTGAAGAGGCCAAACTACTGCAGGCGATATACCGCGTTCATCATGCGCTGAAACTGGGGCTTGTAGATGAGGTCGAAAGCGTTTTCCTTGCCTGGAAACATCTCGAGCGCTGCGCGACGAGTGGCCGCAATCATTCCCGCGGCTTCTTCCGGGCTCAGGTCGCCGGCAGCGATCTCTTGCAGCGTCAGCTGCACGAGAATCCGGAGGCGCCGGATGCGTCTGCTTTCTTCGTCGATTTCTGCCTGGGTTGGGGTTAGGTCTGAACTATCTCGAACGGGTTCCATGGTTGGCCGATACTTTAATCATCATGAACCGATGTGGGGACAAGATCAATAGGAACGCCGGGAGTCGCCTGCGAAACCGTCACGGCTCCATACATCGTATTTTTCTTTGACACGGAGGGCTTGAAACATGCATGCCATACGGAGAGCCATTCTGGCGATGGCCGCGCCGCTGGCGCTCGGCCTGTGTTGCTCGGCCGCGAGCCCGGCTGGCAAGAGGGCGAGCGGCGGGGCGCCGAGTTGCGATTACGCCTGTCTTACCTCTTTCGCTGACCGCTATCTCAGCGCGCTGGCCGCGCGCGACCCGAGCCGGCTGCCGCTAGCGGCCGGCCTGAAGTTCACCGAAAACACCATACCACTTAAAATTCCCGACGCCTTGTGGGGCACCATCAGCGGCCTGGGCACCTACCGGATCTGTTTCGCCGATCCCCAGGCAGGCCAAGTGGGCTGCGAAGCAACGATCCGCGAAAATAGCACACCTGCGATCCTGGCCGTGCGTTTAAAGGTCGTCGACCACCAGATCACCGAAGTCGAAACGGTGGTTCGCCGCGGTCGAGAGCCTGCAGAAAACCTGGAGAAGCTCGGCCGGCCCAATCCCGTGTGGCTCGAACCGGTTTCGGCCTCGGAGGAAACAGCCCGGGCCACGATGCTCCAGGCGGCGAATCAGTACTTCGAAGGAATCGTGCACCTTTCCGGCGACATCGTTCCGTTCGATGACAGGTGCAACCGCATCCTGGACGGCACGCAGGATACAAACAATCCCTCCTACAACGAGGGCTGGGCCAACGGCTCCTACAATCCCGCGGCGCTCGGTTGTCGCGACAACATGAACTCGAAAATCTGGGCCTACATCAAATCGATCGACCCGCGGCGCTTCTTGATCGTGGACGAAAAGAGGGGGATCGTGTTCGGCTTCTTCATGTTCAATCATCCGGGAACGGTCGAGTTCGCCGATGTGCCCGGCGTCGGCAAAATCCCCATGCCCCCTTCGGCGCGGCGCCCGTTCAGCGTCGAAGTCGCCGAGTTTTTCAAGATCGAGAGCGGCAAGATTCGCCAGATCGAAGGCGTGCAACTCGCGCTCCCCTACAAATCTCCGACCGGCTGGTAGTCCGCACTGGGTGGCAGGTCGGACCGGGCGCCGGCCGCAAACGCCAGACTCATCGGAGGTTTCCCGTGCTTCGTGTGAGGCGGACGATCGATTCGATGTGAAAAGTCTGGGGGAACAGATCGAATAGATCGATACTGGAAATTTCGTATCCGGCTCGTGTCAGTCGTGCCAGGTCGCGCGCCAAAGTTGGGGGCTCGCAGGAAACGTAGAGGAGGGACCCGGGAGCGATACGGACCAGGTGTTCGATCGTCTGGGGCGTCAGGCCGGCGCGAGGAGGATCGAGCACCACGAGTTCGGGGCTCTCGCGGCAGTTCCGAAGAAACCCCTCGACATCCAGGTTGCGAATTTCGATGGCACCCTCGCCAGCCGCATTCGACTCGAGATCCCGCGTGGCCGCCGGGTTCGATTCAACCGCAACCACTCGCTGGAAGCGTTTCCCCAGCAGGACGGAGAAAAGGCCCACACCTGCAAACAGATCCAGGGCCAGGTGTCCGGCGCCCGCCCTGTCTCGAACGTGACAAGCAAGCGGACCCGCAAGGAAACGGTTCACCTGAAAAAAGGACAGGTGGCCGACGCGAAACGTTCGGCCGGCAGCTTCGCATTCGACAAAACCGGGACCGTCGAGCTCCATCTGCTCGCCCGTCAAATCCTGCAACAGCAGGCTCTCGATCTCCGGCACCACTTGCCGGAAGGTCTCCGCGAGCCTTTGACGGGCGGAGGGGAATCGAGCAAACGTAGCCGTCACCAGGAGCTTTCTGTCGTTCGCGCCAGCCAAAGCTTCGATTTCCCGCAACTCCCCGGCGAGGGCCTCGTCTGCCAGAGCCGAACGCAGCGCGCCAAGCGTCTTTTCTAGCAGTGGCGAAAGAATCTTGCATTCCTTGACCGCAGAGAGCGCCGTCGAATTCGCGCGAAAATATCCGATCGCGAGGCTTGAGCCCTGGGCCGCGCCTAGCACGCGAATTTTCCACTGCGCGCGATTGCGATAGCCCCAAGGCGGAGAGGCGTGGGCGGGGATTTCCCTCGGCCACTTGATCCGACCCAGCCTGTCGAGCGTTTCGCGCAGAATCTCCGTTTTGTACTTAAGCTGCGCGGGATAAGTGGTGTGTTGGTAGTGGCAGCCTCCACAGACACCGAAATGAGGGCAGGGAGCCAGCGTGCGCTCGGGGGCCGGGTTGAGGATGCGTTCGACCCGGGCCCGGACGAATTTCTTCTTCTGGTCGACGGGGGCAGCCAAGACGCGCTCTGCAGGCAGGACGAAGGGAACGAAGATGGTCTCGCCGCCATCATGGGCAAGGCCGTCGCCGCCATAAACGAGTTTTTCGACGGTGATTTCCATCGAGTGAAGTCAGAAGATTTCTGGTCCCAACCAATCCTTGTCTTGGGCCGGGTTCGACTTGGAAAATCATAGCACTGGAGTTTTACCTGCCGATCACAACCGATCCGCGATTCGCACGAGCCGGAACTCCCGCAGGGCGAGGGCGCTGCTTTAGGTGAGATAGAAAAGGCTCAACCGAGGCAATTCGAAGTGTTCGAACAGCCGTTTCTGGATGTATCGGCGCTCGAGCTGCGCCAGCTGCTCGGCAGACATTTTGCGGCGGTAGGGGGCGAGGGAACGGTCCATGTCGCGGCGGATGGCCAGGAGCGTTTCTTCGTCCACATCACCGGAAACAGCGGCAGTAAGCTTCTCCTCCAGGACGGTCAAGCGGCGTTCCAGGTCTTCCAGATCAAGCGATCCGGGCGAATCGAGCAGCGGAGTGATTTCCTCCAGGCGGTTGGCGGTCTCCTCCAGGCGAGACGCGATGGCGGTCGCCGCCACTCGGTGCTTTTGGGCGCTCGCCCGCAGGCGCGAGCGGTTGCGTTCGAAATAATGCCTCAACTCGTCGCGTGAGAACGGCTCGGACCGAGGGCCCGCAACTGGGATTTCCGGGCCGCCGCCGGCAGCTGCTTCCTGAGCCTCGGCGGCCGCATCGAGCACCGCGTCGACGCAATAGGCGAGGCTTTTTAGCCGGCGGCCGCCGGCCGCCCGCCGAGACCGAGACCAGCTCTCAAAGGCGCGATCGATGCCTTTTCGGACGGCCGCGAGCGGAATCCCGGCCTTTTGCCAGGTCTCGACGATGGCCCAGTCGAGCGGAGAGACCAGCAGGTGCGCGCCGCGCTTGCGCCAGAAATACTCCTCGATTTCCGTGAAATAGTTGAAGTAGTTGAAAGAGTCCATGATCGCGTAGCTAGGCCCAGCCTCGAGGCCCTGGCCAGCGGTGCGAGAGCGAGTCGCTGCTCCTAGGTCACCCGGCCCCTAGCGCTTCGGTCCGAGCAGCGAGTTGGAACTCGCCTACCGCGAAATCGACTCCCTGGAGAGAGTCTTTTTCGCCCGTGTCCGGGCTCCGGCGGCGGCTTGATTGCGTTCCCAGACGATGCGCAGCCCGTCAAGAGTAAGGAACTCGTCCGCACGCTCGATGTGTTTCGACCCGCGAGCAATCAGGCCTGCGAATCCACCCGTAGCGATCACCTTGAGTTGTGCCCCAAATTCCTTCTTGGTTCGCGAAAGAAGCCCGTCGACCAAGTCGATCGAGCCGTAGTACAGGCCGGCCTGCATCTGTTCGACGGTATTTCGGCCGATGATTTTTCCTGGGTCTTTGATTTCCACGCGGAACAGTTTGGCAGCTCGAGCAAACAGCGCCTCGGCGGAAATTCCAATGCCGGGAGCGATCACGCCCCCCACGTACTCACCGCGCGCAGAGATTACGTCGAGCGTCGTGGCTGTCCCGAAATCGACGACCACACACGGACCGCCGTATTTTTCAAACGCGGCGATGCCGTTGACGATGCGGTCGGCGCCGACTTCGAGCGGGTTATCTACCAGCACGGCCATCCCCGTCTTTACGCCGGGCTCGACGAACAGCGCCTGGTGGTTGAAATATCGATCGGCCATGCCCGCCAGAGTGGAATTCAGGGGCGGGACCACTGAACTGATGATCACGCCGCCGATTTCGCCCGGTTCGAGACCTGCAAGCGTGAAGAGATTGCGCGTCAAAATGCCGTATTCGTCGATAGTCTGATCCCGTGCGGTGGTGAGACGCCAGTGCGCGACGAGATCTTTTTGCCGAAACACCCCCAGGACGGTGTTGGAATTGCCCACATCGACCGCCAGAAGCATCAGGAAACCTCCGCGACGTCGCCGGAGAGGATAGGGATTACTCCGCGCCCGTCATCGCGCGCGACGCGCAAAACGCCGCTGGGCTCAAGCCCCGCGGTCGTGCCGGTGAAGCTTTCGCTCGTGGTGGTGATCCGCACGCGCTTCCCCTTGAAATAGGTTGAAACCTCGGCGAAACGCCTGAGAATCGGCGTGGCGCCCTCAGCAAGCAACTGATTGTAGTAGCGGTCCAGGCAGCGCAGCAACCCGATCAACAGTTCGAAGCGCGAATGCATTCGGTGCGTTTCGATGCGCAGCGATGTGGCGGTATCGCCAAGATCGGCGGGCATTTTGGTCTGATTGACATTCAGGCCGATGCCGATCACCGCGTAGTGGATGCGATCAGGCTCGGCGTGCATTTCCGTGAGGATGCCGCAGAATTTGCGGCCGCCCACCAGCAGATCGTTGGGCCAGCGGATATCAGGTTGGGCGTCGAGGTGTTCGGCGGTGGCGTCGCGCGCGGCGAGGCCGGCCAGGAGCGCGAGCAGGGGCGCATGGGCGGGCGGAATCGGCGGCCGAAGCAGAATGCTCGCGTAGATTCCGACCGACTTCTCCGACGTCCAGGACCGACCGGCACGCCCGCGGCCGGCGGTCTGTTCCTCGGCAACGACCACCGTGCCGTGCGGCTCGCCGGATTGGCCCAGGTGCATGGCCACTGAATTGGTCGAATCGATCCGGAAGAAGTGAAGAATGCGGCGCGCAAACGGCGTACCGTAAAGGCGATGGCTCAGCATTTGCGGGACCAGAATGTCCGGGACGCGCTCGATATGGTAGCCACTGAACCGATGACCTTGGACGCGCACGCCGAACGCGCGCAGTTTTTCAATCCAGGACCGCACCTGCCTGTGCGTGACGCCGATTTCCCGTGCGATTTTCGCCCCGCTGATGACGATCGTCGAGTTTTCCGCAAGCAGAGTCAACAGCGCGTCAATGCGCCGGTCGGTGGTGCCCGGCAGTTCCGCCATTCGCCTGGTGGCCATGAGGCTGAAACCACCGAGGATACTCGACGGGCGGATGGCGAACAAACGCTTTTGGTTCCCCAGGCGGGAGCTAGGCGAGTTGCGCCAGGCGGTCGGCGAGCTTCTTGCGTTTGAGTTGGCGTTCCACCAGCGTGGCGCGAAGATTGTCAACGACCTGCGCGGGGGCCTTGGTGGTAAAGCTATGGTCAGCGAGGCGTTTTTGCTTCGATTCGATCTCCTTGGCCAGCCGATCCATTTCCTTGTTGAGACGGGCCCTTTCGGCCGCTTTGTCGATCGTTTCACCGTAGGCGATGCGAAGATCGAAGGCCGAGGTGGAACGCATCGCGGCGCCGGCGGGATCCAGAGGACCCGACGAAATGCGCAATTCCGAAAGCGACGCCAAATGCAGAATCGAGCCCCTATTCTCCTCGACCAGACGGCGCAGCATCACACCACGTGTAGAAAAATCCGCGGCGATTTTTCGCTTCGGATCCAGTTTCATTTCCGCACGGATATTGCGCGCCGCGGTGATAATTTCCTGCAGCCGGGCCATGGCGTCGTCGGCTTCCTGGTCCCGCCACTCCGCCCGCAGCTCGGGAAAGCGATCCAAAGCGATCGAACGCGAACCCGCCGGCTGGGGAATCTTGTGCCATAGCTCTTCGGTCAGAAACGGCATCACCGGATGCAGCAGAGCGAGCGCCGAGTCGAGCGCAGCGAAGATATTTCGCCATGCGGGGAGAGCCATCGCGCGGTCGGCCGATGCCACGACGGGCTTCACCCATTCGATGTACCAGTCGCAGAAGTCGCCCCAGAAAAATTGATAGATGCTCTGACAGGCTTCGTGAAAGCGGAAGTTTTCGAGCGCATCGTTCGCCTGGCCGGCGACCGCCGCCAGGCGGGAAAAAATCCATCGATGCGCGAGCGCCCCTTCGCCGGCCACCGCATACGGCGCCCTCGCGCGAATCTCCGGGGACGCCAAGTCCTCCAGCCCGAGGCCGGTCGACTCGAATTTTTCCAGATTGATAAAGAGAAACCGTGCGGCATTCCAAATCTTGTTGGCGAAAGCACGCGCACCCCGGATCCGATCTTCGCTCAGGATGATGTCGGTGCCGGGCGCCGCCATGCTGGCAAGCATATAGCGGAGCGCATCGGTGCCGTATTGCTTGGTGAGTTCCAGCGGATCGACGCCGGTGCCCTTGGTCTTTGACATCTTCGCGCCTTCCGTGGTGCGGACCAGGGAGTGCAGGTAGAGGCGGCGAAACGGGATGCGCTCCTGCGGCGTCGGGCCGGACGTGAGTTTCAGACCCATCATGATCATGCGGGCGTCCCAAAAAAACAGAATGTCATAGCCGCTGATCAGCAGACTGGTGGGATAGAACGACCGCAGGTCGGCGGTGTCGTCCGGCCAGCCGAGTGTCGAGAATGGCCACAAGGCCGAGCTGAACCAAGTGTCGAGCACGTCGGTATCCTGGGTCAGCTGGGAGCCGCCGCATCGCGGGCAGCGGGTCGGCCCGCTGGCGGCGCGGGCCCGCCCTTCGACGATTTCGACACGCGCGTCTGCCGCCGGCACCATCTCGTGGCAATCCGCGCAGTGCCAGATGGGAATGCGATGCCCCCACCAGAGCTGCCGCGAGATGCACCAATCGCGGATATTCTCAAGCCAGCCCAGCAGGATCGTACGCTGATTGTCGGGCACGACTTCGATGAGGCCGTCGACCACAACCTGCTTGGCTGGTTCGGCGAGCGGCTTCATCTTGAGGAACCACTGGATCGAAAGGCGCGGCTCGACTTCGGACTTGCAGCGGTCGCACATGCCCACCGAATGCGTGATGTCCTCACTCCCATCGACCAAGCCAAGTCTCTCGAGATCGCCGACGACCTGCCGGCGCGCTTCGAAGCGGTCGAGGCCGGCATATTTTCCGGCCGCCTTGCTCATGTGGCCGTCGCTCGTCATCACGTCGATTTCCGGCAGGTTGTGGCGCTTACCAACTTCGAAGTCGTTGGGATCGTGCGCGGGCGTAATCTTGACCACGCCGGTGCCGAATTCGCGGTCGACATAGCTGTCGGCTATGACCGGAATTTCGCGATTCATCAGCGGAAGCATGACATGCTTGCCAACCCATCGCCGGTAGCGCTGGTCTTCCGGATGCACGGCCACGGCGGTATCGCCGAGCATCGTTTCCGGGCGGGTGGTGGCCACCACCAGAAATTCGCGGGAGCCGACGATCGGGTAGCGCAAACGCCACAGCTTGCCGGCTCGTTCGACGTGGACCACCTCGAGATCGCTGATGGCCGTCTGGCAGCGAGGGCACCAGTTGACCATGTAGCGGCCGCGATA
The DNA here is from genome assembly GCA_030037525.1 of Candidatus Acidiferrales bacterium. GTDB lineage: Bacteria > Acidobacteriota > Terriglobia > Acidiferrales > UBA7541 > Palsa-295. The sequence goes on along the minus strand of JASHRC010000184.1, from coordinate 9,792 downwards.
GATCAGGCCTTCCCGATACAGGCGCAGAAAAGCTTCCAGAACGGCTCGATAAAGCTGGGGCTCAAGCGTGAAATGCTCGCGCGTCCAATCGCAGGAGACGCCGAGACGAATCATCTGTTCCTGGATCACCCCTCCGCTTTCCGCCTTCCATTGCCAGACGCGGCGCTCGAATTCTTCCCGGCCAAGATCCTGGCGGCGGATTCCCTGTTCGGCGAGCTTGCGTTCGACGACGTATTGCGTGGCGATTCCCGCGTGATCCATGCCCGGTAGCCAGAGCGTGCGATCACCCCGCATGCGATGCCAGCGCACCAGCATGTCGATCTGCGTGTACTCGAGCATGTGGCCGATATGGATCGAGCCGGTGACGTTGGGAGGCGGCAGGGCAATCGAAAAGGCCGGACCGTCGCCGGAGTTTTCGGCATGGAACAGTTTTTGGTCGAACCAGGCCTTGGCCCAGCGCTCTTCGATTTCCTGCGGCTCGTAAGCCTTGGGAATTTCTCGCGGCACGGGTTCCTTATGGAGTTGAATCCGCAGACACCAAACATTCAATATAAGCGGCGCGCCGAGAGCGCGTCAAACAGGCTACTCGTCTTTCTTGGTCAGTTCGTTTTGCAGGAGACTTTCTACCAGCGGCTTGAGGACGCCTTGCGAAAGTAGGTCCTGAAGCTGGGGTTGGAGCTTCTCCAGGACTTTTTGCACCACGGTATCGACGGTCGCAGAATCGGCAGCTCGAGCAGGGGCTTGCTCGCTCTGCTGCTTGTAAAAATCAGGCGGAGGAGCAAGGAAAGGAATCTCCGCAAGAGCCTCGCGATTGGGCGGTGGACCGGTGGGCACCCGCTCGCTCGGTTCACTCTCGACGGGCTGCGCTTCGACCGACGGTGAAGGCTCAAGCGAAGGGGTTCGCTCTTCGGTTACAGGCGGTTCTTCGGCGGCGGGCGGGAACGCAGGTGGCGCAAACGAATCCGTCGCCTCGAAATCGGTCCCGTACTGCGCCTGCGCCGCCGGCTCCTCCTCAAGGAGCGGATCGGGCGTGACCTGAACGGCTGGCGGTTCGACGAGATCCGGATCTTTGTAGGCTACAGGCAGCTGGGGTTCCGAATCGACCTCAAGACTTGCCTCAGGTCCTCGGGAGACCGGCACAGACTCGATTGCGGTCTGCTCGATCGTCTCTTGGTCTGGGACCGTTGAAGCTTCGTCCCCTGCTGCTGTCGGCAGGCTCGACGCAGGCTCCTCGATGAGGAACGACTGCTCCTCCCCTTCTCGACCGATGGGCGCTTCCTCTGACTCGCTCGGCTTTTCAGCACGCGGTTCGGCGGGAGAGGTGAAATCGGTTTGCTTGGAAAGGAGACTCATCCAATCGCTCGGCGGCAAATCGAGAGATCCCTGAGCAAGCTGATCCATCCAGTGAGACGGCTGCGGTGGGGCAGAGTCAGTAATGGGGGCTTCCGAGGGAGCCCAGTGGGTTGCGCTCGTCTCTGCTGGGAAGGTTTCAGAACCGCTCGGGGGGAAGGAATCAGCGCTCGCCCAGGCCGGAGGGATCTGGGATTCTGCCGGGGTCGGCGCCTCGGACCCGAGTGTTTCTTCGACTGGTTCGGGCACGCGCCTGGGCGGAACGTCGCGCTCGGAGGGGAAAACCGAAGGGTCGAACCGATCATCGGTCATGAACGCGGCCGTATTGGCGGCTTCGGCAGGAACCTCAATGTCCATGGCGTTGCGGCGCCAATCCCGCGCTGTGGAAGTGCCGTCGAACTCCGGTTCCTCGAACTCGCCTGCCGGCGGCTGCGGCTCCCTCCGGTCTTCGGTCGGCATGTCATCGAGCATTCGGCGCCCGCTCCCGGTGCTATACAGCAGAGCCTCTTCTTCCGGAGTGGGCTCTGGGAACGTCGGCAGCGGCTTGAGCTCTGCTCGAGGGGAGGTTGCCGGTTCGAGAATCGATTCCGGAGGCGGAGGAGGAGGAGCTTGCTTCGCCTCACGCGCCTTGGCCAGCTCCGCAGCAACTTTCGGATTCTTTTCGAGCGCGGACATCACCATCGCGATCAGTGGATCGGGCGGAACGAAAGGCTTTTTCAGAACGCCATCGGCGCCCACGCGACGCGCCTCTCTTTCATCCAAAGGGTCAAAAGCACCCACCAGCAAAATGACGGGCACATGGGAGAATCGCGAGTCTTTTTTTACGAACTCGCAAACTTCGTAGCCGTTGCGCACAGGCATGAAAATGTCGGCGAGCACCAGATCCGGCTTCACATCCGGGATACGGCGCACAGCCGCCTCGCCGTTGCCGACCGACACAACTTCGACACCGCGGTCCTCAAACGACAGCGCGACCATTTTCTGGATGTTGGCGTTGTCATCGGCGACGAGGATTTTTGGCACTGGGATCCCCTAGAGGAGGCGCACTTCCGCTGCGGCGCCCTCCGTGTTTCGCAACAACCATTCGAACATTACAAGGCGGAGCCGTCAACGAGCTCGAGCGGCAAGAGTGCTACAGTTGTTAGCAGGGGGTAAGCTAGGGAATTAGCTTGTGCAAGCCCTTCTTTTTCTTGCTGCTGGACTCGTTCTTGGAGTCGTCTTTGCCATTGGTGGTCTGAGCGGAGGACTGAGCGCTCGATGAATTCGAACTGCTGTTCGCCGCGGTTGACACAGCGTGTGAGGTTCCGTCAGGCGGTGCGGCGGTGGTCGTCGAATTCGAACCTGCGCTTGCGGGCGGAGCGGCGGAGTTCTGGGTCGTGACTACCGCGGGAGCTTCGCCGCTGGAAGGCGCGGTGGGCAGTGAGGTCATCGTCGAGGGCACGAGCGGTGCAGCCGGAGCGGCTCCTTGGTTCGACGCGGCAGTCGGCGAGTCGATGATCTGAGCGCCGGTCGTCATCACGGGAACGTTGGTTGCCGTGGGAGTCGCTGAGGTGGGAGCAGGAGCATCGGAGGAAGACGAATCGACCGATTCGGTTTCGCTCGCCTCTGAACTTGGTCCCGAGGACGCAACGCCGGCGGCGATATTGAACTTCGGCCCGGCCGCGCCCTGGTTGAGAACCTCGGTGGCGGAAACGGTGTCGTCGGGTGGGTTCAGATTCGGCTGGCCGACCTGCGCGGCCAAATGCACGTCGGGATTGGACCGGAACATCCCCACCGGCGCTGCCAGCACCGGGTTTGGATGGTGTTCCTTTTCATACGACTGCTGCTTCTGCATTGCTGCCAGGGCTTCCGAGTCGGCTTTGGGAATCGGCATACCCATCGAGGTCAGGTGCGCCTTGGCCCCCGGCACCAGTGTCGACAATGGATAGTCTTTGACGATCCGGCTATAGCACTCGCCAGCCAGCTCGCCCCAGTGGTTTTTATCATCCTCGTTCTTCGACGCCTGTTTGGCGCGCATGTAGATGTTGCCAAGCATATAGAGCGCCGTATCGCTCTGGCTGTAGAGCGGGTATCTGGCCGTCAGTTCCACCAGCCGCGCCGCCGCGGGGCGATAGTCCTGCTTGGTGTAGTAGAACCGCGCGATCCGGTACTCGCCATCGGCTAAGACTTCCTGCACGTTGCGCAGATCCTGCTGCGCACGCGGGACCAGCGGGCTGTCGGGAAATTTCAGCAGAAACGTTCGTAATTCATCTTCGGCAGCTTCGGCCTGACTACTGTCGCGATCCGATTTCTCCATCATTCGGTAATGGCACATGGCCACCTGCATCTGGGCGTAAGCCGCTTCGTCGAGGAACGGGAAGAAGACAATGAAGTTCTTGTACTCGTCGACGGCTTGGGTCAGGTTGGAGGTGCCGCCTTCTTTGTAGAAGGAGTCCGCGATGGTCAGCTTCGCTTTGGCCAGATACTCGCTGTCAGGATACGTGTTGATGAGGGTCTGAAGGTCCAGCCGCGCCTCGGTGTACTTGGTGTGCTTCATCTCGTCTACGGCGCGGTCGTAGAGGACCTTGTCGGGCTCGGCCGATTGGCTTGTGTCGGTCTTCTTGGGCTTAACCTTGGTGACGTGGACTTTCTGAGCCACGGCTGCCCAAGGCAGGCCCACTAGCCAGAAGCCCAGCACCAGCGCCGAAAGACCAATTGTTCGGAGCCGACGTTCCCGCACGAAACCCTCAAACCTTCTGGCTCACGGCCTCGAGTGCAAGTTTGCGCAGCCGTCGCGCCGCTGCCGCCGGATCAGGTGTATGGAAAATGGAGGTTCCCGCTACGAACGTGTTGGCGCCGGCCTGCGCCAACTCTGCCACATTTTCCGCTTCCACGCCACCGTCCACTTCAATGCGGAAGGCGCCATTATAGCGCACCCTCCATTGATTCAGCTGCCGGATTTTCTCGAGGGCGCCGGGAATGAATTTTTGCCCGCCGAAGCCGGGATTGACCGACATCACCAGCACCGTATCGAGCTTGTCCAGCACCTCGGTGAGCATCGAGACCGGCGTCGCCGGGTTGATCGCTGCGCCCGCCTCGGCTCCCGATTCGCGAATCATCGCTAGAGCACGGTCGAGATGCGGCGTCGCTTCCTCGTGGACGAGCACCCGGTTTGCGCCGGCGCGCACAAACTCCTCGACGTACCGCTCGGGCCGTTCAATCATCAGATGCACGTCCAGAGGCAGCCGAGTTGCGTTCCGCAGGGAGACGACAACGGGTATCCCGATCGAGATATTGGGAACGAAACGCCCGTCCATCACGTCGACGTGAATCACGTCGGCGGCCCCTTGCTCGACCGCACGAACCTCATCACCCAGCTTGGAAAAGTTCGCTGCCAGAATGGACGGCGCAATCTCGATTCGTGCGTGTGCCATGGTCCACCCGATACTAGCAGACCTATTCGGCGACCTGAAGCTCAATGGGGGTTGTCGGATCAACGCGCTCCCCGCGCCCGGGCGTCTGGCCCGTTACGGTGCCCACCGTAGCCCCCAACGCCGTTACCGGCGTGACCTTGATGATCTTGAGTGCCGCCGGACTCAATTTCGACTCAACTTCGGCGACGGTGAGCCCCCCGAGATCCGGCATCACAAATGCAGGCGGTCGGGGGCCCAGCGTCACAAGCAGATTCACGTGCGGGCTCTGCACATTGGTGGTGCCCGCGGCCGGACTCTGCAGCTTGACGGTGTCGGGTGTCGTGCCGACCAAATAAACGCTGGAGACCTCGCCCAACTGCATTCCGCTCCGCAGCAGCTCGACCTGTGCGGCGCGCAGGCTCAGATCGCGGAGCTCGGGAATCGAGACTGCCTGCGGACCCAAGCTGAGCACCACATGCGCATACTGGCCGGTCTTCACGCGCGTCTGGGGAGGAGGGCTTTGCCGCACGACCGCGTCGACCGGGAGGTTACTGTAGATCCGGTCCTCCACCTTGATACCCAAGCTGCGGCCGCGCAGAACCTGCTGGGCCTGCTTGGCGCCGATCCCCACAACGTCCGGCACCGTCACCTCACGGCCCCGGATGGCAAATCGGATTGCTGTCAGCGCGCTCAGGAAGGCGACCGAAGACAGGATGAACAGCAGCAATGCCATTCGCAGAATCCATTCGAACCGTTGGCGAAAAGTCATTTCCCGCTGATCCCTCCACCTGAGCCTAGCACGGCGTGCGCAACAGGCGCGACCTGAGACGCCGTGTGCGCCCGCCGACCTATCGCGCGCCTTCCAGCAAGGCCGCGAAAAAGCCGTCGGTGTGCTCGGTGGCGGGCGAGGTGCGAAAGTATCCGTCCGAGCTGACCAGTCGTTCCGCCTGGGAGGCATTGGCCAGATGAGGCCGCAGCCGCTCGACCAGCACGCCGGGCGAGACCGAGCGGACTCGGGGGTGATCGGCGAGCGCCGCGGCGATGACCTGTTCGTTTTCTTCCGGCTCGATCGAACAGGTCGAGTAAACGAGCTGCCCGCCCGGGGCCAGATTTTCGATCGCATTTCCGAGCAGGCGCAGTTGTAATTCGCGAAACTTGCCCAGCTGCTCGGACCGCAGACGCCAGCGAATCTCCGGATGGCGTGCCAGCGTGCCCGTGCCCGAGCATGGCGCGTCGAGAAGAATTCGATTGAATTTCTCCCCAAAGGGCAGAGCCTGCTCCGCATTCAATTCGACCAGATGCACGCCCGTGAGCCTGATCCGTTCGAATTGTGCGCGCATCGCCAGGAGCCGGTGCGCGTGCCGATCCGCGGCGATCACCATCCCCTGGGTTCCTCGAGCGCGAGCCAGGGGCGGCGTCTTTCCGCCCGGTGCGGCGCATAGATCGAGCACGCGATCACCACTCTCGACGCCCAGCAGCAGCGGCACGGCTTGCGATGCCTCGTCCTGAATCGAAACCAGGCCCTGGCGAAACGGCTCGGTTCGAGCGAGGCTCCCACCGCTTACGACGAAGGCATTTTCGAGCAGCAGCCCAGGCTCGACCTCGAGGCCCGCAGCTTGCAATTCGCCGAACACGACTTCGCGGCGATCCGGCCGATCGAGCACGCAACTGAGCCGCGCCTTCTGATTGTTGGCTTTGAGCAGTTCGGCCGTGCCAGGCCCGCCCAGTCGGCGAAGCCATCGCTTGACCATCCAGGTGGGGTGCGAATAGGAAATCGCGAGCCGTTCGGCAAGCTCCTGATTCGCCGGCAGAAGCGGCTCCAGCGGTTCCCGGGCTGCCCTAGCCGCCTGGTGCAGGACAGCGTTCACCAGCGATCGCGCCGAGGCTTTTCGCGCCAGCTTCACGAGCTCGACCGATTCATTTACTGCGGCTCGTGCCGGAATTCTGTCGAGAAAGCGCAGCTGGTAGAGGCCCATGCGCAGCGCCAGCGCCACGGGCAAATCGAGCCCCCCGACCGCGGTTTTCAAATGGCGATCGAGAAAAAAATCGAGCAACCTCCGCCAGCGCAAAACGCCGAAAACGATTTCGGTTGCAAGCGCGGCGTCGGCCGGCTTCACCCCGAGATCGAGCGCTTCATGCAACAGGTCGCTCGCATACCCGCCTTCGGCCTCCACGCGGCGAAGCACCTCATACGCAATTCGTCTTGCGGCGCTAACCGGCATCGATCGATCCCTATACGAATTCGAGCTGCGGCGCGTCCCCGGGGACCTCTCACGCGCCGAAATGCTCGCCAGGCGTGAGCCGCGCGCCGTTTGCGAATTCCTGTGCGTTGATGCGCTTGCGCCCCTCCATCTGGACGAATTCCAGACGCAATCCTCCCCGCTCACCGCAACGAACCAGAACCATCGGCGGAACATTCTCGATCGTGCCGGGAGGAACTTTTGAGCCGGGCCCGCCGCTGACAGGCTCGCGGCCGGACGCCGCGGGGATCTGGGGCGGTGAAAGGGGTTTTCCCCAGATCCGGCATTGCTTGCCCCGGAATTCGCTAAACGCGCCGGGCCAGGGCTGAACTCCTCGAATCTGGTTGTAAATTCGCTCCGGGGATCGCGCCCAATCGATGCGCCCGTCCTGTTTGGTGAGCGGCGGTGCCAAGGTGGCCTTCGAGGGATCCTGGGCGACCGGAGTGATTTCGCCGCGCGAGAGCGCCTGGAGCGTTTTTGACACCAGTGGCGCACCGGCCGCGGCAAGACGGGCCGCCAGTTCCGGAGCCGTCTCGTCCTGGCCGATTTCAGTTACGTGTTCGAGCAGGGTCGGCCCACTATCGAGCCCCGCATCGATCCGCATGGTGGTGACCCCGGTGACCCGCTCGCCGTTGATGATGGCCCAGTTGACCGGAGCCGCGCCGCGATATTTGGGCAGCAGTGATGCGTGCAGGTTGATCCAGCCCAGGGGCGGAATCGCGATCAGCCGCTCGGAAATGATCTGGCCATAGGCGATGATCACGACTGCGTCGGGCTTAAGCCGCCGGAAATAGTCGTACGATTCATCCGACTTGATTTTCTCCGGCTGGTAAACGGGAAGGCCGACGGAAAAGGCTGCCTCCTTGACCGCCGAGCTGCGGATCTGCTGGCCGCGCCCTCTAGGCCGGTCCGGCTGGGTCACCACTCCGACGATCTCGAAATCCGGCTGATCCAGCAGGTGTTTGAAGGAAGGCAGAGCAAAGCCGGGCGTGCCGCAGAAAATGATGCGCAGTGCCACGGCCCTGCTACCACTCGCCGGCTTTTTTCATCTTGCGGATTTTTCGTTTGATCAGGTCGCGTTTGAGCAGGCTCAGATGCGCGATGAAAAGAGTGCCGTTCAGATGATCGATCTCGTGGCAGAAGGCGCGCGCCAGCAAGCCCTCGCCGCGCATTTCGAACTCCCGTCCGCTCGCGTCCTGTGCGCGAACGGTCACAAACTGTGGCCGCAGGACGTGCCCGCGGAATCCCGGGAGCGACAGGCACCCCTCCTCTTCGCGCTGCTCGCCTTCCGAATGGATGATCTCGGGATTGGCGCAGATGATCTTCGCCTCCGGATTTTTTCCGTTGCTCACGTCGATCACCGTGAGCCGCTTGCTGATGCCGATCTGCGGCGCTGCCAACCCCACTCCGCTGGCCGCATACATGGACTCGAACATATCGGCGACCAGCGTCTCGAGTTCCCCGTCAAACTTCTCGACCGGTTGCGTGGGCCTTTCGAGAACCAGATCGCCATATTTCACAATGGGATGAATCATCGGCCGTTTTGTCGGCTCCCCTAAAAATGATCGAGCTGCCGCTGGTAGCCCTGGAAATTGCGGCGGGTCTCTTCCAGCGAATCGCCACCGAATTTCTCAAGAAACGCACCGGCCAGTTCGATGGCCACCATCGCTTCGCCCACCACGCCCCCGGCGGGCACCACGCAGACGTCCGAGCGCTCATAAGCCGCCTTCACCGCCTCCTTGGTCTCCAGATCGGTGGTCAGCAACGGATGCCGCAGCGTAGAAATCGGCTTTAAATATCCTCGCACCACCAGGTCCTGGCCGTTGGTGATTCCGCCTTCTAACCCCCCGGCGCGGTTCGAGGAGCGCTCAAAGCGTTGGCGGGCCGGATCGTAACGAATTTCGTCCTGCACTTCCGAACCGTAGCTTCCCGAGTTCTCGACGCCCGTGCCGATCCCGACCGCCTTCACGGCCTGTATGGACATCACCGCGCGCGCAATTTTCCCGTCGAGCTTTTCGTCCCACTGGGCGTGAGTGCCGAGACCGGGAGGCGCCCCGCGCGCCACCACCTCGAAAATTCCACCCACGGAATCTCCCGCTCTCAAGGCGTGATCCACTTCCGCCTTCATGCGCGCTTCGGTTTCTGGATCGACGCATCGCAGCGGCGACTCCAAATCCTCGCAGACGGCCACGATCTCCTCCCACGTGGCGGCTCGCTCGAGCCGCACATGGCCCACGCCAATGGTGTGACTGAAAACAGCGATGTCAAATTCCTGTAAAAACAGCTTCGCCAGCGCCCCCGCGCCCACGCGGGCGGCCGTCTCGCGGGCCGAAGCGCGTTCGAGCACATAGCGCGCGTCGTGAAAGTTGAACTTCTGGGACCCGGCCAGGTCCGCATGTCCCGGTCGCGGGGCCGTCAACCGGCGTCGCGCGTTTTCGGCACCCTGGCTATCCTCGACCGGAAGTGCCTGCTCCCAATTCTTCCAGTCTCGGTTTTCAATGCGCAGGGCGATCGGCGCGCCGATGGTCTTCCCGTGACGAACTCCCGCGAGGAAGTCGGCTTGGTCGTGTTCGATTCGCTGGCGGCCGCCCCGGCCGTATCCCAATTGCCTCCTGTGCAGTTCGCGCCCCACAAAGTCCAGATCGACCCGAACGCCGGCCGGCAGCCCGGAAATCCATGCCACGAGCGCCTGCCCATGAGATTCCCCCGCCGTGACGAATCGCAGCATTCCGCTTGGCGCCTTGTCCTGTGCGGTAAGCGAAGGATTCTACCGGAGGCCTTCCCGCCCGTAAAGTCCGCGCGATCAGCGG
>JASHRC010000183.1 GCA_030037525.1 Candidatus Acidiferrales bacterium | reverse complement strand
TCGAGCGTTTCCGCATCGTCGGCGATCTTCTCAATGCAGGGCAACTCGCGAAGGCCGGCGGCCTGCGAGGCGTGATAGCGGCGCTCGCCGGAGATGATGTAGTACATGTCCTCGCGCGGAACGTAACGCACCAGCAGCGGCTCGAGCACACCCTTTTGACGGATCGAGTCAGCCAGCTCCCGCACGTCTCCGATCTGTTTGCGCGGCTGGTCCGGATTGGGGCGAATCTTGTCGATCGGGATCATCCGCCCGACCGACGCGCCGCTGAAGCTGGTCAGCGTCTCGACATAGTGCGCGTCATGCCGCATCTTGAGAGTGACGGGCAACCCGATCCTCTTCGACACGTTGTAATACCTCCTGGGCAAGTTTCCTGTATTCTTCTGCGCCGGAAGATTTGGGCGCGTAGGTAAAAATGGTTTCTTTGTAGGCCGGGCTTTCCTCGAGGCGGACGTTCTTGCTGATGCGCGTCCTGAAAAGGGCGTCGCCGAAGGTGGCGCGAATCTGCTCGTGCGTGTCCCGGGAGATGTTGGTCCGCTTGTCGTAGAGCGTGATGACCACGCCGAGAACTTTCAGATCGGGATTGGGGCGCGAGCGAATGCGGGCGTAGGTTTCCAGAAGATCGTCGGTGCCCTCGATGGCGAAATAGGCGGCCTGGATCGGAACGAGCAAGTGGGTCGAAGCGACGAGGGCGTTCACGGTGAGGATGCCCAGGGCCGGAGGCGTGTCCACCACAATGTAATTGTAGTCTTTGAGCGCAGGAGCGAGCGCGTCTTTCAACTTGTAGGGTGCGTCGAACTGCCCGGCGAGCTGTTGTTCGAGACGCGCGAGAGCAAGACGAGCCGGAGCGACGAACAGGTTGGGGTCTTTCGTGGGCCGGACGACTTTGGCCAGTTCACAACCATGCTCGTGGAAAAGGTCGTACGTTGTGAATTGCGTTTCGTCAGGAGAGAAAAACGCAATCGATGTGTTGGCCTGGGGATCGAGATCGATCAGGAGCGTTCGTTTCTTTTTCAAGGCCAGAGCAGCAGCGAGATTGATGGAAGTAGTGGTCTTTCCCACGCCGCCTTTTTGATTGGCAATAGACAAGACGCAGGTCAATCCCGTGCCCCTCCCCAGCCGCAACCGCAGGCCTATATACAGCGCCTCGGACACCCTTCGCCACCAGGTGTAGCGCACAATGTACCGATACTCGGATGGTCAACGCAAGCAAAAAAACTAACGGCTTCCAGCAGGGAGCGGTCCGGGGGCCGATGGGGTGCCGTAAAGTGAAGGCTCCAGAATCTTGGCGGCTTCCTGGTTGCCGCCGTAGGACCAGTGGCCGTCGCAGCGATTGAAATAGCGGCGATAGTCGGCGCCCGCGTCCGCGTTCATTTCCGGCAGGAGATCCTTGACCGCTATACCGACCTCCCTCCCCCAGGCCTCCAGCACCGGACCCAGGCGGTTCACGCCGGTTTGGCGCAGGCGGATGAAATCGCTGGCATGAGGAATCAGGAAAACGGCCACTTTCGCGCCGCGTGCGTCGGCGGTGGCCTGGATGTCTTCAAGCGATTTTTTCAGGCGCGCCAGATCGACGTCATTGTAATCGTCGTAGCCGCAATAGGGGTTCAGTCTGTTGTAATAGAAGCTCGTCTCGAGAAACTGGCCCACGTGGTAGGAAGCCAGATACGCGCGCAAGAAGGCTTCGATGTGATCCCAAGTGCTTTCCCCATAGTGGGGATCGAAATGGCCATCGTAGATGATCGAAAGGTCGGGGCCGTAATAGGGTCGATAAACCCCCGCCCACCCGTGAGCCTTCCAGTAGGCAAGATCCATGTCATGGAAATCGTTCTCGGGCACCACACCGACGATCACGAGATTGTGGTCAAACGCCGCCGCCATGCTTTTGTAGAGTAGGGCGTATTGAAGCGGGCCGAAGTTACCGCCCGTAGCGAAATTGAGGTGCTCGCGGCCTGTGTCCCGCTCCAGGATATTGCTCAGCCGCTCATCGGTGGGCACACCCATTCCTTCGACCATCGAGTCGCCCAAGACAATCGTGCGGGGCTTGGAGGAATGCACGCTGCGCTCCACGTCGCGTGCGCCGTAGCTGTTGGTGTAATACGTCACGTCGTAGCACCCGCCTTTGTGGACGAAGACGCCATTGGGGCGGTGCCAGGCTCCGAAGACCGGGTTGATCGGGGCCCAAAAGAGATTGTAGTTGAGATGATAGTTGGGCCGGCTGGAGGGCCAATTCGGCAGATGTACGACGACAATAGAGAGCAGTTCGGCCAAGACCGCGAAGACAAGAAAATTGACGGCCACCAACCGCAGCACGTAAAGCGCGGACTTGGAGAACGAACGCCGCGTGGGAGTGCTGAGTGTCTCCGGAATATTTGTGGGCACCTATCTGCTATCTTTCTTGTGAGTGAAAATGAGTATTCACCCACTGCAAAGTTCCTGGTTCGACCAGGCCGGTTTCGCTTGCTGTGCCAGCCAAGCCAGAGCCTTCCTGTCCCCAGGCGTTGATTCCCGTGTAGCCCACGGTATTTTCTTTCAGGTTGATCGCTGCGTTCACGTCGCGGTGGTGCCTGGTTTGGCACGCCGGGCATGTCCACTCCCGCACGCTCAGCGGCAGGACTTCCCTTACGTAGCCGCACTGGCTGCAGGTCTTCGAACTGGCGTAGGAAGGGTCACGCAAAGTTAACACCGATCCGTTCAGAAGCGTCTCGCTGGCATCGGTGTTTGCACCTAAGTCGTATCGGTCGTTCCACTCCGCCAAGGCCCAGTTCCATACCCAGCGCACCGTGCCACAGGCTTGCCGAAAGTATTCTTTTTGCTTTTCCCTGGGGTCCAATTCAATACGATGAGCGAGGATCACTTTAACGCCTCTTTTAAGGCCCGGCGGTTGTGGCCCACGACTAGCATGGCAAGTTCCTCCGCCACAAGGGAATCCACCAGAGCCGTAAACTTGGGCCGCTTGAAGTTTAGGCCACCGCCAATTTCCTCGCTCCTGTCTGCACCCGAGCGAAGGTGGGTGCTTGGCCACCTCGGCTGGCCGAGTCTAGAAGAGCGTGTAGAGGAAGGGCGCGAACGCCAAGCTTTGCGCCGGAAGGAATGGAGATCCACCGCAAGCCCGCCGATCGACCGATCGGCAGATGGATTCTACACTGCGCTATTCTGACTCGCAATCGAAGCTCCCTTGTTTTCGCGCTTTTTGCACACACAGCGCGCCGCGCTTGGGACTTACTGGTACACTTTGGCCGCGCACTACGCGGGTGAGGAGGTGCCGCCGTGGCCCCGGAGAACAAAACCCAGCTCGTGTCGCCGCCTACCGGGCGGTCGCGCCCGACGCCGGTTGGATCGGCCTGGCACACCGCGATACTCGTACTTTTCTTGCTGGCCCTGGCGCTTCTTCAACACCAGCCGCAACTTCGAGTGCGCGGCAGCGCGCTTCCCCAACTCACTCCCGTGTACGTTGCCACCATTGTGTACGAGTGGGTGCTCGTCGGGTATGTCTGGTTCTTTGGATTGCGACGCCGCGGTGTCAGGATTTCCGACGTTGTCGGAGGAAAATGGCGCAGCGGCGTGGATTTTCTCATCGACTTGGGCATTGCTCTGGGGTTCTGGGCGGTCGTCATGCTGGTGCTCGGCTCCCTGTCGTACCTGCTGCATTTCAGCGGAGAGGAAGCCGCGCAGTTTTTGCTGCCGCAAACCGCGCTCGAGATGGCCATGTTTGTCGTGCTGGCTTGCTGCGCGGGATTTTGCGAGGAGGTGGTGTTTCGCGGATATCTGCAGCGTCAGTTCTTGGCCTGGACCGGAAACGTGGTGGCGGGCGTGGCGCTGCAGGCTGTGGTATTTGGCGCGGCGCACTTGTATCAAGGAATTAAGGGAGTCGTAGTGATTTCCGTGTACGGGGCCATGTTCGGAACTCTAGCGGCGCTGCGCAAAAGCTTACGCCCAGGAATGATTCAACATGTCGGGCAGGACACCGTTTCAGGCCTGGCAGGATCCTTTCTCAGCAAAGCGCGTTACCTGCACATGCTTCGGTTCTGAGCGCGCGCTACGGTTTAGCGGCACTGTCCTTGAAAACCATCCTGATGAAGTGCCCACCAGCGTCGGCTCCGGTCTGAAACGCCGTTTGGGATCCACCCGGCAGCCAGACCAGGCCCGCTTGCGGCACCATCTGCGAGTTGCCCTCGGCGAGTACCTGGGCCATGCCGGTGAGGCTGCCGACGAGCGTGCTCAGCTGAGGATCAGCCGGCCGGATGGTCGCGCCGGTTCCGACGTCCCAGTACTCAACGGAGATTTCGTCGGTTTCGAAAAGCGTGTAGTGCGACCGAATCGACCGATCCGCAGAGGCTCGCTTGTCGCAATCGCCCGGAGGCTGATCGCCAAGGACTTGAGCGCAGCGGTTGCGGACACTGCCCTGCGGTCGCAGGAGTTCGACGGCCACATTTCGCAGCGGCACGTCCCGCGAATTGGTAACCGTGTGCGATAAACCTCCCGACATGTATCCAACGCGCGGGGCGGAAGGTGCCAGATTGGACGCCGCCGGAGGGTTATCGACGGGGGGAGGAGGCAAACTCACGTATGGCAAATCGTGTCGGTGGTACAAGGTTGCCTCGTGCGGCGGAATTTCCACATAAAACACTCGGACGTAGGAATTTTCAAACACCAGATGATGATGATGCTCCTGCTCCACGGGAATCGGCGCCGGGGGGGACGTTTGCGCCTGAGCCTGCCCGAGCCCGGCAGATCTCTCTGCGGTTTGTGCAATTAGGGGAAGCGAAACCAGCAAAACGGAAAGCGGAAAACGTCGAAGAGCAGAACCCAGCAACATACTCCAGGCTACATCTTGTAGCGGCCCAGGTCCTCGTCGCTTAAGTTTTCAAGCCACCGGCGCAGCTCGTCGCTGGAACTCTTGTCGGAGATGGTGGTGGCCATTTTGGAATTTTTCAGCACTTGATCGTCCACATAGATCGGGCAGTCCAGACGCAAAGCCAGGGCGAGCGCATCGCTGGGACGGGAATCCATCGACATGGTATGCCCGTCGCGCTCCATCCAGATGAGCGCGTAGAAGGTATCGTCTCGCAGATCGGAAACCACCACCTTCTGCACGTGGACGTTCAAGCCGTTCAGAACGTTCTTCAGCAGATCGTGCGTCATGGGACGGGGCGTCTGAACTTTTTCGATTTCGAGCGCGATGGCGTTGGCCTCGTAGACACCCACCCAGATCGGAAGGATTCCGGAACCCTGCGTTTCCTTGAGGACCACAACCGGCATGTTGGTGACGGGGTCCATCATCAACCCGCGAATCTTGACCTCCAGCTCCATGATGGCCTCCCGTGAACTACCGGCTCGTCCCTACCCCGCCTGAGCGCGTTGGCGAACTCGATCGGCTCAGGCCTGCTCGCCGATCAGGCTGTGCGGCCCCGCTCGCATGACCTGGACCTGAACGTATTCTCCCAGAAGATTTTCGCACGGCGAAGTGAAATTTATGATCCGGTTGCTCCCCGAGCGCCCGGTCCACTGCGCCCGGGCCTGGTGGCGCCCATCGACGAGCACCTCAAAGGTCTGCCCGATCAGTTTCTCGTTGCGCGCAAGTTGGATTTGGCGCTGGCGCTCTTGCAGGATCGCCAAGCGGCGCGATTTCTCGGGCTCCGGGATGCGGTCCGGCATGCTGGCCGCCGTCGTATTCGGGCGCGGAGAGTAAATGAAGGAGAAGACGCCGTCGTAGCCGACAGCATCCAGCAACGTGATCGTGTCTGCGAAATCCTGCTCCGTCTCGCTCGGAAAGCCGACGATGATGTCCGTGGTTACGCTGATGGGCCGCCGCGCACTGTGAATCCAGGAGATTTTCTCCAGATATTCCTCGCGTGTGTAGGTGCGGCGCATGGCGCGCAGCACTCGTGTCGAACCGGACTGCACGGGCAGGTGGACATGTTCGCAAAGCGCAGGCGTCGAATCGATGGCCTCGACGATCTGGCGATCAAAATCATTCGGATGCGATGTGGTGAAACGCACGCGGCGAATGCCTTCGACCGCCGCCACCTCCCGCAGCAAGTCAACGAAGCCGAGCTGGCGCGGGGAAGGATCGCGGTAGGAATTCACGGTTTGGCCGAGCAGTTGGATTTCGGTGTAGCCGGCGTCGGCCAAACGGCGCGCTTCCACAAGAACCGCGTCGCTCGGGCGGCTGCGCTCGGGGCCGCGCGTATGCGGCACAACGCAATACGAGCAAGCGTAGTCGCAGCCTTCGATAATCGTGATGTAGGCGCGATGGGGATTGTCGCGGCGGGTGATCTCGGTCTCAAACGTTTCATCCACATCTAGGTCGAGGCCCAGCACGCGGCGGCCGCCAGATTCCAGTTCGTCAATGAGTTCGGGCAGCTCGCGATAGCTGGCCGATCCGCAAACCAGGCTCACCCAGGGAGCTCGCTCGAAAATCTCCTCGCCTTCTTGCTGGGCCACACATCCGAGGACGCCGATGATCTTCCGCTTCTGGCCCCGCCATTCCCCCAGGCGAGAGAAGACTTTTTGCACGGCCTTTTCGCGGATGCTGCACGTGTTGTAGAGCATCAGATCGGCTTCGACGGCATTGGCAGCGGCGCGATATCCACGACCCAATAGCACGCCCGCGACTTTCTCCGAATCGTGGACATTCATCTGGCAGCCGAAAGTTTCAATGTAGAAGCTCTTCCCTGCCCCTGCGGCCCCCGGGGCACGGCGCGCGGAACTTTCATCGGCAAGCGGACGGGCCAGCGGCTGTGAAACCTCGTTCCCGACTGTCTCGATCGCGACGTCAAAGGCTTTCGGCATATTTCTAGCGTGATTCTAACACAGCCCCGTAGCACCCTTCGGCCGCCACAGCCGTCCAATCGCGTGTAACCTTTGACGCGAAACCCAGTATTCACCCATGTAAGGGAACCAGCCAGAACGGACGCGACCGATGATCCGGCCGGTACCGGACGAAGAGCTCATGATGCTGGTGCTAGGGGGCGCAGGAGACATGCTGGGGGTGTGGTTCGACCGCTATCAAGTGCCGCTCTTTAGCTTTACAGCAGGCTGACCGGCGAGTGCCGTTTTCGATTCGGATGTGCTTAGAGCCTACCCAAAGGCTCAGGCATGAGGAACCCCGCGCCCGGCCTGAATAGCGGCAAGTTTCGAGATTCCAAAAGCGCATCCACTACGCTACAGGTTTTGCTGTGAAGACGGAAACGGGCGAGCCCTCCGCGATAAATGCGGAATCAGGCCGGCGGCGCAGGATTCCTCCCCATTGCGGACCGTAGAGCGAGTCGACATGGCCAGAAAACCGAGCAGTGCTGCTGGTCCAAACGCGCCAGGGCTCATGTGCGACGCGATATTCGAGCGAGCGTCGGCGGCCCGCCGAGTAGCCCCAGTAGTGTTCGGTGATGAACTGTTCGATGCTGCCCTCTGCTGGGCGAATGGCCGCGCCCGTGGCATTGGCTTCAACGGCACACCACTGGCCAGCCAGACGCCATTCATAGCGGGCCGACCCGCCATTGGCAGACAAATCGACGCTATGGCGCATGGGGTGAGACGAGTAGTGTTCGCCATAGGCGAGCCGCGCCGCGAGCGCGATCGCCCATCGCGGCACAATCTCCCGGATGAAAACCACGCCGCGCCGAATCTCACCAGCTTCGCACCTCCGCACATACAAACGCAGATTCACTTCCTCGAAGTCTCGGTGAAACGGCACTGGCGCCAATCCCAAGAGCTTGGTTCCGAGAAACCGGAAGCCGACCAGAGTGACGAAGGTCCGGCCGGCGAACCCGTCCAGCTCGGTGCCTGGGGGGACATAACGGCCGAGAAGGAGCGGATCAACCTGGTAATTCAGCATGACCAGATCGCGCCATTCAGCAGACAAGAAGACGCGCTCGCCGGGCCTCGGCCGGAACTGTGGGTTGTCGCTCACCACCCCAGCACGTAGGCGAACACCAGAGGTGCCACGATGGTTGCGTCCGATTCGATGATAAACCGCGGCGTGTCGGCCCCGAGCTTCCCCCAGGTAATCTTCTCGTTCGGAACGGCGCCCGAATAAGAGCCGTAGCTGGTGGTGGAATCGCTGATCTGGCAGAAATAGCCCCACCGTGGCACGTTTTCACGGCGCAGGTCCTGGTGCAGCATGGGCACCACGCAAATCGGAAAATCTCCGGCGATGCCACCGCCGATTTGGAAGAAGCCGATGGGCGTCGCGGGCGCAGTTTGCACGTACCAATTGGCGAGCTCGACCATGTATTCCACGCCGCCGCGCACGGTAGTGGTGTTTTTCACCCTCCCGCTGATGACCTGGGCGGCGTACATGTTCCCCAGGGTGGAATCCTCCCAGCCGGGGACGAACAGCGGCAGATTGCGTTTGGCGGCCGCGACCATCCAGCTGTTTTGCGGATCGATCTGGTAATACGGCTGCAATTTCCCCGTGCAGAGCACCTTATAGAGGAACTCGTGTGGAAACATTCGCTGGCCGCTTTGATCGGCTCGATACCATTCTTCGACCACGATGCGTTCGATCCGCCGCATGGCCTCCTCTTCGGGAATGCAAGTGTCCGTTACGCGATTGAGGTGATTCTCCAGTAGTTCGACTTCTTGCTGCGGCGTGAGGTAACGGTAGTGCGGCACGCGCTTGTAATGATCGTGCGCGACCAGATTGTAGACATCCTCTTCGACATTGGCCCCTGTCGAGCAAATGGCGTGCACTTTGCCCTGGCGAATCATTTCCGCAAGCGACAGACCGAGTTCGGCCGTGCTCATCGCTCCCGCCAGGGTGAGCAGCATTTTGCCGCCGCTGGAAAGATGGTTCGCATACGCCTCTGCTGCGTCGACGACCACCGCCGCATTGAAATGCCGGTAATGATGTTTGATAAACTGCGAAACGGGCTTGGACGCGTTTCGATCCAACGCGATCATGGTTCCTCCTTTGTCTCCCATCCGTTTTCAAACAATCAGCGAGCGTAGAAACACCCGTGGCTGGCGGGCGAATGGTCTCCGGAGAAATCGCTAGAAGTAGCTCGCTGTGTATTCCAGCAGGCGGAAAAACTTATAGGGAGAGATGCAGTAAGGCACGCTTTCTTGGTTGCTCACGCACTATAGATATCACAAGTTGTGAAGCGAGCCTACGAAATTCTGGCGGGAGCGGCAATTTTCCATTGTGTCGTTTCCAGCAGCAAGTTATTTCGCGTACCAGGTTTGAATCTGCCAATTGCGTGTGCTACGGTAGATTTGCCCTGGCAAAAAATTATTTTCTGGGGGAAAACAATTTCCAGCCTGGCGTTTCTGGTCTTCGCCAACCCGCTCACCCTTCTGGAGCAGACCAGCGGCGTTGCGCGTGCCATTCTCGGTCTTCTTCTTCTCCTGTCCATTTTTTCCTGGGCTCTGATCCTGCAAAAGTTCGCCCAGCTGGGCGGTATCGACCGCAAAACAGAAAAATTTCTGATGCTGTTCCGCGGAGGCAGGGGACTGTCGGACCCTAATACACTGCGTGCAGGTGTCGGCAGCAGCCCTCTGGTGGCCGTCTATGCCGCGGGCTATCGTGAGCTCGAGGCACAGATGAACGGCGCTGGTCCGCGCGCCGGCGGAGGCCGGCTGAAAAATGCTGGCGCGGTGGGAGTCGAAATGCAGGTGGCGGCAGGGGAAGAGGTCCGCCGCCTGGAGCGGGGTATGTCATCTCTAGCGACGATCGCTTCGGTGTCGCCCTTCATCGGTCTGTTCGGCACGGTATGGGGCGTGATGGACGCGTTTGCCGGTCTCGGTGACGCCGGCGCGGCCAGCCTGCGCGCGGTAGCTCCGGGCATTGCCGAAGCCCTGATCACCACGGCCGCTGGCCTGTTTGCCGCTATTCCCGCACTGATTGCCTACAACCACTACCTTCACGGCATCCGCGGTATCGCGTCGCGAATGAGCGATTTCGCCGCGGAATTCGTGGCCAAGATCGAAACGATCTACAGTTCCTAGACGCCATGCCGCAAACTCCACGCGAAGTCGGCACTTCTCTTTCTGAGATCAACATGGTGCCGTTTATCGATGTGGTGCTGGTGCTGCTGGTCATCTTCATGATTACCGCGCCGATTTTGCAGTCCGGAATCGATGTGGATGTACCCAAGACAAAGACCGTCAAGGAACTCACCGAGCAGAGAATGGTGGTGACGATCGACCGCGGTCAGCGCGTGTATCTGAACGACCAGCCGGTCAACATCCATGAGCTCGGCCAGCGGATTCTTTCGCAGTCGCA
>JASHRC010000182.1 GCA_030037525.1 Candidatus Acidiferrales bacterium | reverse complement strand
CGGGAATGCAAAGAAGTGCAAAAGTTCCGGTAGATCCCGCTCCAGTTGCCGCACCATGGCCGGATACCGAGACCGCCAGTGAAACCGGAATCTCTGGAAAGCCCGCCGTGCGGCGGCGGCACTCTTGGCCAGGTAGATCCTCTGCGCTTCGGCTTTGACGTTCCCTTCGTCTCTCCGTTTCACCTTCTCCAGAATGTCTCGCTAGGATCGAATGGATCAAGAAGGATGCTTCGGGTCTTCGGGCCTTCGCGTCAAGCCCAGGTGACGGTGACCTCGGAGTAATCCTGGTCGTCCGACATGGGCACGCTGAAGTGCACGTCAACCTTCTTCGCCCCGGAAATCTCGAGCGCTTTGCGATAAAACCCTATGATCGTGTACTCCAAGATGCGGTGCCGCCCCTTGAACCCGATGTACTTGATCGTCGCTCGCGAGTCGTCGTCCACCTCGGGAATAATTTGGCTGCCGTCGAAATAAGTCTGGTGCACCGAGGCGATCCGCTTCACCACGTATCCCGGCGAGCCGAGCTTCACAAAAATTCGATAGACTCCGCGCAGCTGCGATTCGATCACTTTCTCGGCGCGGGCAATCAGAACCTCCGCATTGCCGCCCGCCGTCTCAAGAATATCCGCTTCGAGGAAATCGGTGAAGGCATCGAGCGAGTACCACTCCCACGGATAGATTGGACCTTCGAAGACCTTCTTCACGTCCCCATGGAGACGGTTGATGATGCGCCCGAGTTCCGCGTCGCCTCCGCGTCTGCGGACAGATCTCAGCGAGTCACGCACGATGGCGCCCTTGATCTTTGGCACCGCTGAGGCCTTCGCCTGCTTTGTCAGGGGTTCCGCGGCCGTTACCATCGATTTCAATCTAACACGGTCTCAGAACCCCAGACCTGCCATCTGACCATCGCGTGTCCTGGACGCCATCCGGCACGCGGCAACCCTAATGAGGACGTCTGCTCGCCCCAACACTTAGGCGCCGGCACGAGCCCCCTCAGTTGCCCATGCCCAGCTCCTAGTTGTTGTGGTGATTCGCCTCTGAAGGTCCGCTTCGCCAAGTGGTGGGCGGTCAGCGACTTGAACGCTGGACCTTCCGGGTGTAAACCGGATGCTCTAACCGCTGAGCTAACCGCCCTGGAGCATCGTAACAGAAGCGCCGCGCTTGAATCTAGCAGCCTTATCGTGTCTTTTTTTGCTGTCGAGTGCCTTCGACTGCCCTTGTCTAGGCGCCAGCAGAGTGCAGAGGACACCGGGAAGGCGAGACCTAGGCGCCCTGTCTCCTTCGGCGAGGGCCAAACCGACGCGCAAACGCTAGCGTCAGCGCCGGCTTGCCACGTGTAGGTTATGTACGCCAGAAAACAGAAACATCCCGGTGCTGATGGACTGAGGCAACCACCAAGTTTTGCGAATGAGATTGTTCCCGCTGCGCTGCATGCGGCGAGCGGCAAAATCCAGAATCACCGGGCCGCCTTGGATCGCGGCATAGATTGCGGAGGACTGAGCGAAAGGACGCATCAGTGGATCGTCCTCTCGCGCGCCCGACGATATGGCCTGCCTTGTCGAGTAAGCATCGAAGGCCGCCGCGCTGTGCTGAGCGATCGAGAGAATTAGCCAGTTGCGATGTTCATGCGAGCCTTCAACCGGAATGATTCTCTCGGGCTTGGCCGGCCGTATCGGAGGGACATAAATAAGGGACAGCAATTGAGAATTCTCTGAAGCCTGGTCCTCCGATGTGGCGGTCAATTTAGGGGAGTTGGGCCCTCCTGACTTCGCAGCAGACGTTTTGTTTAGAAGGTTATCGGGCTCGGCCTGCCAGTTCGCCGTGGTTGCGGTTGTCGCCGAGGGCGGAGTTGCAATATCGCCTCCCGACCATAAACCGAACTGCAGAAACATCACCAGGGCCGCAAAGGCCATGACGTCCGGCTTCCTTTTCTCGGTCGATCCAGATCTTGTCGAGGAGCTCAGGGCACGGCTAGTACCAAAGAAGTGATGATCTGCTAACCCCTGTGTTTGCAGCATATGAGCGAGGGCAGCGGACGAGTTTCGGGGATAAAAATCTAGACTGCCCCGGTCCCGGGTGGAAGCCGGTTTCCACTGTTGAGCTAGGCAAGGTAGTGTTAGCCGACCTGTGGCTCAGCTAGGCCCCTGCGGCAATGGCTTTCAAACTCTCCCGGCTCGCGGCAACAGTACGGCTGATGTCTTCGTCGCTATGGGCGGAAGAGACAAATAGTGCCTCAAATTGCGAAGGCGGCAAAAACACTCCGCGGGAAAGCATTTCGTGGAAAAAGGCGGCGAAGCGGGTTCGATCGGATCTCTTCGCGCTTGCGTAGTCTCCGACGGGCTCCCGAGAGAAGAAAAGCGTAATTAGCGATCCAACGGCGTTGACTTGGCCGCGCAAACCCGATTCGCCGAGAGCGTCGCGGAGACCATTGGCAAGGCGATCGGCCCGGGCGTTGAGCGGCTTGTAGAACTCTGGATCCTCAAGTAACGCCAAGCTAGCGAGCCCGGCGCGCATGGCGAGGGGATTTCCGGAAAGAGTCCCGGCTTGGTAGACCGGGCCAAGCGGGGCAATCTGTTCCATGATTTCGCGGCGGCCACCATATGCCGCGGCTGGCAATCCCCCTCCGATGATCTTGCCGAGCACGGTCATGTCGGGCCGAACGCCGTACAATCCTTGCGCGCCGCCATAGGCGATCCGGAATCCCGTGATCACTTCGTCGAAGATAAGAAGAGCGCCGTCGCGCTGGCTGATTCGGCGAAGCGACTCGAGGAAGCCCGCTACGGGCGGAACGACTCCCATATTGGCAGCGATCGGCTCGACAATGACGGCGGCGATTTTTCCGGCCTTTTCGGCAAAAAGGCGCTCGACGGAGGCCGCATCGTTGTAAGGGGCGTTGAGCGTAAGCGCCGCAAGAGCCTGTGGAACACCAGCGCTTGAGGAAATGCCAAATGTCGTCAGACCCGAACCAGCTTCAGCCAGAAAGCTGTCCGCGTGGCCATGGTAGCTGCCTTCAAATTTCAGGATCAGGTCGCGCTGGGTGAACGCGCGAGCAGCGCGAATGGCAGACATCGTCGCTTCCGTGCCGGAGCTGACAAAACGGATGCGCTCGATCGAAGGAACAGCGCGCGCGATGCGCTCACCCAGTTCAACTTCCAAAGGCGAGGTCATCCCGTAGCTCGTGCCGCGACGGACCTGATCGGCGATGGCATCCACTACGTCCAGATGCGCGTGGCCTAAAATCAGCGCACCCCAGGAGCACACATAGTCGATGTATTCGCGACCGTCGATGTCCACTACTCGCGAGCCCCGTCCGCTCTCGATGACGAGCGGTTCACCGCCGACGGCTCGGAAGGCACGTACCGGGCTGTTCACACCCCCGACCAGGATCTTCTCGGCGCGGGCGCGAAGATCGGCCGAGTAAGACTTTGGCGCTGTGATCGAGCCAGTCATGGGAAGGCAGCCGACAGTTTACAGGCAAGAGTACGGAAAGCAAAAGCCGACCGCTCGCTACGGTGCGCCAAGGGCCCGGTTGGCCTCGGGATCAGCTTGCGGTTAGCAGTGCTCGAGCCAGCGGGCGGCGTCTTTGGCGTGGTAGGTAAGGATGATCGAGGCGCCGGCGCGCTGGATGCCGGTGAGGATTTCGAGCACGATGCGCTGTTCATTGATCCATCCCTTTTCGGCCGCAGCTTTGACCATCGAAAACTCCGCACTGACATTGTAGGCGGCCACAGGAACATCAAAACGCTCGCGGACGCGGATGATGATATCCAGATACGGCAGTGCCGGCTTGACCATGATGATGTCCGCGCCCTCTTCGAGGTCCAGTGCCACTTCCCGCATCGCCTCGCGGGCATTGGCCGGATCCATCTGATAGCTGCGGCGATCGCCGAACTGAGGCGCGGACTGAGCGGCTTCGCGAAACGGTCCGTAGAATGCCGAACAGTACTTCGCAGCATAAGAAAGGATGGCCACATCCGGAAAGTTGTTTTCGTCCAGCTTGCGGCGAATGGCGCCAACGCGGCCGTCCATCATGTCCGAGGGCGCGACGATGTCCGCCCCTGCACGCGCATGGGATAGAGCGGCTTCAGCCAAAAGCGCGAGGCTCGGGTCATTGAGAATCTCGCCGTCCTTTATCACGCCACAATGACCGTGGCTTGTGTATTCGCACAGGCAGACATCGGTAACGACGAGCAAATTGAGCTCCGCTTTGCGAATCGCTTCAATCGAGCGCTGCACGGCGGCTTTCGGAGAAGCGGCCTCCGAACCGGTTTCGTCCTTGTGCTCGGGCAAGCCGAACAGAATCACGCCGGGAATTCCGAGGTCGGCCACCTCGCGGCACTCCTCGACGATCTGATCGGGCGATTGTTGGTAAATGCCGGGCATCGAGCTGACTGCGGTGCGGACCTTCGAGCCTGGACAGGCAAACATGGGATAGAGCAGGCCGTGCGTGGAAAGCTGTGTCTCGCGGACCAGACCGCGCAACGCCTCAGAACGGCGCAAGCGGCGCGGGCGATCGGTCGGGAAACTCATGCCCGCCTCGCAGAGACCGACGGCCGCGCAAAATGGTCGATGAGGGCCTTGGCAATGCCGGAAGGCGAAGGATCCTCGGCCTCGACGGGAACCCGCGCCCCGGCGCTGCGAATGGCGCCGGCAGTCGTCGCGCCAATGGCCACGAAGCTTGTGCCCTGCGAAATCTCGACGAGTTCGGTTCGACCGACCGCACGCGCGAAATTGCGAAGGGCCGATGCGCTGGCAAAAACAATGGCGTCGACTTCCCCTCGCCGAGCCAGGGCGACAACGCCCGAATCAACACCGGCCGGCTCCCTGGTGCGATAGGCGATCACTTCGGTCACTTCAGCACGGACTTGCCGCAAAGCATCCCGGAGACGCTCATCACCTTGGTCGCTGCGGGGAACAAGCACACGCCGCCCAGCCAGTCGCGGACCCAGCTCCCGAGCGAGCGACTCTCCGGTTCCTTTCGCGGCAACGTAATCCACGCGAATTCCCCTCTCCGTTAAAGCCCGGGCCGTCGCCGGCCCCACGGCCCCAATGAGGCGGCTGGTGGCCTGGAGCGTCCAAAACTCTATGCCCAGTTCGGCGCAGCGATCGAGAATAGAACACACTGCGTTCTGGCTAAGAAAAAGGATCGCATCGAAGAGGTGGAGGCGGCGCAGCTGCTCGTCCACTTCTTCCCACTGTTCGGGAGGTGCAAAGGAGACCATCGGAAGTAAGATGACTTCGGCACCCAATCTCGCGAACGTGTCGATCTGCTCCTGGGCCTGCTCGGGCGCGCGTGTGACGATAATGCGCCTGCCAGCCAGCGGCTTGTCAAGGCTGTTCAACGGTTCTTCCCGCCAGGCGCAAGAGCTTATCCGCGCCCAACTCAACTAAAGCCGCCGCCAGGCGAAGGCCAATGGCCTGAGCTTCTTCGGGCGGCCCATTTTCCGAGCACCGCACAGATTCCGAGCCCGCTGCGGAAAAAACGGCAGCCTCCACATGCAACTCTCCGCCCCGCAGGGAGCCAAGCGCACCGAGAGGAATTTGGCAGCCGCCCTCGAGCGCACGCAGCACAGCGCGCTCGGCGGTGATACAGGCACGCGAGTCTGGGTCATCCAGAGCAGCGACCAGTTTCGAGGTCTCGAGGTCCGACGCACGCGTCTCGATGCCCAGAGCCCCCTGCCCGACGGCGGGAAGCATGATGCCCTCATCGAGAACTTCGGTGATCCGATCGGTGAGTCCCAGACGATTCATGCCTGCAACGGCGAGCACGATGGCATCGAATTCGCCACTTTCAATTTTTTTCAGGCGCGTGTCGACATTGCCCCGCAATTCTGCAACGTCGAGATCGGGCCGGTGATACAGGACCTGGGCTTGGCGGCGCAGGCTGCTGGTGCCGATGCGCGCGCCGTTGGGAAGACTTTTCAATGTTCCTCGGTGGCGAGAGATTAGGCAATCGCGGGGATCCTCCCGGCGTGTGATGGCGGCGAAGGTTAGGCCCGGCGGAGTTTGGGCGGGAACGTCTTTCATGCTGTGGACGGCCAGGTCAATTTCGCCGGCGAGCAAGGCTTCCTCGATTTCCTTGATGAAAATGCCCTTGCCGCCCGCTCCGGAGCTGATCTGTCGGTTGATCTCGGCCACGGGCGCAGAGGGGAGGCGGTCACCCGCGGTGCGGATGCGAACCAGCACCGTCTCGACGCCATCGAGGCGCCCGAGCGCGTTGACAACATGATTCGCTTGCCACAGAGCAAGCGCGCTAGCGCGCGTACCAATGCGCAGTCGCTTCACTACGATTCCTCCCCGGATTCGCCTTTTTTGTCGAGCCCAAAGACGCGGCGTAGCGCATGCACCGAGCTCAGATGGCCGGCGATTCCGCGGCTGCTGCGCAAGCGTGCGGCGGGCTCGGCGAGAACGCGCTCGATCAGTTCCTCGGTGATGCTGGCAATGCGCTGGCGCTCTTCGGAGGAGAGACCCGGTGCCGCATCGAGACGTTCGCGCAGGAGGGCCTCGCGCTCTCGACGGAAATGGCCGCGCAGATCTTCGACAATGGATACCGCTTCGAGCGCGGCTCGCCAAGCCTCAAACTTGGCAACGTGCTCGGAGATGATCGCTTCGACGCGAGGAATTTCCGCTTCGCGGGCCCGCCGATTCTGCTCGACGATTTCTCCGAGATCATCGACGTTGTAGAGATAAAGGTTGTAGAGGCTGCCGGCATCGGCCTCGACATTGCGCGGCACGCCCAGATCCACCACAAACACGGGCCGACCGTCCCGCGCCCCCAGAGCGCGCACCATCTTCTCGCGTGTGAGGACCGCACCGACATCCCCCACTGAAGTGACGATGATGTCCGGGGCCGAGATGGCGCCGTCCACCGACTCCCACGCGACCGCTTCACCGCCCATGCGCGCCGCGAGCCTCTGGGCACGATCAAAGGAGCGATTTACGACGCGCAGGCTGCCGATCCCGCGATCGCGCAGATGCTCGATGACCTGTTCGGCGACTTCGCCCGCACCCAAAATCAGAGCGGAGCGACCTTTCAAGCTGCCAAAAACCTGTTCCGCCAGCTTTACGCCGGCAAGGGAAACGGACATAGGCCGCGCACCGATTTCAGTTTCCGCACGAACACGCTTGCCGACTTCCAGCGCCCCCTGGAACGCGCGATTTAAAATCGGGCCGGTGGCACCATGGTCGAGTGCGCGTCGGTAGGCCGTCCGAATCTGGCCAAGAATTTCGGCTTCGCCGAGCAACATGGAATCCAGGCCCGATGCGACGCGAAAAAGGTGACGAATCGCATCGGCGCCCACCCAGTGGTAGGTGCGGCCCTCGAGATCGCTGCGCGGAATGGAATGGTAGGAAGTGAGGAATTCCTCGAGCACGTCTCCGATCGGCGCGCTGGTGTCCCCCGCAACCCCATAGAGTTCGCTGCGATGGCAGGTAGAAACAACGACCGCTTCTTCCAGGATTCCGCGTTGCCGCAGCTGAGTCGCGGCTTCCAGCGACTGCTCGGTTGTGAAAGCGACACGCTCCCGCAGCTCCAGCGGCGCTGTCCGATGGTTGCAGCCGATCAGTGCAATACGGATTCCGCCATCCCGGCGCCGAAGCGCGTTGCTCGTCGGGTTGGAAGCAGAGGCCATCAGAAGAAACGGTGGAACGTCGTCAGGTAGAGATTCACGATCGTGTAGCTGAAAAGAACCACAACGAAATTCAGCACGCAAATCCGTGCCGCCCGTGCCCCGCGCCAGATCGCGTTTCTGGAAAGCCACAGGTAGGCGACGTAGACCCCCACAATCCCGAACGTGACGATCACTTTCGGATCGCCCCAGGAGTAAGCACCGGTGAGGCGATGCTCCCAGATGAGCCCGCTGATCACGCCAAAGGCGAGCGCCCCTAGTCCAACGTATACGCTGCTGCGCGACATGCGGTCGAGCACGTCGAGTGCCGGGAATCGCCAGAACGCTCTACCGAGACGATGCGAGCGCAAGACGTGGTGCTGCAGCAGATAGATGATGCTGAGGATGAAGGAGAGCGCGAACGCGGCGTAAGCCCAGGTGTTCAGGGTGACGTGAAAAGCAAAAAGCGGACCCCGCGCGGGCGGCGGGGGCATTTGAGCGGGCGCCAGCGCGCTGACCAGCGCGACCCAGGCGAAAAGCAGCAAAGTCACAAAGGCGCCCACCGAGCGTTGTCGGTGAACGGCTTCCAGGACCAAATAGGTGGCCCCCAACAGCCAAGCGAACAGCGACATCGAACCAAAAAGATCGTCGTAGGGGATGGTATGCGTGCCGTAGGAACGCTCCAGCAACGCGTAATAATGAGCAGTGATTCCGCCCAGTAAAAGAAGCGAGGCGAGCCGCCCGAGCCATAGGTGCGGCGCATAAAGAGTGCGCGCGTAGCAGCAGAAGCTGGCCGCGTACAGCCCGAGGGCCAGATACGTCGTGTGGTTCCGCATGAAGGGAAAAATCCCCTGCCGGGATTATAACCCCAGAGCGCGCAACGGGCTTCTGGTATCATGGCTCCGAAGTCCTGTCCGATGGCCGAAAGCCACGAGAACAAAAAGGAACTTTTCCTGCGCGCCTGCCGATCGAAGCCGGTCGATCGCGTCCCGGTGTGGATCATGCGGCAGGCGGGGCGCTATTTGCCGCAGTATCAGGCGGTGCGGTCGCAGCATTCCTTCCTGGAAATTTGCAAGACGCCCGAGCTCGCCGCGGAGGTCTCCATTCAGCCTTTTCGGGTACTGGGAGTGGATGCCATCATTGTGTTCTCCGACATTCTGATCGTCGCGGAAGCGATGGGCATGCCGCTGGAGGTGTCCGAATCGGGTCCGGTGCTCGCGAACCCTGTGCGCGATCTGCGCGCGGTGCGTCGCTTGCGCGATTTCGACCCGGCGCGCGAGACGCGGTTCGTCGGCGACGCGATCGGAGCAATCGTGAAAGAAATGGGGCCCCGGGTTCCGGTGATCGGGTTCGCGGCTGCCCCCTGGACCCTGGCGTGCTATATGATCGAAGGGCAGACGCGCGGTGACGTCTCCACGGCGAAACGAATGCTGCGCCAGGAGCCCAGCATGGTGCGCGAACTGCTCGAACGAATCGCCTCCTCGACCGCGGAATATCTGAAGGCGCAGATCGAGGCAGGCGCGGCGGCGGTACAGCTGTTCGACACCTGGGCATGCGAACTGGCGGCCGATGAATACGACCAGTTCGAGCGGCAGCCCACAGCGGTCATTTTCGAGACCCTCAGCGCCAGTGGAGTTCCCGGGATACTGTTCGCCAAGGGCTCTGCCGGGCACTTGCACAGCCTAGCGCAAACCGGAGCGGACGTTTTGAGCGTTGACTCTAAGACCGATCTTGCCGACGCGCGAAGTAGGCTCGGGACACGCGTCGCCTTGCAAGGCAACGTCGATCCTTCGGTTCTGCTTGGAGACCCAGCGGATATTCGGCGCGGGGCACGCCAAGCCATCGAGAAAACCGCAGGTCTTGGACATATTCTGAACCTGGGCCACGGTATTTTGCCGGGCACTCCGGTGGCCAACGCGCAAGCGTTCGTCGAAGCGGGCCAAACGGCAATGGTCTCGGCGGATCGATGAGCGAGACACACACCAAATCCGATAGCGGGCTAGAAATCGGGCAGGTCTCCGATCTGCTGATTGAAAAGTACAACAAGCCTGGCCCGCGCTACACGAGCTACCCTACGGCCCCGCTCTGGAGGGAGGATTTTGGTCCGAAAGATTTCGAGGCCTATTGCGCACGGGCCGATGCGCGCGCTACGCCGGTCTCACTCTACATGCACCTCCCCTTCTGCGAAAGCCTCTGCCTGTTTTGCGCCTGCAATGTCTCAATTCAGAAAGATAAGAGCGTCGTCCTTCCCTATCTTGCGGCCTTGAAGCGCGAAATTGATCACGTCGCGCGTATGGTTTCCCGCCATCGTCCGATGGTTCAGTTTCACTGGGGAGGCGGCACGCCCACCTATCTGAGTCCGGCGCAAATGGAAGATTTGTTCGGGCACGCGCGCGTCCAATTTACCTTCGCCCCAGACGCTGAGATCGGCATTGAGGTCGATCCGCGCGTGACCAGCCTTGCGCATCTGGAAACACTGCGGCGGCTTGGCTTCAACCGGCTGAGTATGGGCGTGCAGGACTTTCAGCCGAAGGTGCAGAAGACCGTCCATCGCCTCCAGTCCTATGAAATGACCCGCGACCTGATCTCCGCCGCACGCACTCTCGGCTTTCAGAGCATCAGCATCGATTTGATTTACGGCTTGCCTTATCAAACGGCCTCAACTTTCGCGGCAACGATCGATCAAGTCCTGGCGATCGCGCCCGACCGCATCGCGATGTTCAGCTACGCGCATGTGCCGTGGCTTAAAAAGCAGCAGGGTTCCTTTGCCAAGCACCTGCCCGAAGGCCGCGAGAAGTTCGAGATTTTCAAGACGGGTCTCGGTAAATTCCTGGGCGCCGGATATCTCTACATCGGTATGGATCACTTTGCACGCCCCGGCGACGAACTTTCGATCGCACAGCAGAATCGCACGCTGCACCGAAATTTTCAGGGCTACACGACCAAAGCTGGCGCCGATCTGTACGGAATGGGGGTGAGCGCGATCAGCTCGATCGCTGGGTCGTATGCGCAAAACCTGCGGCAGGTACCGGCCTATCAGAAGACGATCGAACAGCGTGGCCTGGCCACCATGCGCGGCTGCCGCCTCTCGTCTGACGACCTGGTTCGCCGCGCGGTGATCGGCCGCCTCCTGTGCCACACAGTGATTCCCAAGCGTGAGGTCGAGCGGGAATTCTCGATCCGCTTCGATGAGTATTTCGAAGCGGAACTCGGGCAGCTCGAGGAACCAGCCACCGACGGTCTGGTCACGCTTGCTCCCGGCGAGATTGGCGTGACGCCGCTTGGCCGTGTTTTCATCCGCAACGTCGCGATGGCTTTCGATCGCTATCTCCACGAAGAGCCGATGGCCAACAAGCCGCTGTTTTCGAAAACTCTCTAGTCGCCCGGTCACCAATGGCTGAGTCCGGACAAGTCGTCGTTGTCGGCGGGGGGATCTCGGGCCTAGCCTGCGCCTTGCGGCTCGAGCAGCTCAGTGTCCCCGTGACCCTGCTGGAAGCATCCCACCGCGTCGGCGGCCTCATACACACGACCGAGCAAGATGGATTCTTGTTCGAGTCCGGGCCCCAGAGCTTTCAAGGAACCGAGGCGCTGCTGGGGGTGATTCGAGCGATGGGAATTCAAGACGAGTTGTGCAAAGCCGATCCCCGCGCGCCTCGCTATGTCCTGCGTCGTGGCCGCCTTCTGAGGATTCCCATGTCGCCACAAGCGATTCTGAGTACATCCTTGCTCGGAGCGCGCGCACGTTGGAAGGTGGTTTCCGAGGCGTTTCGACGCACGACGCCGCCTAGTGAGGAGGAATCAATCGCCGCGTTTGTGCGGCGAAAATTCGGGCATGAGATTCTTGAGTACCTAGTGTCTCCGTTCGTTTCCGGCGTGTATGCGGGCGATCCCGAAAAACTGAGCCTGAGCGCGGCATTCCCCACGCTCACCCAGTGGGAACGCGAGTATGGCAGCGTGCTGCGGGGTGCGATGAAGTCCCGCGGCGGCGATCGCGTCGCCCAAAGCACGCCGCCGCTCTGCTCCTTCCGCCGCGGAATGACGACCCTGCCCCAAGCGATGGCCGCCGAGCTGGGCGAGCGTGTACAACGCGGGGCGTCGGTCGAGGCGATCGAGCGAGCCAACGGCCCAGGGCCGGGCGGATTTCGCGTCCGAGCGGCCCAAAGCCATGCCGGGCAAATCCTCGCGGCGCAAGCCGTGGTGATGGCTGCGCCGGCGCATGTGGCCGCTCACCTGCTGGCGCCCTTTGTACCCCGTCTCGCGCACAAGCTTTCCGGCATCGCCTACGCGTCGCTGGCCGTGGTCGCCAGCGGTTACTACAAGAAACAAGCCAGCGTGCCCCTCGACGGTTTTGGAGTCCTCGTTCCGCGCAGCGAAAAGCACCGCACACTCGGCATCGTTTGGAACGCCTCCCTGTTTCCCGGCCGCGCTCCGGAAGGCCAAATGGCGTTGACGAGCTTCATCGGCGGCGCTACAGACCCGGAAATCGCCAGCAAGTCAAAAGCAGAAATCTCAGCCATCGTCCAGAGGGATTGTGAGCAAATCCTCGGCATCACCGGCTCCCCCATCACCTCCGCGATTTGGGTGCATCAAAAGGCTCTGCCGCAATACAACCTCGGGCATGGACACGTTGTGGAGGCGATCCGCGACGCCGAGCAGTCGGTGGCGGGGCTGTACTTTGCAGGCAATTACCTGGAGGGACCCTCGGTGGGGAAATGCGTCGAGCGCGCCTTTCAAGTCGCAGAGAGCGTGAAGGCCTACCTCGAAAGCGGCGTCGTGACCCGGGCGGACTAAAAGCTACGCTATAATCACGCTCATTCCATGGCACAGGCACAAAAGTCGCGGCGGGAAATGCTCGAGCAGTTTGTGGCGCAGAAGCCTGCGGATGCCTTTGCGCGCTATGGACTTGCTCTTGAGTGCGCCAGGCAGGGAGACGACCTGGCCGCCCTCGGCCATTTCGAGAAGCTTCTCGAGACGAGCCCCGACTATGTCGCCGGCTATTTTCACTATGGCCAGCTCTTGTCGCGCATGGGACGGCTCGATCAGGCGCGCCGAATTCTCTCGCAAGGCACCCTCGTGGCCCAGAAAACAGGCGACCTACACGCGCGGGATGAAATCGAAGCAGCGCTCGCGCTGCTCAACTAGCCGCTTCTCGAAGAACTCCACGACATGCCGAGACCGGTCCGAATCCCGCTCTTCCCTCTCGATACCGTTCTTCTTCCGGGTATGCAGATGCCGCTGCACATTTTCGAGCCGCGGTACAAGCTCATGATCGGGCGCTGCCTCAGCGAGCAGATTGAATTCGGGATCATCCTGGCGGCGGGCAAAGCCATAGCGACCCTGGGCTGCACCGCCGAAATTCTCGAGAAGACCAAAGATTATCCGGACGGCCGAATGGATATCTTGACCGAAGGGCGCGCCGTTTTTCGGCTCAATGAGCTGATCGATGAAAAAGAATATTACGAAGGCGCGGTCGAATACATCGAGGATGGACCGTTTGCGAGCGACGCCCGAACCGAGGCTCAGCTCACCGAGACATTCGACCGCTGTCACCTGCTCCTGTTCGGCCGACCTTGGAGGGACTCGGTGCCCACCCAACCCGCCACTCTCTCCTACCGGATCGCGGGGCTATTGCCGATGGAGCTCGAAAAGCGTCAGGCCCTGCTGGAGATCCGTTCAGAGGGCGAGCGGCGCGAGTTGGTTCTTCGTTGGATCGCCGACTTTCTGCCGCGATTGCTGGAGCTTGAGCGAGTGCGGAAGCATGCGAGCGGAAACGGTCACGGACCCAATTGAGCTGCAAGGCGTCAGAATCTGGGCAACTCGCGCCCACCCCACCTCCAAACCTCGTTAGGTGAACCACGCGACGTTCCACTATAATGGTCCTGGAAACCTCCAAGCAGCGGTGGCGTCACCGCGAGCGAACCGGTGAAGGAATGAGTCCTCAGCCGCAAAACCTGGGCGAGCTTCGCCAGAGCCCATGGTCGGAAGAAAAGATCGGCGCGCGCACCGTCCGGCAGGAAATCCGGGAAAACCTGCTGGAGAAAATGGAGGAGAACGAGCCGCTCTTCCCCGGCGTGCACGGCTACGACGACACCGTAGTCCCGCAGATCACCAACGCTCTTCTCTCGCGTCATCACTTCATTTTGCTCGGTCTGCGCGGGCAGGCCAAATCCCGCATCCTCCGAGGGCTGGTATCGTTCCTCGATCCCCAGATTCCGGTAATCGCCGGTTGCGAAATTCACGACAACCCCTATCGGCCGCTTTGCCGCGCGTGCCGAGAGCGAATCGATGCCGAAGGCGATCGAACGCCCATCGCCTGGCTGTCGCGGCAACACCGCTACGTCGAAAAGCTGGCCACCCCGGATGTGACCATCGCCGACATCCTCGGCGATGTGGATCCGATCAAGGCGGCTCGCGGAGGCAAGAACCTCTCGGACGAATTGACGATTCACTATGGCTTGCTCCCCCGCGCCAATCGGGGAATCTTCGCCATCAACGAGCTGCCCGATCTGGCCGGAAAAATTCAAGTGGGCCTTTTCAACATCATGCAGGAAGGCGACGTCCAGATTAAGGGCTATCCGGTGCGCATGGCGCTGGACGTACTCCTGGTCTTTACGGCCAACCCGGAAGACTACACCGCGCGGGGCAAGATCATCACCCCGCTGAAGGACCGCATCGGCTCGGAAATTCGCACCCATTATCCCGCCACGCTGGAAGAAGGGATTTCGATCACCTCACAGGAGTCCTGGACCAACCGAGACGGCAGGCGCCGCGCGGGAATCCCCGTTTACGTGCGCGAGATTGTCGAAGAGGTCGCCTTTCAGGCGCGCGAGGACAAACGAGTCGACCGACGTTCGGGCGTCAGTCAGCGCATGCCGATCAGCACACTCGAGAACGTTTTGAGCAATGCGGAGCAGCGCGCCGTCCGGAGCCGCGATTCCGCCGTGGTCGCGCGCGTCGGCGACATTTATGCCGCCATCCCCGCGATGACCGGAAAATTCGAGCTGGAGTACGAAGGCGAGCAGCGGGGCGCCGAGAACATCGCGCGCGAGCTGATTCGCGCGGCCATCGGAAAGGCGTTCACGAAGTATTTCGCGAATGTCAACTTTCAGCCGGTCGTACAGTGGTTTGAGATGGGCGGCGAGCTGAAGATTCCTGCGAACGCTTCCAGCGGCGAAGTTCTCGCGCAGCTCAAGAAAATTCAGGGCCTCTTCGATCACCTAGAAGCCCTGGGCGTGCGCTCGAAAGATGATGGTGCGCTGCAAGCCAGTGCTGCGGAATTCATACTGGAAGGGCTCTGGGCGCACAAGCGGATCAGCCGGAGTGAAGAGCGCGGCTTTTTTTCCGAGGCGCGCAAGACACCGGAACCTCGTGACCCGCGCGAGCCGTCGGGCCGTATGCCGCGGCGCCAGTTCAATTGATCGGCGGTGATCCGGACATGAAGTACACCAAGTATTCCCGCTACCTGCCCAACGCTGCAGACGACATCGACCTGCAGGACCTGATGGACCGTCTGTCGGACTTCTTCCTTCAGAGCGGCTTCCAATCGCCCTACGCTTTCTACGAACTCGACATGGAGAACGCGCAACATCAGCATATGGAACAGCTGCGGGAGGCGATTCTCCGAGCGCTCGCCGAGGGCGACCTCCTTCCTCCCGATTTACTCGAAAAGCTGCTGGCAAATCCCGATCTCAGCCAAAACCAGGAACTGCGCGACGTGATCGACCAGATCATCGAACGCATGGAGCAGGAAGGCTATATCACCCAGCAACAATCGGCGCGTGTTACTCCCCCGCCCGCCCAAACGCCCGGCGGGCAAATCGGCAAAGATCCGCCGCACATCGAGGCGCGCTTCGAAATCACCGATAAGGCGCTGGATTTTCTGGGCTTCAAGACGCTCAAGGATCTGCTGGCCTCGCTGGGCAAAAGCAGTTTTGGTCGTCACGATACCCGCGATCTGGCAACCGGAGTCGAGTCGGGCGGCGCGTCCAAACCATATGAGTTTGGCGACACGCTCAATATGGACATCAGCGGAACACTGTTCAATGCCGTGCAGCGCAATGGCATCGGAATTCCGATCGATCTCGATTATCCCGACCTGTTGGTCCACCAGTGCGAATACCAGAGTTCCTGCGCCACCGTTTTGATGCTCGACTGCAGCCATAGCATGATTCTCTATGGCGAGGACCGTTTCACGCCGGCCAAGCGCGTGGCCCTGGCGCTATCGCATCTGATCCGCACGCAATATCCGGGCGATTCCCTGCACTGCGTCCTGTTCCACGATAGCGCCGAAGAAATTCCGCTGGGCAAACTGGCGCGCGTGCAGGTGGGGCCTTATTACACCAATACGCGCGAAGGGCTGCGCCTGGCCCAGCGGATTCTCGCGCGCCAGAAAAAAGACATGCGGCAGATCGTCATGATTACCGACGGGAAGCCCTCGGCGCTCACACTGGAGGACGGTCGCATTTACAAGAATGCCTTCGGCCTTGATCCGCTCGTCGTGACGCAGACGATGGAGGAAGTCGCAAAGTGCAAGCGTGCCGGCATTCTCATCAACACCTTCATGCTGGCAAGCGACTACAGCTTGGTCCATTTCGTGCAGAGAGTTACCGAGCTCTGCCGCGGCAAAGCCTACTTCACCACCCCCTACACACTCGGCCAATATCTCCTGATGGATTACGTCAGCCGCAAGACCCGCACCATCCACTAGAAATGACTTCTCCGCGGGATTGGGCCTCCGCTCGGAGATGGGGACGCACCGGCCTGCCTTTCGGCCGAGCCCAATAAATTCAAAGGGGCTTTGGCCCGCGCACCGCCCCTGGCCCTGCCCGGAGCGCCCCCTCAGATTTCGCTGAGCAGATCACCGAGGGTCTTTCTGTGCTTGGGCGGCTTGTCGCGCTTAGGGGGAATGGTGCGCTCGGTGGGAGGCATACCGATTCCCAGCCGAGCGCGTCGGCGCGCTTCGTTTGCAACTCTAAGCCGCGGCTTTTTCCGGCGGGCCATCCCCTGCGAGAATATACGAGAGGTTCACCGAATGGAAGGAACTGAGATGCTGTGGACGCCCGTCAGGCTCGCCAAGGCTCGAGAAAGCCGTCAGTAACGCAACGTGTACTCTTCAGCTCCAAAGCTGTCAACACCTCTCTTGGAACCTCTTTTCATGCGAGCTTGCCTCGATTGCGGGTTCCCGAATCGAGTTTCCTTGCGCGCTTAGAGATTGCCGGGGGATGCCCCTGGCCGGGTTGGTCGGTCATCTACTCTAGCCCGGGGTCCGGTTGGATCACACCACTCCGTTCGGGAGTATAATCACGTCGAACCTCTCGAGAAGCGAGGTGGATCATGCTTGCCGTCCCCGCGGTGGATGAACTCGCGGAAAAGCGTTATCGGAATGCGATTCGCGCGTACTTTGAGGCGGAGCCAGGCTGTGATCTAGAGTGGATCATCGGGGTGCTTGGTTCGGTAAAAATCACAGCCAGGGCCATCTTGGCGGCGCGATTCAAACAATACGCGCTCACCGAGAAATACCGCATCCTCATGGCTCGCTTGTAATTCGTGCCTTCATGACTGGCCGAGGTCGGTCTCGGCCACCCTGGTACTCGTGCCGCCGCGTTTCTACCCCGGAAATGAATCGAGCCCGTTCGTTTGGGCTGTTCGGTCGCGAAGCTGAGACCATAACTGGACACCGGGGCTGATGGTTCGGCTGTCATTTTGTCGATCCTCTACGAGCGTTTTCTAGCGTTCTGGGGAATCTACTGGTGCACCGCGATCATAGGCCGCAGGCTACGGCGGTCTGTGAGCTGCAGCTTACTGAGGATATTCGAAACATGGTATTTGACAGTCCGCTCCGAGATGGCTAGGGCGCTCGAAATTTCTTTGTTTGCCAACCGCCGCATGAGCAATTGAAGAATCTGCGCCTCTCGGGCAGTCAAGGAATGGCCTGGCAAAAGCTGCATATCGAGCAGCGCTTTCATTTGCGCCACGTACGCCGCCATCACTGCTTGAGGCACCCAAACCTGACCGCTCAGGATGCTGCGCATCGCGTCAGGCAATTCCGCCTGCCAGGTCTCGTGCAGTAGCAGAAAACCGTCCATGCCCCAAAAAAACAGCTCCAACATCTCCTCCTCACTGCTGCTTTCAGGAGCCAATAGCATCAAGAACTTGCTCCCGGGCGCTTGTGCTCGGCACCTCTGCACCAGCCGGCCCAGGTCGGTACGCAAGGAACAAGCATCCAAAAGGAAAAGGCGCGGCGAACGTCCATAGCTCATCGCCTGCCCCTCACTGGCGGCGGCCGGCAAATTTCGGACATCCTTCGCGTGGGCTAAGAGTCTCTCAACCGCCCTGGTGAGAAGGGGATGAGAGCTCAGGACTTGCACTTGTGCCGCCACTGCCATGTCTTGCTATGGTCGCGCCATGCCACCGGACATCTGAAAAAACAGGCTGGAAGAAATCCGTGGGTATGTGTTGTACGAAAGCACTGTTAACCCTTCCCGCGGGGAAGGCAACAGTACTTGAGGACAGTTTGAGGGCAGGTTCGGGGCTGACTTCAAAGCCAGCTCGAATTTCTTTCGCCGTACTTCCAAGCCTCGCCGTTGGCCAGGAAAAATTGCCCTCCGCAATGGGCACCAAGGCCGTTGTGGCCGCGACACCTGAAACGATAGGTTCTTGGGCACTCAGCCAGGAGTCCAGCAAGGAGATGCACATGAGACCTGCCACCCTCGTTTCGCTTCTTGCGGTGCTAACGCCGTTTCTGCTGCCCCAAGCGCTATTGGCCCAAACAGACCCGGGGGTGCAGGGAGGCCCCGCACGCGCGGGAGGCCCTTTACCTTCGGTCAACCCGAACGACGGCAGCCTGCAGTTTTTTCAGAACGGTCTTGGCCGCTTCCTGGAGATCGAGTCCGTCTCGAACAGCCCTCAGGGCAACAACGGCCTGGGGCCGCGCTTCAACTTTGTCCAGTGTTCAGGGTGCCACGCCCAGCCGACGGCGGGAGGTACGGGTGCCGCCAGCAATCCCCAATTCCAAGCGATCAGCAATGGGTTCGTGATGGGATCGACGAATACCATCCCGTCCTTCGTTACCGCTAACGGCCCGACGCGCGAAGCCCGCTTCCCGTTCTTCTTCGATGCCTCTGGCAATCCCAACCCAGACGCACCCAACGGCGGAGTGGAAGACTTGTTTACCGTCTCGGGCCGCAGCGACGCTGGCACGTGCAGTCTCGAGCAGCCACCGTTTGCCACCGCGCAGCAGACCAACAACATCATTTTCCGCATTCCCACGCCGGTGTTCGGCGCGGGCCTGATAGAGAACCTGGATGACTCGACTCTGCTAGCCAATCAACAGGCCAATGCACAAAACCAGTTTGGCATCAGCGGCACCTTCAACCATAACGGCAACGATGGCACCATCAGCCGCTTTGGCTGGAAGGCCCAGAACAAATCCCTGGAGCTCTTCGCCGGGGAGGCCTACAACGTAGAGATGGGCATCTCCAACGAGATCTTTCCTCAGGACCGTCCCCTGCCCGAGGAGGAAATGAGCGGAGGGCTGCCTCAGAACTGCCTGAATCTGAGCGGCGCGGGCTATCCGGAGGATACCACCAACTTCTCGGCTGCCACCAACTCCTCGGCTCAAGTGGCTCGCGCCAGAGCGGGCAGGAGTCTCGGCGCGCGTTTCGGCGGGAGTTTCAGCGTGGATCAGTTTGCGGCAAACGCGACCATTCCCAGTGACGTCGTGCAATTTGCGATGTTCATGCGCTTGCTGGCGCCCCCAACGCCGTCCACTACCACGCCAGGGGGTACAGCCTCAATCAGCAACGGCCGCGCGTTGTTCCAGGCAATTGGTTGCGCAACCTGCCACACGCCGACTCTAGGACCCACGCAAGTGTCTAGCCTCACCGCTTCCCTTAGCAAAGCCCCTGTGAACGCCTTTTCGGACCTCGAGATCCATCACATGGGAGCCGAATTAGCCGATAACGTGTCCCAGGGCGGGGCTGGCGGCGACGAGTTCCGCACGGCTCCGTTATGGGGACTGTCGCAGCGCATCTTCCTGCTGCATGATGGCCGTACCGCGAACCTCCTGCAGGCCATTCAAGCTCATCAAAGCAACGGTTCAGAAGCCAATCAGGTGGAAGAGAACTTTAATATGCTGTCACCGGCGCAACAGCAGGCTCTGCTGAATTTCCTGCGCTCGCTGTGATGGCTTGACCGAACGTTTGCGGGCGAGTTGGCTCGCCCGCTCGCGTCTTCTCCCGCCGAGACCGATAAGAAAGACGCGTTTCGAGGAAGGGGCATGCAGTCTGCATTTTGGGGTTTTCTGGCTCTTCTGGGTTTAACCCTTGGGCCTCTGAAACCAATATCGGCGCAGGGAACCTCGCTGGGGAAAGGGGACCTTCCACAGAACACCCCGGTTCGGCCGTTGCCGACCGGCGTCATTCTGGTTAAGGGGGCCTGGGCAAGTGCCAGCGACTCTGCCACTCCCCTGCCGGAGGGCGGAAGTCTGGCCGACCATATCTACAGCAACTCGTATTTCGGCCTCACTTACACTCTGGTGCCCGGCTGGACCCAGAAGAATTACGGGCCACCGCCCTCAGACACCGGCTATTACGTCCTGGTGCAGATCACACCTGCCGACCCGTCAACTCGAGCGAGCTTGCTGATCACCGCTCAGGACCTGTTTTTCACTCCCACGCCGGCAGCCAACGTGTTCGAACTCATCGATTCCAGCAAGCGAAACTTGGAGGCGTATTACCAGGTCGAGCGGCCGCCCACGCCGGTCGGCATCGCCCATCATTCCTTCGTCCGGTTTGACTATTTCTCACCGGTGGCCGGACTCCACTGGTACGTCTTGGCCACAGAAATCCGCTGCCACCTGGTCCAATTTATCTTCACCGGCGGCGACGCCAAATTGTTGGAGAGCCTCATCCGGAACATGGACCAAATGAGCCTGCCTGCCGACGCTAGTCCTGTCGCGGGAACTGGCGACGGTGACGTGCCTGTTTGCGTCCACGACTACGCCCGTGCGGAAAACGTAATCGAGAGAGTCGACCCAGTCTTTGCCGAGAACAGATTCAATCCCATCCCCGTGCGAATCATCATCGATACAGAAGGCAAGGTAAAACACATTCATTTTCTCAGCGCGTTTCCCGACCAGGCCAAAAGCATTACCGACGCCCTATCCCACTGGCGGTTTAAACCTTACTTGCGCGACGGGCACCCGACGGAAGTCGAGACCGGCATCATGTTCGGACGCGAGCGACGCCCGACGGCGCCTTTCGCAACCGGCCCGAACGAATGACATTTGCACCGGCTCGTCTCGACTGCAGCCGCGTGCTATCATCCCGCCATAGCTCCGTTCCAGCTCCACATAGGCAGTAAAGGGGGAGCCATGCGCTGGTCGTTCTACGCCCCTTATTTCTTAGGCGGCGCTTTTCTCGTCAATGCCATTCCGCATTTCGTCAACGGCGTATCCCGTTGCTCATCCGACGTTGGAGGGTCTCTACCGGCGGCCAATAGACCAAGGGAGCGGTAATGGAAAAAGTGATCGATATCGGAGATCTGTTCTTCCGTGCGCGAGACCCTGCCGCCCTAGGTCGGGGGTATCGTGACCAGCTTGGCGTCCCGCTTGTTCCATCCAACTACCAGGAGGAGGGGTGGCGGCAAGAGGCGGGCCCAACTGCATTTGCGCCTTTGCCGGAAACCTCGGATTATTTCGGCGATGCAAACAACGCTGGGATGGTGAATTTCCGCGTCCGCAGCCTCGACGCGATGGCGGCGCAACTGCGAAGTGCGAGCATATCCGTCGGGGTTGACCCGGAACGCTACCCGACGGGCCGCTTTGCTCGCTTGAATGACGCCGAGGGAAATCCGATTCAGTTGTGGGAGCCAGAACGATAGCGATGCGCAACCGGTTTGTGCGACGATTTTTTGTCCTTGGCGTGTGCGCAGCGATCTTTTGGATTGTCGCGTCATACGCCACGCGCGGGGATCAAATTCCCGTCCACATCAGCGACACCGTGGCGCACTTGATTTGGGATTTTGAGCGAATTACGTTTCCTCTCGTCCTGGCGCTTCCGCTCGTTGATATGAAAGGCCCGGGTCTCGTTTTCATGCTCTCGGTCGCAGCGGTGACAAACGGAGGGTGTTTCGCGTTGCTCGGCGTCATCGCCTGGTACATTCGCAAAGCGTTTTTGAAATTGCGGGGAGTCCCAACTCGCCGAACGGCCTGAAGCCGCGATAGGCTCCGGGTTGCTGCACCCGCTTCTTGTTGCAGCCGCGGAGATCGACCAACCTATTTAGGTTCCCCGCTCTTTCCTGCTGCGTGCAGAGACTCATCGGCGCGGAAGATCACGTATGCACGAATCGCCTCCGCATCCTGCCGAGAAAGCTCTGACGAAAATGAAACCATTCCAGTTGGTTTCAAGATGCCGCTAAGCACAACCTGAAACCATTGGTCGCTGGTCAGAGTGTTCGAGTAGCGGAGATCGGGCAGGACTCCCCCGCTGAAGGCCACGTCGCCGTGGCAAAGGGAGCAAAATCGCTGGTAGAGGTCCTCGCCTTTTTCGATAGTCGCCTTGCTTGCCGTCAGGCGGAGCGGGGCGAGCGCGGGCTTCGGTTGCTCTTGAACGGGAGGCAGGCTGGCATTTCCGCCCAACCGGAAAGCCAGCATGCGGCCGACGTTTTGCACGTTTGTCGGCTTGGAAACTTCTCCGGCTGCCAGCGGAACGACGCCGCCGCGACCCGCCAACACAGCGACAAACTGCTCGTCATTTACCGTGTACGTCACCGGGCCCGCCATGATGCTAGGGCCTGCTGGAGAGGACCACAGTTTTTCGCCCGTATCCGCTCGATACGCCTCAAATTGGCCGTCCCCCGTGCCTTCGAAAACGAGGTTTCCCGCAGTCACGAGGGTCCCGCCATTCCATGGGACGGGACGCTTTACTGACCAGGCTTCCTTCTGTCGGACCGGATCCCAGGCCACCAGCCGCCCCCTGACGCTATTGAGGATAGCCTCTTTTACGGCCGGATCTTGAGGCAGTCCGGCGGCTACAAGGTCAATGCCAAAATTAGGGGCCAGCTCGCTCCACTTAAACTTTGGGTCCAACTTGTAAACGAACCCAGCATCGTAGAGGGGGATGTAAACCAATCCTGTCGGCGGACTAAACGACATGGGCTGCCAGTTGTGCGCGCCGCCAGGACCGGGGACAACCTGACTCGGCTTAGTCGCGCCGTAGCGCGCTTGCGGGTTCTCGACAGGACGCCCGGTCTTCAGATCAATTTCGCTTGCCCAAGTAACGTGGGTGTACGGTTTAGCGGAAAGCAGTTCGCCTGTGGCACGGTCCAGCACATAGAAAAATCCGTTCTTGGGGGCATGAAGCAGGACCTGGCGGGAGCGGCCGGAAATCGGGAGATCCGCCAAAATCATTTGCGTAGCGGAGTCGTAATCCCATTCGTCTGCCGGGTCTTCCTGGTAATGCCAGACGTATTCACCGGTTTCCGCCCGGAGCGCAACAACCGAGCAAGTAAAGAGATTGTCTCCCCCGTGCGGGCTCCGGTACTTCTCCGCCCACGGAGCACCGTTGCCAACGCCGATATAGACCAGGTCGAGCTGAGGATCATAGGTCATCGCATCCCATACCGCGCCACCGCCGCCTGTCTTCCACCATTCCCCTGTCCATGTCTTGGCCGCTTTCTGCATTACCGGATCAGTCTCCCGCGAAGGATCGCCGGGAACCGTGTAGAACCGCCAGACCAGCTTCCCCGTTTCCGCGTCGTACGCTGAAACATAACCACGCACTCCCGTTTCGCCGCCGGCGTTGCCGATCAGTATCTTTCCTTTGGCGACGAGCGGAGCGCCTGTAATCGTGTATCGCCACTTCCGATCGATCGTAAGAGTTTCCCAAACAGGCTTTCCAGTGCCAGCATCGAGGGCGATCAAACGACCATCCAGCGTGCCGAAATAAACCTTGCCTTTCCACAGGGCAACGCCTCGATTCACCACATCGCAGCACCCGTTCACACTCCACTCGGGTGGAACTTGGGGATCGTAGGACCAAATGAGCGCACCGGTGGCGGCGTTGAGCGCATAGACTTTATCCCAAGCCGTGGTGAAATACAGGACACCGTTGTCAACGAGCGGAGTCGCTTCCTGTCCGCGGTCGGTGTCCAGGTCGTAATACCAGGCGAGCCGAAGCTGTTGAATGTTGCGGTCGTCAATCTTTTTCAGCGGGCTGAAGCGCTGCTGGCTGTAGGTGCGTCCGTAGGTAAGCCAATTGGCGGTGTCCTTTTCCGCATTGACGAGTCGCGCTTCATCTACGTCGGCGGGATTTCCGCGCGCGCGCAAATTGGCATTTTCTGACTTTTGCAGCGGATGTCCGGCACACCCGGCAAGCGCCAAAAGGAGAAGAGCAGCAATACTGCCCAAACCCTGCCGCTGGGCTATAACAGGAGCTCCTGCCGGTACCTCATCGACCCAAATCTGCGCGTCACAGATGTTTCTCAAGCGCTGTTTCGAGTCTTTCTGCAACCAGCGTCGCAACAAAACACGAACGCGCACTGGTGCCGCAGCGGGAAGCTGCGACAACTCTGGTTCTTTCATGATTACCCCCGCGAGTCTGTCCTTCCTCTAAACGCTTATTTGCCTGTCAGTAGTCCGTAGGATTTCATAGGGGCCCAAGTGGGCGCCGGACTGAATGACCATGGATTCCCGCTCGCTCGAATGCGCCTAGTATAAGGGAAGAACGTTTACGAATTGTATTTTTCCAAGACGGTTTGAAGATGACAGGCGTTCCCTTGACCGGCCGCACTGGCTCGAAGGGACGCCCCTTGCCCCCGAGGGCGGCACGGCCCGGCATGCCCTCGCTCGAACAAGCGGGCGGGGCGGGTCTGTCAGGCTCCGGTGTGTCTTGCATACCCGAGCGCGGGTTCGGGCATTACTTCCGGATGGCCCGTTTCGCACGAACGTTGATCGGGGGCTGGTCTCTTTCCGGATCGTTTTCAACCGACAATATCGGCGAGGTGTATGCGCAGGAGACACTGTCAGAGAAATTGCCGTGCAGTGCGCTTCGTGGTAATCAAAGCGGAAGCAGCGCGGCTGCGCCACGATGCGCTTCTGATCAGCCTACAGATAAAGTTATAGACGAATGGTCGCTGCGAAGCTAAAAAGCGAGATCGAGGACCGTGATGGTCTGATCGACTCCGGCACCTGCCGAAAGCTTCCGGGCCACGCGGTGACTTCAGCGGCCAGGACTCTTGCAAAAACAAAGGGCGCGCAAGCCGGCCCGTGCGACAAGAAAAGCACGCCCTTCGGT
Source organism: Candidatus Acidiferrales bacterium (assembly GCA_030037525.1). Taxonomy (GTDB): domain Bacteria; phylum Acidobacteriota; class Terriglobia; order Acidiferrales; family UBA7541; genus Palsa-295. Next base: position 3,547 of record JASHRC010000182.1, on the reverse strand, counting down.
TTTGCCGATTCAAGCAGCCGTCACGGCGGTTACCGCCGGGTCGGTTGCAGTTTTCTTCGGATGACCTGAGGCGAGGTCGAAGCGATCGAGGTTCATCACTTTGGTCCACGCCGCCACGAAGTCTTTCACAAATTTCTCCTTGGCGTCGGCGCAGGCATAGACTTCCGCGAGGGCGCGCAGCTCGGAGTTCGAACCGAAGATCAGGTCGACACGGGTGGCGGTCCACTTCAGTTCGTTCGTCCTCCGGTCGCGCCCCTCGTACACGCCTCCCGAGCCATTGGACTGCGGCTGCCATTGCGTGCCCATGTCGAGCAGGCTGACGAAGAAGTCGTTGGTCAGCGTTTCCGGTCGCTCCGTGAAGACTCCGTGCTTGGACTGTCCGAAGTTAGCATTCAGGACGCGCAGGCCACCGACAAGAACCGTCATTTCGGGCGCTGTAAGTGTCAACAGTTGCGCTTTATCGATCAGCAACTCCTCCGGTGGTACGCTGAACTTAGCCTTGACGTAGTTGCGGAACCCGTCCGCGATCGGTTCGAGATAGGCGAAGGACTCCACATCGGTTTGCTGCTGTGACGCATCGGTGCGGCCGGCCACGAAGGGAACGGTCACGTTGTACCCCGCCTTCTTTGCCGCCTGCTCAATAGCAGCTGAGCCGCCGAGAACGATCAGGTCGGCAAGCGACACTTTCTTGCCGCCGGACTGCGAAGCGTTGAACTCCTGTTGGATCGCTTCGAGCGTGCGCAGCACCTTCGCCAGCTGCGCCGGCTGGTTGACCTCCCAATCCTTCTGGGGTTCAACACGGATGCGCGCGCCGTTCGCTCCGCCGCGCTTGTCGGAACCGCGGAACGTCGCCGCCGAGGCCCAAGCGGTCCCGACCAGCTCCGAGATGGAATGTCCCGATGCGAGAATCTTGGCCTTGAGATTGGTAACGTCCTTCGCGTCGATCAGCTTGTGACCGACCGCCGGAACGGGGTCTTGCCAGATCAGCTCCTCGGCCGGGACCTCCGGGCCGAGATAGCGCGAACGTGGGCCCATGTCGCGGTGGGTGAGCTTGAACCACGCGCGGGCAAACGCGTCGGCGAACTGATCGGGATGCTCGTAGAAGCGCCGGGAGATCTTCTCGTAGACGGGATCGATCCGCAAAGAAAGGTCCGTGACCAGCATAGTTGGCACGTGCCGCTTGGACGGGTCGAAGGCATCCGGAATCGGCGTGGCGCCGCCTTTCGCCTGAAACTGATAGGCGCCGGCCGGGCTCTTGGTCAGTTCCCATTCGTACCCGAATAGGTTCGCGAAGTAGTTGTTGCTCCACTTCGTTGGCGTCTGACTCCAGGTGACTTCCGGGCCGCCGGTGATCGCGTCTTTGCCTTTGCCTGTGCCATAACGGCTCTTCCAGCCGAGGCCCATCTCCTCAATGGGCGCTGCTTCGGGCTCGGGGCCAACAAGTTTCGGATCGCCCGCGCCGTGGGTTTTGCCAAAGGTGTGGCCTCCCGCAATCAGCGCGACTGTTTCTTCGTCGTTCATGGCCATACGGCGGAACGTTTCGCGAATATCCTTGGCCGCCGCCAGGGGATCGGGCTTGCCGTTCGGCCCTTCCGGATTCACATAGATGAGACCCATCTGTACGGCCGCGAGCGGATTCTCGAGGTCCCGGTCGCCCGTGTAGCGCTTGTCGCCAAGCCAGATGTCCTCCTTGCCCCAGTACACGGCTTCGTCCGGCTCCCACACATCGGGACGCCCGCCGCCAAAGCCGAATGTCTTGAAGCCCATTGACTCGAGCGCGACATTGCCGGCGAGGACCATCAGGTCAGCCCAGGAGATTTTCCGGCCGTATTTCCTCTTGATCGGCCAGAGCAGCCGGCGCGCCTTGTCGAGGCTCGCATTGTCCGGCCAAGAGTTGAGGGGCGCAAAACGCTGCTGGCCGGCGCCGGCGCCGCCGCGGCCGTCGCCAATGCGGTAGGTGCCCGCGGCGTGCCACGCCATGCGAATGAAGAGCCCGCCGTAGTGGCCGAAATCCGCCGGCCACCAGTCTTGGCTGTCCGTCATCAGCGCGTGGAGGTCCTTCTTCAGCGCTTGGAAGTCGAGCTTGTTGAACTCTTCGGCGTAGTGGAAGGCCTCGCCCATCGGATCCGACTGGGGCGAGTTCTGGCGGAGAATCCTGAGGTTCAGCTGGTTGGGCCACCAGTCGCTGTTCGACCTCATTCCAACATTCGTGGTACCGTGCACGACCGGGCACTTCGCTTCAGTTGCCATGGTTTGCTCCTTGTTTCCGATCAGTCAAAAATTTAGCCAAAAAGAACTCTTACGAACTGCGGACCCATCCCGTCTTTCCGATTCGCGCAATTGCCGGCCGCGACTTGGTTGCGCGCTCGATTCATCCGCTGCCGACACGCCCCCGACGCTTAACGCCAAGCATGCCGCGGAGCGCACTTCGTGCAGAGCCCGCGGAAAATCAGTTCGCATTCGCGCAGAATCCGCTTGCCCAAGGTGCCCGAAGCAGGCCTGGGCACATCGTACCACTCCACGTCCTCAACATTGCCGCAGCGGTCGCAGATGAAGTGGTGATGCCGCATGCCTTTCGCATCGAATCGAGCGGCGCGTCCCTCGACGGCCACTTCACGCACCAAACCCGCCTGCACCAGGTCTCGCAGGTTGTTATAAGTCGTGGCCCGTGAAGAGCGCGGATCCATGCGATTCACGGCATCGAAGATTTCCGCAGCCGTGGGATGCCTATTGCATTCCGCCAAAAATGCCATCACCGCGTAGCGCTGCGGCGTGCACCGCAACCCGCTACCCTCTAAGCACCGTCGAATCGCCGCGGCGTTCATGAGGACCTTAGAATATTTCTAATGTGAAATTTTATCAAGACTGGCTTCATTGCCGCTGCAAGCAAAAAGCTGAAGGATGAGGATCCTCCTCGAGTGGCCCTGCCAGTGCCCTTCCCCACGTTGAACGATCTCGACGCTGCACTCGCGGGTTTTGAGACCAACGGGGCAGCGGGAGACAGATCCGTGCGGAATCATGAGGCGCAATTTCCGTGAACAGCACCACGCTTGAAACGATACAGGACAGCGTGTTCTTTGAATCGGCGCCCGCGAACGGATTCAGCCTGCGGTGAGTAGAAAGGCTGGGAGCCGGGCAGCGTGATCTGTGACGCCCGGATCGCATGCCGACCGCACTCATCATAAATTTCCTTCTTGCCTCATGCGGGCCAAGCTCACCGGGCCTACTTTTTTTGAACTTCCTTCTGCATTTCGTCTAGTTCGCGGACCAGCTGCTCCGCTTGCTCGCGCAGTCTCGCCAGTCGGTCCGCCAGCGCGGCTTGGCTTTGCGCGCTGGCTGTTGCGCTTGGTGGTGACGGAGTCGTAGTGGCAGTCGTGTTTGCAGCCATCGTGGTGGGACTTGTAGGCACCGGCGCACCCCGCAGGTCTGCCAACGCCTCGCCAAACGTATCGCGGTAAATCAGCCGGTCGCCCATCGCCAACACCACTTTCTTCAATTGAGGCATTCGCGCTTCGGTCGCCTGCAAGTAGATCGACTCCAAATACAG
>JASHRC010000181.1 GCA_030037525.1 Candidatus Acidiferrales bacterium | reverse complement strand
GCAGAGGCCGGAGACGAATCCTCGCTCCCTCCAGCGCCGCATCCACGAGGGGCTTACCCTCCTCGTATTGCTCCTTGGCAAACGCCACGATCAGAATCGAGTTTTTGGCGGCCAGGCCGATCAGCATCACCAGGCCGATTTGCGTGTAGACGTCGTTCTCAATCTGCACCATGTAGGGAGGCAGATACAGGCCGAGCGCAACGCGGCGCAGCCAGAGCGCGGCGAGCGCCCCAAACACCGCCACGGGGGTACTCAGGAGCACGCTGAAGGGCAGCGTCCAGCTCTCATAGAGCGCCGCCAGAATCAGGAAAACGAAAAGCAATGAGAAGCCGAAGATGGCCGAGGAAGGAAGCCCTTTCCTCGCCTGCTGCTCCTGATAGGACATGCCGATGTAGTCGAAGCCCATTTCGCGCGGCATGGTCTGCCTGAAAACGTCCTCCAGCGCCGCCGTTGCCTGGTCCGCGCTATACCCCGGCGCGGCGCTGCCGAAGATCTGGGCGGCCCGATACTCGTTGTAACGCATGGTGAACTCCGGGCCAGAGCGGGTTTCGAAGTGGGCGAGCGCCGAAAGAGGCACCATCTCAGCGCGGTTATTGCGCACGTAGAATTGCGGGAGGTTTCCCGTATCCGCCCGGTAAGGCGCTTCCGCCTCCACGTACACTTGCCAAGTGCGGCCGAAATTATTGAAGTAATTGATAAACAACCCGCCCATGTAAGCCTGAATGGTTTCGTAAACGTCGTTGATTGCCACTCCCTGCTTCAGAACTTTGTCCCGGTCCACGTTCACGAACTCTTGCGTGACGTTCGGGATAAACGTAGTCGCAGCCAGGCCGATTTCCGGGCGCTTGTGAACGGCGGCCATGAACTTCGCCAGGTTGGCGGCCAGAAATGGGACGTCTTTGCCGGCACGGTCCTCGAGCATAAACGTGAATCCGCCGGAAGTTCCGACACCAGGTATCGCGGGCGGCGAGAAACTGAAGACCGTCCCTTGGGGCAGTCGAGCAAGTTGCTGGTTCAAACGCATTCGGATTTCCTGATATTCCTCCGCCCGCGAGTGGCGCTCCCCCCAGGGCTTCAGCGTCACAAAGAAGAAAGCGTTGTAACTGGTCTGGACGAAACTGAGCAGGCTGAAGCCAACGACGCTGGTGGTGTACTCGATGCCCGGCGTGCTCGCCAGAATCTTCTCCACGTCTCTGGCGGCCGCATCCGTGCGCTCCAGCGATGCCGCATTGGGAAGCTGCATGTTGACGAAAAGGTAGCCTTGGTCTTCGTCGGGAAGGAAGCTGGAGGGCAGCCGGCTCCCAAAAAGCAAACCGGCCAGACCGCAGGCGGCAAGCAGCACCAGCACCAGGGCGCCCTTCCGAATCACGGCGTGCGACCAACGGACAAAGCCATTGGTGGAGCGATCCAGATAACCATTGAACGCGTCAAACAATCTCGTGAGGGGCCCACGGCGCTTCGTCGTGTTCGCCGCAGCCTTGGGCCGCAACAGCAGTCCCGCCAAAGCCGGACTGAGCGTGAGTGCATTAAAGGCCGACAACACCACGGAGATAGCGATGGTTATCGCGAATTGCTGATAGAGCCGGCCCGTGATGCCTGGGATGAAGATGGTTGGAACAAAGACCGCGGAGAGCACCAGCGCAATGCCGACCACTGGGCCGGAGAGCTCCTCCATGGCTTTTCGAGCCGCATCCTGAGGGGCAAGACCCTCTTCGATGTGGCGCTGCACACCTTCCACCACCACGATGGCGTCGTCCACTACCAATCCGATGGCTAGCACCAACCCGAATAGGGAAAGCGTGTTGATCGAGAATCCGAACAACGGGAAGAGGATAAACGTGCCCACCAGCGAGACGGGCACGGCCAGCATGGGGATCAAGGTAGCGCGCCAGTCCTGCAAAAAGAGGTAAACGACCAGGATCACCAATACGAGGGCGATCAAGAGGGTCTCAAGGATTTCTTTCATGCCTTCAGTCACGGGCCGTGTCTGGTCGAGCGAGGTAGCGTAATCGATGTCCTCAGGAAAGCGCTGCTTCATCTGGGACATGAGCTTCTGGATTCCCTGCGACGTTTGTACCGCGTTGGAGCCCGGCAACTGGTATACAGCGATCACGGCAGTGGGCTGGCCATTCAAGCGGCTGATCAGGTTGTAGTATTGCGCGCCCAAATCGACCCGCGCCACGTCCTTCACTCGAACCGTCCCGCCATTCGGAGCCTCTCGTATGACGATGCTTCCAAACTCCTCCGGCGAGACCAGACGGCCTTGCGCCCGCACAGCATAAGTGAATTGCTGGTTTCCCGGGGCGGGCTCGCCTCCCACCTGACCCGCCGGGTTCACGGTGTTCTGCGCCTGGATGGCGTTCGCGATATCGGAGACGGTGATGCCGAGCTTCGCCAGTTGATCGGGCTTGACCCACATTCTCATGGCGTACTGCCCGGCGCCAAAGACCTGCGTCTGCCCGACGCCATACGACCGTGCGACGGGGTCATTGAGATTTATGTAGGCATAGTTGGCCAGAAACGTAGCGTCGCGAGTGCCGTGAGGCGAGTATAAAGCGATCAGCATGAGCGGAGCGGTGGTCGACTTCTTGATGATGACTCCATAGTTGTTCACCTCGGGCGGCAGTTGAGGGGAGGCCAGTTGCTCGCGCGACTGCGTGAGGATCAGGTCCATGTTGGGGTCGGTCTTGTTATCAAAATCCGCGAACAAGGTCATTTGCGAGTTCCCGGTCGAGTTTATGGAGTACATGTAGCTCATGTTGTCCACGCCATTCAGCTGTTCCTCGATGGGCGTGGCCACCGCCTGCTCCATAGTCAACGCATCGGCCCCCACATAATTAGCCTGCAACCTGATCTCGGGTGGGGCGATGTTTGGAAACTGCGCCACCGGCAAGGTTGCGATGACGACCGCGCCCACAATGACCGTGAGGATCGCGATCACCAGCGCTACGATGGGCCGTCTTATGAAAAACTTGGACATGGGGTTTGGTACCTCCTGAAAAGTCGTCCGTGGTCAGTTGTCCGCCGTCAGTTGCAACGGACAAAGGACTACGGACTACGGGCAACTGACCCGACTTACTCGTCACTCGTCACTGGTCGCTCGTTGCTACCTTTGAACGGCTTCGGCCGCACCAGCGCTCCCGTCCTCAGATTCTGCTGTCCCTCGACG
>JASHRC010000180.1 GCA_030037525.1 Candidatus Acidiferrales bacterium | reverse complement strand
GCGCACAAGGCGATTGGATGGAGAAAGGCTCGCCTGGTCGTCCTTCTCAGGATCAGGTCGCGGGCGAATGATACCGAGTGACAGGCCAAGCGGACAAACGGCGGACAAACGGTACGGGTGTAGATAGGACGGATCAGTTCACGATGTACATTCTTGAAAAGGGTAGGGAAAACACAACAGTTGGTTTCCGTTTTGCGCGTGATTCGTCCGAAACTTCTACCTCTAATCTAATCTGATTCCTTCGCCACCTCGGCTGCTTTCGCGGGCTTTCCCCAATTCTTGTAAAGCTGGACGAGCCATCGATGGGCCAGTTCCAGGTGGTAGCGATCGGGGGCGGCGATGCGGTCTTTTCGCGCCACCATCCCCTGATAGCCTTCGAGCAGCAACGTTTCGGCTTCGGCGTATTTCTTCTCTCCTGCGAGGCTCGCCCCCAGCAGGCTCTCGGCGCGAAATCGGCGCCACTCATCGGGCTGGACCTTTTTCTCCGTTTCCAGGGCTTCGCGGGCCAGGGGTTCGCTTTGGGTGAATTTCCCCTGTGACACATACGCGAGAGCGAGATCGGCTTCCGAAGTCATCGTGTCCGGATGTTCCACGCCCAAGATGTGCCGACGCCCCGCCAGGGCCTGTGCAGCATAGGACTCCGCCGAGGCGTAGTTGCCCTCTCGTTGGTACATGAAGGCAAAATCTGACATGGTCCCGAGCGTGTCGGGATGTTCGGGACCCAGCACGCGGCGCTGGATCTCCAGGGTCTGGCTGAAAAGCGCCTCCGCCTGCGCGTACTTGCCTCCGTAGTCGTACGCGGCGGCCAGATTGTTCATAGACATGAGCGTGTCGGGATGCTCGGGACCCAGCACGCGTCGCCGCGCTTCCAGCGTCTCCCGGTAGACCCTCTCCGCTTCGGCATATCGCCCTTCGAATTTCAAAGTCTCGCCCAAAGTTTCCTGCGAGGCCAAAGTATCGGAATGCTCCGGACCCAGGGTTCGCTGTTCTATTTCGAGCGTCTCGTGCAGTAGTTTTTCCGCCTCGGCGTAGCGGCCTGCGTCGGACAGCAGGTCCGCCAGATTCCCCATCGTGACGAGCGTGGAGCGATGTTCCGGACCGAGCGTTCTTCGCTTGATTTCCAGTGTTTCGCGGAACAATTTCTCCGCCTCGTCGTAACGCTTCTGGTTAGCCAGATCCAACGCCAGGTTTCCCATCGACTTTATCGTCTCGGGATGCTCCGGGCCCAGCACCCGGCGCTTGGCCTGAACAGTGTTGCGATATATTTTTTCCGCCTCCACGTAATGGCCCTGTAACAGTGCCACGTTGCCCAGGTTATTCATGTCCCCCAACACGGTCGGGTGGTCGGGGCCCAGCGTTCGCTTATCGACCTCCAGCACTTCTTGAAAAGCTTTCTCGGCATCCGAGTATTTGCCTTCATAATCAAGATCTACCGCCAGTCGCTTCGTCGCTGTCGTGATCAACTTGTCTTGGGGACTGAGCGTCCGGCGGGCCACATCCAGCACTTCTCGATTCAATTTCTCGGCCTCGGGATAATGCCCTTCATCGGCCAGGATCTGGGCCAACAGGGAAATGCTGCTCAGCGTGTCGCGATTCTCGGGTCCCAATACGCGACGGCGCGCGTCCAGCGTCTCCCGGCTCCACTTCTCTGCTTCCAGGTAATCGCTCTTTTGGTCCAGTACATCGGCGATATCGCTCATCGACTTCAACGTCTCCGGGTTATTTGCACCCAGCGTGCGCCGCCGGATTTCCACGACATGGCGCAGCAGCAGCTCGGCTTGCGAGTAGATCCCGAGACTCGCATATACGTTGCCCATGACATGCATCATCTGGGCCTGGAGTTCCGGATCCTGCTTAAGGCCGGTGTCGATCTCTTTCGATGCGCTATCCAGAATCTCGCGTGCGCGGATGTCGTTGCCCCGCGCCTCGCTAGGGTCCGATACTTTAAACATACCGGTCATGAACTCGGTCACGCGGTCTGCCCGGTCGCGTTCGCGCTTGATGCGCCGAAGCTCGAAGGCCTGTGCCACGGCGACTGAAATCAGCAGCAGAGCCGCGGCCACGGCAAAGGCGACTCCCACCCGGTGCCGTCGCACGTACTTGCGCGCACGGTATGCGGGGCTGGCCGGACGCGCCAGCACCGGCTCATTGCGCAAATATCGTCCAATGTCGGCCGCCAGATCCGAAGGCGTTGCGTACCGCCGCGAGCGATCCTTTTCCAGAGGCTTCAGCGCGATCGCATCCAAATCGCCGCGCAACTGCCGCGCCAGCGCGGGACCATCCGCGGCTCGGTTTTGCGCCGTGACGTCGGAGTTGGCTGAGAGCGTGCGCAATTTGGTGCTAGGCCGCGGCGCTTCCTCCTCGCGCAATCGGCGCAGAAACTCGTCGAGAGGCGTCTTGCTGAAATCCAACGGCACTGCACCCACCATCAGCTCATACAGCACCACTCCCAACGAGTACACGTCCGTTCGCGTGTCCACGTCCGCCCCGGCCGAGTCGGCCTGCTCGGGACTCATATAGCCCGGCGTCCCCACAATTGCACCCACTTGCGTGAACATGGTGCCGGCGGTGAGCCGCTGCGCGGTGGCTTTTGCGACTCCGAAGTCGATAATACGTGGCGCCGGTTTCCCGTTTACCTCACCCACCAGGATGTTGGAAGGCTTCAGATCGCGATGAAGGATTGCTTTCTGGTGGGCATGTTGCACACCGTCACACACCAGCTGGAACAACTCCAATCGCTGGCGCATGTTCAGCCTGTATTTATCGCAATACGCCGTGATCGGCATGCCCGTGACGTAGTCCATCACGAAGTAAGGCCGGCCCTGCGGGGTGGACCCAGCGTCGAAGACCTTGGCGATGGCCGGATGGTCCATTAAAGCCAGCGCCTGCCGCTCGGATTCGAAGCGCGCCACCACTTCACGCGTGTCCATGCCTGCCTTTATCAGTTTGATCGCGACGCGCCGCCGGACCGGCTCCTTCTGCTCCGCCAGCCACACTTCACCCATGCCCCCTTCTCCGATTCTCTGCAGCAAGTGATAGCGACCAATCACCATT
>JASHRC010000179.1 GCA_030037525.1 Candidatus Acidiferrales bacterium | reverse complement strand
TCCACTGCGGAAAGCCACCGCCGGCGGCGGAGCCGAGAACCTTAATGCGCATCCAAACTACAGTTCAGCGTTTGCGTAGGAGCTGACTTCGCAGCTGAGCGAGATCTCTTCGTGCTGGGGCGTGGTCCATTCCATTTGATCAAAACCCTCCCGCAAAACCCGCCCAGTTTAGCCTAGGGCGATCGAAGCGGCAACTGGTATTTATTTCCCGACTGCGTTCACTGCCGGGAATCCGGGAACCTCGCTGTGGCCACACGACGAAATTGTGGGTTCTTGTATGTGAGTTCCGGAAATTGTGAGCTGTTAATTCCAGAAATTCTGAGCCGTTCGAAAGTGGAAGGCAAGTCACCATCAACATGCACAACATGCAGATGACATGTCCATCCAGAAGGTCCGTCGAGGTGAATGAGACGCCCGCGCTCAAGGACGCGATCCAGGATGGCGGCCGCCACATCCTCGTCGTGTAACACCTTCCCCCCTGATGCAGTGGTTTGTTGATGGTGAAAATCGTGGGCCGCTTTTTCAGATGCCGGACGTTGACCACGTGGAATAGCACCTTGGCGCATCGGGCCCGTAGGCCAGAGCGCTGCGATCCACATGTCGTTGGTGGGAATGGGCGCCCCTGCTTTTTTAGTTGCCGGTACACGGTAGCCTAGTGGTAAGTGGTCTCCTCGTCGGCATAGAGAACCCCAACGCCGGGCTTAAGAAGAAACCGGCGCAGAACCGCTTCATTGTGCGGACCTTGAGTCCCGACGGCGAATCCCGCGCGCAATTCAGCAAGCGCGATGAACGGCAGTCAGATTTCCTCTGCCGCGGCGAGGGTTTCAACCACGCGCGCGTCTCCGCGACAGAGATCGGTGTAGGCGGTTGGTATCGAGCGCCAGCCTCAGCGCCACATCTCCTCATCGACAGTGTCCTGCTCTGCCAGCGCGCGCTTAAAGGCGCGATCTTTGCGCCAAGTGCCCACAATATCTTGGAGATCGCGCTGTGGCGCCTGCTCTCCGATAGCGCCGGCACCTCGGGCAAGAGCTTCAAGCGCTACGTCGTTGAGGCTCCGGCCCTGCTCTTGCGCACGATGACGGAGGCAATGTCCACACGGCCTGGCACTTTCCGGATCGTGTACTGCATCCACTCACTGTAGGCAATGCATGCACAATGTGCAAGCAATCACTCTTGTGCTGGCCTACCGATTGACATTTAACGCCCAGCAGTATAGGATTGAAATGTGATTAAGTCCTTTGGCTCGAAGGACACAGAACAGCTTCATAAAAGGGAGTCCGTCAAGCGCTTTAAGAACATCGAGCGGGTGGCACTTCGCAAACTTCGGCAACTGGATGCCGCGAGAGTTTTGAGCGATTTGGCTTCACCTCCGGGGAACCGGCTCGAAGGGTTGCACGGCGACCGTAGAGGGCAGCACAGCATTCGCATCAATGACCAGTGGCGCATTTGCTTTGTCTGGCGTGCGGGAGATGCCTATGAGGTTGAGATCACCGATTATCATTAGGGAGGAAGCAATGTCAAAAAAGCTGAAGCCAGTTCATCCGGGCGAAGTTCTCAGCGAGGATTTCATGAAGCCCTATAATCTGAGCATGAACAAGCTGGCGCTTGGTCTGCGCGTGCCCGTGACACGGATCGCCGATATTGTTGCCGAGCGGCGCGCGGTCACAACCGATACAGCTCTGCGTTTGGCTCGCTACTTCAAAACCACACCGGAATTCTGGCTGAACCTTCAGACGAAATACGATCTAGAGGTTGCTGAAGACGACCGACTCGCCAAAATCGAGCGCGATGTACAGCCCCTGGAGGCTTTAGCTCGCTGAAGAAAAAGCTGGGTAGGGCGAAGAGAGGCAAGCGGTACGTTCGGCCCATCAGTGCTCGCTACATGCACAGGAAGTAAATTCAGCACTATGAGAAAGAGAATCCCAAGCTTCAACAGTGATGAGGAAGCGGCGCTCTTTGTCGACAAGGCGGATCTCACAAAGTATGACCTTTCCGGCGCGAAGGCGATTCGGTTCGAATTTTGAGAAAAAGGGAGCACGGGTCAACATGCGGACGCCGGAGCCGCTGTTGAAGGCGGTCAAGAGCCGCGCCAAGGAACGGGGTATTCCCTACCAGCGATTCATTCGAGAGGCTCTGGAACAAGCCGTGGCAGCTAGTAGGCGTTAACAAACTGAGATGCTCGTCTGACCAATCGGCGGGAGGTTCAAACCGCGGTTGTCCAGATATTGCCCTAGGCTTGGGCGACAGTTTCTATCGCTACTCCCGCAATCGTCTTGAATCTCTCTCAGATGAGCGCGTTTCGCTTCTGGGCGGAGATATGACTTCGGCTGTTGCCACCTTTTGTTGCGAAGGACACCGCATCTCGAGGCTCGTGAATCTCGCGGACCAAGCAGCGTTTCAAGCCAAACTAGTGTGCGATCAAATCGGGAGGCGGATACTCGGGCAGCTTGGCGTTCTTCGCGTCGGTGCGCTTCACTTCCAGATCGTCGAAGAGAATCGACGGGCTGATTACCGTAGAAGGAACCGAGCCTTCGCGGTTGCTCACAAGTGGATCGTCGCCTGCCGCGACCAGATCGTTTCGCAGGGTGCGGGTATCGAGCTTGTCGAACAGGGCGCCGCGGATGAGTTCTTCGTGTCCGTCTTTCACATACACGCGGTAGATTAAACGCGGTTCGTATTTGCCGCCGAGCGTCTCAACACGATAGCCGTACGGCTTATCTTCTCCGCGGCACATGTCGATGAGCTTCTGCTTGAGTTCAGCGGGCGAAAGAGTTTGCTTGGGCTTGACGATCAGGTTGCCGATGTAGGGAAAGGCGAGCTGGCTCGGGGCAGCGCGGCCATGGCCGTTTGATTCGGGAAGATCCCGGATCGGTTCGCGGCCGAGCAGATAATTCACGAGCATACCGTCCTCGATCACCGAGACTTTTTCCGCCCGCACTCCCTCGTCGTCGGTCTCATAGCTTCCGATCAAGGATTTCCCTTGGAATGTTTTCGTGGTGGGATCGTCTTCAATCGAGAGAAACGTCGGAAGAACGCGGCTCTTATAATTGGCGGCGTAATCTCCTAATGTGCGCGCCGAGTCACCGGGATCCGGCCGCCGCCCCAAAATGTTCCCTCCGACCATCCCATAGAAAAGGTCGCTGGCGGCGTCGGAAGAGAAAAGTACCGGGCCGAAGTAATCTTCTTCCATAACCGGAGCCTCGCGGAGGGCTTTCAGGGTTTCGATGGTCTTCCTTGCTTCGGCAACAAATGCTTGGGGTGTGGGCAGTTCCCCTAGGGTCGCCGCGGCATGATAGGGCGAGCGCTCCAGCCGCATCCCATCGGAAGCTTGCGTTGAGCCGGCGAGCGTCAAGTAATACACCGTGTATCCATTCCGAGTGGTGGTGCCTTCCGTGTTCAGGAAATAGTGATTGACGGCCCGGCAGCGGAACGTCGCGGACAAAGACTCCAGCTGCGGATCGGTGCGGAACAATCCGGTCGCGTTCTCCAGAGCGTCCCGCCAGGGTTTGGGATCAAATTCGAGCTTTACTGTCGGCCCAATCGATTGAACCTCGGGCGCGTGGGCAAAATCATCGAAGGGTTGATCGGCGCTGTACCGGCGCAGGGCCGCTTTTTTTGCGGCCAGGGCTTCGCTTGCGGCCTTGAATGCCTGATCGGTCGCCAGCCATAGCTGGCGCCGCAGGGCCAGCGGGTCATTGTCGAGCGGCGCAATATTGACGCCGGCGCTTGCGGGGCCATAGCTGTCCAGCTTGTAATCACCGACGCGGACCACAACCTTCACGGTTCGAACATGATTGCGCTGGTCTTGGCGCAGCGCGCCAAAAGCGGCTTCCGCCTCGTATTGGTCGACATCCCAGAGATGGTATTCGATGTAATAGGGCGACGGAACGTCCTCCATTCTCAGCTGAGACTTGGAGCGGTCTAGCTCCTGGCGCATCGCTTCCAGCAGGGGATCAGTCTTGTGCTGGCCGCTTGCGGGAATCGAGCCGAGGCCCGCGAGACTGAGGAGGAGAGCGAGGCGCAAGACCCAGAGGAATCGACTCATGGCCTGGTATCCGTTTTCGTCGGCGAAGAGGCGAGACCCGGAGCTGGCAGGAGCGGGGGTCGCTGGGTCCCTTTGGCCCGCTTCTGCACCTCGATTTCCGAGAAAAGCATGGCCGGAGCGGCAGCCGCGACCGGCACTTGCCCCGATTCGGCGCCGCAAATCCCGTTGAACACCTGCTCGGTGTCTCCAGTCGAAATAATGTTGTTGAGCGAAAGTAGAGGAGTACCGACGATATCCACTCCGCGCACGAGTTCATCGGGCCGGCCGTCGGGATAGACGCGCCAGACCATGACCGGGATCACCTGGAAGGCTTGTGGCAGCTCTCGGGTCGTTAGCGTGAAGCCGCCCTGGATGTCCTCGAAGTAGAGGCCATAGGGCTTGCCCTGTTTCTTGATCTCCTCGATAAACTGCTGGCGCAGTTCGGAATCTTTGACAGTTTTTGTAGAAGTCACGATCAGATTGCCCTGACGTCCGGTAGGCATGAGAGTCGCCTGGCGGCGGCCGTGGCCATTGGAATGGCTGAAGTTGGTGATGGGCATTCGCGACATCAGGAAATTCTTCAGAATCCCGTTCTCGACAGCCACCACTCGCTCGGCGGGCACTCCTTCATCGTCAAAATCGTAATGGCCTGCAAGTTCGACCCCACCGAGCTCCTTTAAGGTAGGGTCATCGACCACGCTCAGGAAAGGCGGGAGGACCTGCTGGTTGACTTTCTTGGTGAAGGTTTGCCCTTCGCGTTCGTCTCGTTGGCGATGACCCTCGAGCCGGTGGCCGAGCACTTCGTGAAAAAACACGGCCGCCGCTCTTCCGGAGAGCAGAGCCGGACCGATGTACGGCTCCGCCGCGGGCGCCGAGCGCAAAGCCCCGAGATCGGCCCCGATTTTGTCCACTTTTGCGACGAGCTCCTGTTCAGAAGGAAGTTTGGTCGAAGAATTCGACTGAAAAGTCTCGACGCGCAACAGATCCATGCCATCTTGGGCGCGCGACTCGCCTTCGATGACCAGACGTGCAATCGCTGAGGGCTCGGCAATGGCGGTGCCTTCGCTCGTTGCCAGATAGGAGCGCGAATTTGCTGCTTGAAACGTGACGATGGACGAATACACGTCCGGATACTTCAGGAATCGAGCGGACACCCGCCGGAGCCGGCCCTCCCACGCCTTTTGATCGAGCGAAAGTGGCCCTAGCGTGCCGCCCAGCTCCTTTGCGGCGGTCTCCTTGGAAAAGTCCGGGGACTGATCTTCCTCCTGGGAGCGGACTGCCGAGTCGGTCTTCACGCGCAAGAAGGCGCCCGAGGCCTGCTGGTACTCGCGGTTGGTGAGCTGCCAAAGCACTCGCGCTGTCGCGTCAGGGTCATCGCCTAGCGGGATGAAGCCGGATACGATTCCCGACGGACGGCTTGTCCCGTGGGTGTTGTCTAGGGCAGCGCTGCCAACGCGCATCATTACGTCCGCCCGGCGGTTGTGGGCGCTCGATGACAGGATGATGCTTCCATTCACGGCGGCGATGACGATGCCATCTCCGTCTTCGACGGCGTAGCTTGTGAAATATGGGGCGGGATCGGATTTCGCGAGTGATGTCGTGGCTCGCGTAAGTTCCCGCTGCATGATCTCAAGCAGGTGGTCATCACCCGATGGCGCCGAGCGAAGAGTGGAGAGGGGAGCGCATAGGAGGAGCGCAAAGAGGCAGATGTTCAGCCGATAAAAAGGGGGGCGCGTCATTCGGGTGACTTAAATATGTCGACGAAATTGTCAATCTAACACACTCGGCGCGCTTACATGCGAATAAAACAGACGCCGCGTTCGCAAAGGGAAAGGATTAGCCGAGTTTCGAGGCGATGGCTGCATACTTCTAACCTCCAGTCCTGCCAAGCGCGCCACTACCCCGAACCTCGCTCCCATAAAAGAAGACAAAGTACAGCTTCACCAATGGCCGTTGTTTATCGAGGCAGCAATCATGACATGTCAAGATCGATCATGAGAAAGTTCAGGAAGGGATTCAAAGATGGCAAAGGGAGTTAGAAAGCGAATCGGACTTAACATGCGGGCCGAGCTTTACAAAGGATCTGGCCAAACTTGCCAAAGACAATGGTCAGACCACGACCTATGTCTTGGAACAGGCAGCGGAACACTACCTTCGATTTGTTGCTCCTACTCAGAGCGTCGTGCGGCCTGAGATCATGGCGCATGTGCTTTGCTCGATGAACAAGAATCGAAAGCTGCTTCGGCTTTTGGCTCAGTA
>JASHRC010000178.1 GCA_030037525.1 Candidatus Acidiferrales bacterium | reverse complement strand
TCCTTAATGCCAACCAGGTTGGGATGCTCGGCGAGTTCGATCACGAGCTCGGCAGGGATGTCATAGCCGGTAGCCTGGGGAAAATTGTAGATGATGACCGGCAGTGGGGAGCGGTCCGCCACGAACCGGTAGAACGCCAGCAGGTTGGTCGGCAGCATCTGCTTGCGGAAATAGTGCGGCGTACGCACCATAGCGATGTCATAGCCAAGTCCGGCGGCGTATTCGGTGAGACGCAGGGTCTCGATCGCCGATTCGATCCCCGTACCCGCAATCAGCACTTTGTTGGGAGCGGCCGTGGTGCGCGCCGTCTTCAGCACAGCACGGCGCTCTTCATCCGAGAGGAACACCGCCTCGCCGGTCGATCCAAGCACCACGAGGCCGGCGACCGGCGTCCTGGAATAGCGTTCAACATTGTGCTCAAGCTTCTTGTGATAAACATTGCCGTCGGGATAGAAGGGGGTGCTGATCGGAGGAAAGATGCCATGAAGCAACATAAGAAATAGGCCAGTGTTAAGCTTAACATCCTGCCTCCGCCACGCGCGAATAGGTTGATCCCACCGCGACGCAATTCCCATCAAGCCCGAAAAGCAAAAGGGCAGAAGCCCATTGCTTCCCCGTCGAGGGTGCGCTAGGCTGGTGGTGCTCTCGCGGTTCTCCCTTCCCAATCTCCCTTTCATTTGCTGCGTCCGAACTATGGTGCATGCCACGCCGTACGGACAGTAGCTATCCGGAGAGCACCACTATATATGGTGTTTTATTGCTTGACCCTCGAGCGGTTTCACGGGTACAGTAGCTCCAATTTGTGTCTTGGCCCGTCCGGCCCAGGGCGATTTTTGCCGGAGGAAGCCGTGAGAGGAACCTGGTTGGTAAATTGAAGCGGGGGACAACGGGTTCTTCGACTTCGCCTGCCAGCTTCTAGGCAAATTGCCGTCCCCGGCTCGCCCCCGCAAGCCGAGACCCAGCCGTGAAGGATTCAGACGGCAGGTGCAAGGGTGGTTGCGGAAGAGGAGCTCAAGTTGGCAAGGAAAGCCTGGACTGACTTTTTCGGAAGCTGTCATACGCGCTATGAGTCCTCTCCCGGCGAGTTTCCGGAATTTTTGCGCGGCTCGAGAGGCCGCGCCCTTTGGGGCTGAACCAGAACCTGCTGTCGCCCGCGGCTAGCGCGGGATAAAGGAGCACAAGTTGCTGAAACTGAAGAAGCTGCAAATTCTCGGGTTCAAGTCTTTTTGCGAGCGCACCGAGCTTAAGTTTCATGGTGACGGCGTCGCAGCCATCGTCGGACCGAACGGCTGCGGGAAGTCGAACATTGCGGACGCAATCGCTTGGGTTCTCGGCGAGCAGTCGGCCAAGACCCTGCGCGGCTCCCGCATGGAAGACGTGATCTTTGCGGGCAGCCCCGATCGCAAGCCGACGGGTATGGCTGAAGTTGCGCTCACCCTCGTCGACCCGGAAGTCTATGACGGCCAAGATGCGAACATCACTGAGATTGAGATCCAAGACGAGTTTCCTGATGAGGACTGGGACGAAGCCGAGTTGAGAGCCAAAGCCACCGAAGAAGTCGAGCGCCTTACCGAAGAAGCACAGCCGGGGAGACTCGAGGAAGTGGAACCGCTGCCCGCCGAGGGAGCCGGATCCGCGCCTTCCAACCACGGCGATTCGACGATGGGCGGAGCCCAGACCTCGGCGGCTGCCGATCCGGTCGCCGGTTCGCAGGTGGTTCTGAAGATTCGCCGGAGAAGGTTTCAGCAGCAATTCCGGGCAGGGGAAATTGTGGTTACGCGCCGGCTTTTCCGCTCGGGTGACAGTGAATATCTCCTCAACGGAAAGCTCTGTCGCTTGCGTGACATTCAGGAGCTGTTCATGGGCACAGGGTTGGGATCGGAGTCCTACGCGCTCATTGAGCAAGGACGGATCGGACAGATCCTAAGCAGCCGTCCGACCGATCGACGGCTGGTCATCGAAGAAGCCGCCGGGATCACGAAGTTCAAAAATAAGAAGCGCCTGGCAGAAGCTCGCCTGGAAGACGCCAAGCAGAACCTAGCCCGAGTGAATGACATCTTTGAGGAAGTCACTCACCAGATGAATTCGCTCAAGCGGCAAGCCTCTAAAGCTGAGCGCTACGCCAAGTTGCGAGAGGAAATGCGAAGCAAACTCCGCATTGTGCTGGCCAGCAAGTTCGCACAACTCGATGGGGAAAAGCTCGAACTAGAACGGCAGATTAACGCGACATCGGAACAGATGAGAGAACAGAGTGCGAAAATTCAGGCGCTCGAAGCAGAACAGACGGAGCGAAGACATCGTGGTTACGAGATCGAGAAGGAGATGCGGGAGAACCGCGAGCGTTTGAGTCAAATCAAACTGGAGGCCGACCGCACCCTGGCAACCCGACGCCACAATGACGAACGCTGCCGAGAGCTTGAAACTCGAGCTGCCGCGGAAGAGAGCGAACAAGCTCAGATCCGTAACCGTTTAAGCGCTCTCGGAGCGGAGCGCGACCTAAACCGTGGCATGCTCGACTCCGCCGCCGCTGACCTTTTCGCCGCCCAGCAGGAACTCGCCGCCTGCGAGCAGGAAATGCGGGATGCCGCCGACCGGCTGGCGGCATTGGAGCACGCTCAGGCCGATTCTCATAGTGCCATTCTCGAAGTCGTGAACTCGGCCGCCAACTTGCAAAACCAGCTGACCCAGGCGGCGGAGCGCATGGCGGCGATCGATCGCCAAGCCCAGCGGCTGCGAGCCGAAGTGGCGGGAGCGGATTTCGAGGTCAGAGCCTTCGGCGGAGAGCGGGGACAACGCGTTCTGGAGTTCGAGACGGTCTCCGAACGCGCCGCGCGGCTGAGTGAAAAATGGGTCGAGACACGCGAACTCCTTGAATCGAAGCGCCGTCAAGAGTCGGAAGCGAAGCGGCGTCTGGACGGGTTACGGGCTGAATACGCTTCCGCCATGGGAAGAAAGTCTTCGCTCGAAGCGGTCATCGCCGAGCATGGCTATTCGACCGAGTCCGTCAGACGGCTGCTTCAATCCGGTGCTTTGAACGGCGGTCTGGCTCCAGCCGGAGTGCTGGCCGACTTTCTCGAAGTCGAACCTCGGTATGAGGGCATGGTGGAAGACTTCCTGCGCGACGAATTGAATTACATCGTTGTAAAGTCGTGGGACGCGGCCGATGAAGGGTTGCGCCTGCTGCGAACGGACGTGGATGGGCGGGCCACGTTCCTGGTGCATCCCCAGGATGCGCAGGTGAAGTTTTCCTTTGCCGTCGATGAGGCGGCCCATAGGAGCTCTCCGGACGCCTCCATCGTTCCTCTGAAGCATGCTATTCGTGTGCTGAATGGTTTTGGACGGTCGCTCGAAGTGATTTTGCCGAAGTTGCGAAACGGATATATCGTTCAAGAGCCGTATGCGGCGCGGGAGCTCGCGCTTGAAAATCCGGACGCGTTTTTCCTCTCTCCGTCCGGAGAGTGCTTTCACAATGTCACGGTCACCGGCGGCAAGCAACGGCAGGAAGGGCCGTTGTCGATGAAACGTGAACTCCGAGATCTGATTCGTCTCCTCCGCGAGCTTGAATCCAACCTGCGTGAGGAGGAACTTCGCACGCTCGCCCTAGGACGCGAGATCCAAGATCTCACTTCCCTGCTCGACCGACTGGAAGAGGACAAGCGGGAGGCGGAAAAGCAGGTTATGACCTCGGGGCACCTGCTCGAGCAGCTCGACTCGGAGATGGCCCGGGTTCGCGAGCGGATCAGCACGGCAGAGAAAGAACTCGAGCAATTGCTTGCCGACCGACGAGAGCACGAGGAACAGATCGGTTCCCGGGAGGCAGCGCTCAACCAGCTTAAGCAAAAGCAGAACGAACTCGAAGCCCTGGCGGCGAGCGCGAATCGGCAAATGGTCAGCTTGCGCCAAGACCGGGACCGAGCGGCACAACAGGCGTCTCAGCATCTGGCACGGGTAGCGGCACTCGAAGAACGCCATCGATCCTCGGTTGCCGTGCTCGAGAGGATTGAATCGATGGCCTCGGAACTTGCCGAGCGGGGCCAATCTCTGGCTCGCCAAATGGTATCTTGGGCGACGGAAAAGGTTCAGCGCGAAGCGGAAAACCAGCGAATGGCAAGTTTGCAAGGAGAGTTGGATGCGGAAGGCAACGCCTGCGAGACGCGGGAGAGTTTATTACAGTTCGAATCGGATCAGGTGCGGGAACGTCTTTCCGCCATCGAAGAGGCACTGCACGCGGTGCGCCAAGAGCTCGACCAGACTCGCGACCGTCGAGCTGAACTCTCCGCAGCCGACGCAAAATTGGAATCCGATGCGCAGTACATGGCGGACACCTGCCGGAATGAGTTGGGAATCGAGCGGCATGCCTTGGTGGCGGATATGACCATGTCGATGGTTCGTGGAGAGCAGCTCGCCGCCGAGGACCGCGCCTACCACGAGCTGCGCCTGCGCTTGGAGGGGATGGGTCCGGTAAACATGATGGCGCTCGAGGAATACAAGGAGACCAGTGAACGCCATGCGTTCCTCGATAGCCAGAGAGCAGACCTGATCGGATCCATTGAGAACACGCAGGCGACGATCCGGGAAATCGACACGTTTTCCCGCCAGAAATTTGAAGAGGCGTTCCACAAGATTAACGACAACTTTCAGAGTACCTTCAAAAAGCTCTTTGGAGGAGGTCATGCCTTCATGCGGCTGACCGACGAGGAAAACAGTGCGGAGAGCGGCATTGATGTCGTGGCTTCACCGCCGGGAAAGAAGTTGCAGAACGTGTTGCTGCTTTCTGGCGGAGAAAAAGCCCTCACCGCTTTGGCTCTGCTCGTGGGTATCTTCCAATACCAGCCAAGCCCATTCTGCATCCTGGATGAGGTGGATGCGCCCCTCGACGAAGCCAATATCGGAAGATTCACCGAACTCGTCAAAGAAATGAGTGTTGAGACCCAGTTCGTGTTGATTACCCATAGCAAGAAAACCATGGGCATCGCGCCGGTACTCTACGGCGTGACGATGCAAGAACCGGGCGTTTCCAAGCTGGTCTCCGTGCGATTCGGAG
>JASHRC010000177.1 GCA_030037525.1 Candidatus Acidiferrales bacterium | reverse complement strand
CGGGCCACGCAGGCCGACGGCGCCGCTCTGGCGCGACAATTTCGCCAGCGCGGCCTTCGCCCGGCCGCGGCGCGCCGCCAGGCGCAGATTGTGGTGGTGAACACCTGCACCGTAACTCAGTCGGCGGATCAGCAGGCGCGCACGACCATCCGTCGCATCCACCGCGAGAATCCGGATTGCCGGATCGTGGTCACCGGCTGCTACGCTCAGCGTGCGCCGGAAGAGCTGGCGGCGCTGCCCGGGGTTGCGCTGGTCATCGGCAATTCTCACAAACATCGTCTGGTAGACATCGCCCTGCCGTCCGGCGCTGGGAACCCAGTCGAACTCCCCAGATCGGGCGAGGCCGTTGCCCCCAACCGTGGCGACTTCGTGCCGGTCTCCCGCTTGGCCGGCGGGTTGGCCGACGCGAGACGGGCCACCACCAGCGACCGAGGACCGGTCTTCGTCTCCGACATCTTCGCCCACACGGAACTGATGGCCGCACCCGTCCTCGACGCGGCCGAGGAGCGAACCCGACCGATCCTCAAGGTCCAAGATGGTTGCGACAACCGTTGCTCGTTTTGTGTGATTCCTTATGTGCGCGGCAGCAGCCGCTCGCTCCCGCTTGGCCGAATCCTCGAAGAGGTTCATCGATTAATCGAGGCGGGCTATCGCGAGGTCGTCATTTCCGGCATTAATCTGGGGCGCTGGGGAAGAGACCTCCGGCGCTTCGAAGGCGACACCCCCGCCCTGGGCTTGGCGGATCTCGTACGTTCCATTCTCAACCGCACGTCGCTTGAAAAATTGCGCATCAGCTCCGTCGAACCCATGGACTGGACGGACGACCTCATTCGGCTGGTGGCGGAATCGCCGCGCATTGCCAAGCATGCCCACGTCCCGCTGCAGTCGGGCAGCGATCGCGTCTTGCGCAGGATGCATCGCAAGTACCGGCCGTGGCACTATCGCGAGAAAATTCAGGCTTTGCGTCGAGCCATGCCGGCGGCAGCCATTGGCGCCGACGTCATGGTTGGCTTTCCCGGCGAAAGCGACTCGGATTTTCAAGAAACGCAGCGCATGGTCGAGGAACTGCCTTTTACCTACCTGCACGTCTTCTCTTATTCACCACGGCCGGGGACGGAGGCGGAACGAATGGAGGATCAGGTTCCGGCCGAGGTCGCGGGGGAGCGGAACCGGATCCTGCGGCAACTGGCAGGGGAAAAGAGGCTGGCGTTTATGCGCTCGTTGATCGGCCGATCCCTCAAGGCCATCACCCTGAACTCTTCCCCCTCTCCGGTTGCCAGGGGAAGCCAGGCACCGCAGGGGCCGAGCCACGATCGGATCTCGACCGAAGCCCTGACCGACAATTACTTGCAACTCTCGCTCAAGGGAAGGCATGAACCGAACCGCTGGTTTGAAGCCGAGATCGAAGACGTCGAAGACGGCAGGCTGATCGGCGTGGCCATGGCTTCCCTCAGCCCCTGACGATGGTCTCAAGCGCGGTGAGCAGCCGTTCGATTTCCTCGAGGGTGTTGTAATGCACCGGACCGATTCTGAGGAACCCCCCGTCGTTTTCAACTCCCAAACGTTCCGTCAGGTTCAACGCGTAGTAATTTCCATCCCAACAGAAAATCCCGCGTTCGCCCAATTGGGTGGCAAGCTTGAGCGGAGTATGACCTTCAATGCGCACCGCCACCGTGGGACAACGTTGATCAAACCGCTTGGGGTCGCGAATTCCATAGAGCGTAAGTCCGGGGATTTTAAGCAGCCCGGGAATCAGGCGGGCCATCAACTCGCGCTCGTGCTTTTGGATCGCCGCGTAGGCGGCAACGAGCGCGCTGCGCCGAGCGGTGAGGGAGGCGTCGAACTGGCGGCCGAGATCGGCCAAATAATCCACGCAAGCCGGGATCCCGGCGATCAACTCATGGTTCAAGGTGCCCCACTCCCAGCGGTTGGGAACGGCATTGCTGTTGGCCCGAATCTTGTAAGGCTCGAATCGCTCGAGGTGGCAGCGTTTGCCGTAGAGCACGCCCATATGAGGTCCGAAGAACTTATAGGTGGAACAGACCAGAAAATCGCAGTCGAGGGCGCGCACGTCGATCAGCCCATGGGGGGCGTAATGCACGGCGTCGACAAACGCCAGTGCGCCATGCTGGTGCGCCCACTGCACGATCTGTTCGACGGGATTGATGGTGCCCACGGCGTTGGAGGCGTAGCCGAAGGCGACCAGCTTGCTTCGCGTGGAGATCGTCTGCTTGAGTTGGTTGAGGTCGAGCGCGCAGTCTTCCTCCTGAATGTCCGCCATGCGAATGATGGCGCCGCGCTCCTCGAGCGCGCGCCAGGGTGAAACGTTGGCGTCATGATCGAGACGGGTGAGCACGATCTCGTCCCCTGCCGCCAGTTCTCTGCCGAGGGCACGGCTGATGGCAAAGGTTAGCGACGTCATGTTGGGACCGAAGACGATCTCGTCGGCATCGCAACCCAGAAAGTCGGCCATGGCCGCCCGCGCGGTCTGAATCATGCGATCGGTCGCGCGGCTGGTGGGATAGGCCCCGCCGGCATTGGCGTTAATTGTCTTGAGGTAATCGGAGATGGCGGCGATCACTCGCCTTGGTACTTGCGTGCCTCCCGGACCATCGAGAAAAGCCGCGGGCTGCCCATCGACAATTTGAGCCAGGGCGGGGAACTCGGAGCGAATAGAGTTCGGATCCAGTCGCGAGACGGTTTCGGTTTCAAACACCGCTTCTCCTCGCCTCCCGAGAATGAAATACCGCGGGAAGCAGCTCCCTCGCGGGTGTCAGCTACCTACAGGGAAGAGATCGGCAAGTTCCCTGGTTTCGCTGGAGCCAGAGCCACCCTGGCGGGTTGACCTTGCCCGGGGCGGATGAAACAAAGTTTATGGCGAAAGATTGATCTGCGGGAGGGTATGCCGGCGAATCGGCCCGTCCGCGCAGCGACGTCAACCCATCATCGTAGTGTGCTCGGGGACAACTTTATACAGGACCCGTTTCTCCCCCGGCTGGCGGTAAGGATATTTATCCACGCCCAGATACTTCTTGGCCATTTTATCGATGTGGGCGTCAGCTCCCTCTTCGGTGATCTCCGTGACCCGTCCCCGGATTTCCAGGTAGCGATAGGGATTGTCCGGATCGACAATGGCCAGGGCGACGCGCGGATCGCGGCGCACGTTGCGATCTTTCTGCCGGCCTTTGGCCGAGTTGAAGATGACCCGATCGCCTTCAAGATCGACCCACACCGGCGTCACCTGGGGACGGCCGTCGGGCATCAGCGTGCCCAGAGCGGCAAACGCTCGCTTGCTGAACAGATCACGATACTTTTCCGGGATGGCTTCAGCCATTCCAACCTCCTTGCGGTTGTCGTCTGAGACGATCGCGCACTGCCTGCGATCCATCAAGATTATAGCTTTCCGGGCGAAGCGGTGGGCTCAGCTTTCCGACACCGTGCGCGATCGGGGAAAAACCGCACGAGGTCGGCAGAGAGGCCCGCGGTTGGAGTGCTCGGCGCGGTTCGCGGGATCTATTTGCCGTAGTGCAACAGGGAGAACACGTCGTACTGCTTCAGTCGTTCCCTGCCCTTCAGAAAATCCAGTTCGACCACGAAGCCCAAGCCCACAATCTCGGCGCCGAGCGAGGCCGCCAGCTTCACCGTAGCCTCCGCCGTTCCCCCCGTCGCCAGCAGGTCATCCACAATGATGACGCGTTGACCTTTTTGAATCGCGTCTTTGTGAATTTCGAGTGTGCTGGTGCCATACTCGAGGGCGTACTGGTAGCTGGCGGTTGCGGCAGGCAGCTTACCCTGCTTGCGAACCGGAACGAATCCGGCGTTCAAACGGTAGGCCAGGGCCGGCCCGAAGATAAATCCGCGAGCTTCCATTCCGAGGATGAGGTCCACGTGGTGCGGGATGTAGTGCTCGGCGAGTGCGTCGATCAGCGTGGCAAACCCCAACTTATCTTTGAGCAGCGTGGTGATGTCATAAAAGAGGACGCCTTTTTTGGGGAAGTCGGGCACTTCCCGAATGAGTCGCTTGAGCGGTTCACAATTGACATCGACGGTCACACTCGGATTGGACGGCATTACCAGGCTCCTTCAATGCGAAACCTGCTCAGCTCGGAGGTCGGGTTGGCTTCAAATTCTTCGACGTCATCCACGCGAGCCGCGCGGGGGCCTTCGCGCAAGCGGGAGCGCAGTCCCGCCAATTGT
>JASHRC010000176.1 GCA_030037525.1 Candidatus Acidiferrales bacterium | reverse complement strand
GGCCGACACTGCTGGAGATTACGGGGCCGCTTTTTATGTCGTACCCGGTCGTTTCGAACGTGCAGTACCGGCTGAGCGAGGAGCCGGGGGGGACGCTGGTCAAGTTCCGGCACACCGCGCTGGGGCTGATTGAGGAAGGACACCGCCAGGGGGTTACCAAGGGGTGGAGTTACATTCATGCCTGCGCCAAGGCCCGAGCAGAAGGTAAGGGCAAGAAGTAACAGCTTAGCCTGACAGTGAGAATTTCCGATTTACATGGCAAGCGAAAGGAGAGGCGGAAATGACAAACCTGGCAGCAGCGGAGAAAAAGAGCATCGTCCCGCCGGTGGTTGCGGAATTTTATGAGGAGGCCAAAACCACTCGGCGCGTCTTAGAGAGAATTCCGGCAGACAAGCTGAGCTGGAAGCCGCATCGAAGGTCCCTGTCCATCGGCCAGCTCGCGCTGCATATCGCGGCCGTTCCGGGGCGGATCGTGCCCATGTTGCAACAGAGTGAGCATGAGGTGGACCCTCGCGCGTTCCAGTTTGCCGAGCCGAAAGGCACCGACGAAATTCTCGCGGTCTTCGACCAAAGCGTGAAGGATGCGGGGGCATTCCTCGAGAACCTGAGCGACGAGGATGCCCATGCGGACTGGACTCTCAAGGCGAACGGACGAACGTTTTTCACCAAAACGCGCCTAGGCGTTACTCGGATGATCATGCTTAGTCACATCTATCATCACCGAGGGGAGCTTGCCGTGTATCTGCGACTGCTCGATGTGCCGGTGCCATCGATTTACGGTCCGAGCGCGGACGAAAATCCGTTCCTGTGATTCTGCGGCGTAGGCCGCGTTGTCGAGCGGCAGTCGATTAGCCCAGGCGAATCGACAAGAACACGCTCAGCGGATTGCTTGGCAGGCGAGGCTTGGTGCCTGACACGCCCCCACACAAACTCCGGGGAAGGGTGGAGCAACCGCCTTATTCCAACAGATGCTCCCAGTTGAGCATCAGGTCCATGGGGACAGGAGCGCTGTCTCCACTGGGGCGGAGGGCCAGGATGCGTTTATCGTCGGGCAGGATGGAAACGACGCTGAGATTGGGCGGCAGCGTCAGCAATTCTTTGGGCGGGAAGAATTCGGGTTTGGCGCCATCGAAGCGGACTTCTACATTGAAGATCTTGTCGCCCTGGCGATAACGCAGATTCTTGCCGTCGCGCGACCAGGAGCCGCCGCTCGTGCCTCCGCTTGAAACCTGCCAGCGCGAACCGGGAACGGGAAAAGCTGTCACGAACAGTTCATTGGTGCCGGTTTCGTTGGAGGTGTAAGCCAGCCACTTGCCGTCGGGGGAAAGATCGGCGTAGCGTTCGGCAGCGGGAGAATTGAGCACCGGGACGAGTTTGCGATCGCCTTGCAAATCCATCCTGTAGATGTCGAAATCGGTTTTCGGGTCCTGGTGGTCGAACAACAGGTAGTGGCCGTCGCGGGTAATGCCTTCAACTGTGAGCTGCCCGTTGTATTTCTCGAGTACCTTTTCTTCCGCGCCGGATGCCGTCAAGGATTTACGGGTGAGTGTGCTGATATAGCCAGTGGTGGTCGAGATCCAAATATCTTTTCCATCGGGCGATAAGACGCCGCTCTGAGCGGTATCCAGGTCGGGAGTGAGCCGGTTCACGGTTTTGCGCTGCACATCGGCAAGCCAGAGGCCGTAGCCGTTTCCACCGGCATTGGCACGTCCCAAAACCGCTGCCTGTGTGCCAGAAAAGAACCACCCGCCAAGATAAGGCCCGGGATCACCCCAGTGGTCGAGTTCCTTGCCGGAGAGATCGAACCAAGCCAGATCGCGATTGACGAGGACCGAGCCGTGGTAGATCAGCACATGGCGGGCGACGGAGAAGTTTCCCTCGTTGCGGGAGTTTTGATATTCAATGTTGGCAGCGATGCTGGTGGGCTTGCCTTTGAAGCTGACGCTGGAGGGATCGAGTTCCTGGGCGGTGAGGGCACCGTCTTTCAAGTAGAACAGATAGCCCTCGCTAAAGGCGACATTGGAACCGAAGGGCAGGAGTTGGCGTGGTTCGCCGCCATTGAGCGAGCCGGTAAAGGTGCTGCCATTGTCTTTTCCACGCCGCACAAAAAGAAAGTGCCTGCCGTCAGGCAGAAAGTAGGGATTACGGTCGGTGAACTGGGCATTGTCTTTGGGGGCGGTCGTGATGTCGGCGGGAGTGCCTCCGCCGTCGGAGACCGATTGCAGAGCGCCGGCAATGCGCGGGGCAAAGATGATGATGCCTTGCTGATTCCAACTGCCGCCGCGGCCGTCGGGCGCGTCACAGAGAATCTGGGCCGGACCTCCGGCGATGGGAATTTTTTTGAGTTTGCCGTCGGCGAAGAAGCCGACATATTTGCCATCGGGCGACCAGAAAGGAAAGATCGCGCCCTGGGTACCGGTCAGCGGCGTGGCTTCGCCGGTGGCAAGGTGCTCGAGAAAGATCGTGTCTGCCGCAGGGTTCCAGATAGCGCCTTTCTTCATTGCTAGGAACGCAATTTGCTGACCGTCAGGAGATAGAACGGGAGCACCAGCCTGAACGAGCGCCAAATCGATTCCCGCAGGCAGTTCGACGCTCGCGTGAATGGGCTGGCGCGCGGAGGTGAGGCGGTTGGAGTAGAGGAGAACCAGAATTCCCGCGAGGATGGCCAGCAGCCATCCAGCGCCGAGCGCGGCGAGCACAGGCGTGGGCTTCTTCCTGTTGGCTGTGGCCGCGACAGCAGGGACACCGATTTGGCTCGCGGAAGAGGCAATCCATTGCAACTGAAGCTTCAAGTCGTGCACGCTCTGGAAACGGTCGTCGGGATCTTTCGCCAGGCAGGTGCGAACGACCTGCTCGAGTGCGGGCGGAACCTTCAGGGGCGGAGGTGGCTCGAGCGGATCGGGGTCGCGCTCGAGAATCGCGCTGGCAAGCGATAACTGGCTCTTGCCGTGAAAGGGGCGCTTGCCGGACAGCATTTCATAGAGCATTGCGCCGAAAGCGAAGATGTCGCTGCGGGCGTCGGCTTCTTTGCCCTGAATCTGCTCGGGGCTCATGTACTGCACAGTTCCGACAAGAGTGCCGGCGACGGTAACAGGCGAAGCAAGATCGGCCATGGTGGCGGCCATGGTCGCCATCGACGATACGTTGGGCGTGCCGGAGGGGGGGCCGCTACTGGAGCCTGACATGCCAAAAGATTTGGCGAGGCCGAAATCCATGAGCTTGGAGCCGGCTTTGGTGAGCATGACGTTGCCGGGCTTGAGATCGCGGTGGACGATGCCGGAACGATGGGCTTTTTCGAGGGCGTCGGCGATTTCGATCGCGATCTTGACGGCTTCGTCGGGCGTGAGCGGCTTGCGGGCGAGGCGGGTGTAGAGGGTCTCGCCTTCGAGGTACTCCATGACGATAAAGTCGACGTCCTTTTGCGAGCCGACGTCATAGAGCACGCAGATGTGCGGATGCTGCAGAGCGGAGATTGCCTTGGCTTCGCGTTCGAGGCGCGCGCGAAGCTCGGGATTGGCACTCAGGTGCATGGGCAAAACTTTGATGGCGACGGTGCGGTCAAGACGGGTGTCGCGGGCTTTGTAGACCTCTCCCATTCCGCCAGCACCGAGGGGAAGCTGGATTTCGTAAGGACCGAGTTTCGTGCCGGAAGCGAGTGCCATGCGTCGACGGAATTACAGCCTTACCAGAACTTGCAGGGAATGTTCAACAGTTCGGTCCGGTTGGCAATCCGGAAGTAGTTCTACCAATCGTTGCCGCCACCGTCAAGAACTACAAGTCCGCACGCGAACGACGACGCGATGCCATTCGGTTTTTCGAGGCCCACTCGCCGTCGGCGTTCTTCCAGGATTGCCAACAGTCCGCCCGCGTACTGATGTAGAGTATCGCATCATTTCTTCGGAGGCTTTGTGCCAGGACTCTTCCTTGGCGGTTTCCGCGTCCCGGCATTCTTTGCCGCGATAGGCGTGTTCCTGAGCGTGGCATCCGCCCAGAATTCCTCTGGCCCGCAACCTGTGCCACTGCCACCGCCCATCGTCGCGCCCGCCGACACTCCCTATCCGGGCACCATCTCGCTGATCGTCGACATGACCAACGTCAACGACCGCATCTTCGAGGTGCGCGAAACCATTCCTGTGGCGGGCAGCAAGGTGACGCTGCTTTATCCCGAGTGGCTTCCCGGCACGCACTCACCATCGAATCCAATCGCCAACATGACCGGGCTGGTGGTAACCCTAAGAGGCGGACGCATCGCGTGGAAGCGCGATCCCGTGAACATGTACGCCTTTCACATCGAAGTGCCACAGGGCGCAAACGCGCTGGACGTGAACTTCCAGTACCTCGCGCCCATCGACCCTAAGAAGGGCCGTATTTCCGAAAAATTTGCCGACCTCGCCTGGAACAGCGTGGTCCTCTACCCGGCAGGATACTTCTCGCGCGACATCAATTTTGAACCGGTGCTGCGCCTTCCCGAGGGCTGGAAATACGCCACGGCGCTCGAGACAACTTTCGCGGACGGCAACCTGATCCACTTCAAAACCACTACGCTCAATACGCTGATCGATTCGCCGCTCTACGCCGGCGAAAACTTCAAGCGCATCGATCTCTCCACGGGCCCGGATAACAGGGTGTACCTCGACCTTTTTGCAGATAACCCCGCCGAAGTGGAGATCGCGCCCGACGAACTGCAGGATCACAAAAATCTCGTCATTCAGGCGCAGAAGCTCTTCAACTCGCATCATTACGATCACTACGATTTTCTCTTCTCGGTAAGCGACGTAGTCAGCGGCGCGGGACTGGAGCATCATCAGAGCAGCGAAGACGGGGCGGCTGCGAACTACTTCACCGACTGGGCGGCCAATGTGGTCGAGCGTGATCTTCTGCCACATGAGTATATTCACTCGTGGAACGGCAAATTTCGTCGCCCCGCGGATCTGTGGACGCCCAACTTCAATGTGCCGATGCGCAACAGCCTGCTGTGGGTCTACGAAGGCCTGACAGATTATTACGGCAACGTGCTGGCGGCGCGGTCCGGCCTGCGCACGCCAGAGCAGGCGCGCGATCTGTGGGCAGCTTTTGCAGCCGTGCTCGAGCTTGAGCCGGGGCGCACCTGGCGTTCGCTGGAAGACACCACCGACCAGCCCATCATCACCTCGGAAGGCAGCACGCCACAGAACTGGCCTAGCTGGCAGCGCTCCTACGATTACTATCGCGAGTCGGACCTGATCTGGCTTGATGCCGATACCAAAATCCGCGAGATGAGCAACGGCGCGAAGTCGCTCGACGACTTCGCCAAGGCGTTCTTCGGCATCGACAACGGGAGCTTCGTCACTGTGACCTACACTTTCGATGATCTCGTGAAGGCGCTGAAGGCCGTGCAGCCGTACGATTGGGCGGACTTCTTCCGCGCGAGGGCTTTTGACGTGGCGCCGCAAGTGCCGGAGAACGGCTTCACTCAGGGCGGCTATCGGTTGGTCTACAACGACACCCAGCCAGACTGGCTAGAGCACCAGAGTCGGCGCTTCGGCGGCAGCTTCCAGACCTCGCTCGGCTTGTCTGTCAACGAGGACGGAAATATCAATACGGTGGTCTGGAACGGTCTAGCGTTTAAAGCAGGCATCACGCCGGGGATGCAGTTGAAAGCTGTGAACGATCAGCAGTACACGCCCGAATTACTGCAGGAGACGATCCTCGCGGTGGAAAAAAATCAGCAGTCTATCAAGCTGCTGCTGAAGCGCGGCGACCAGTACCGCACGGTCTCGATCGACTATCACGGCGGCATGCGCTATCCGCACCTGGAGCGCGTCGAAGCGACGCCGGACAGACTTGACGCGATACTGGAACCAGTGAAGTAGCGGGCGAATATTGCTCGTTTATTTCGCACGGAAGTCAATGCCTTGACACAAATCCCTAGTTGCCTCACAGACTCATCTGGCGTCGGGCACTAATTCGGCAACATCGTACCAGGCGTATTAACCCTTGGCATCGCGAATGACGGGAAAGCCCGCTTCGGTCCAGCCGCGCCAGCCGCCATCCATCGAGATCACGTTGCGGTAGCCCATCTTTTGCAGGTTGTCGGCAGCGAGCGCCGAACGGAAGCCGCCGCCACAGTAGAGCACGATGGGCGTGTTTTTATCCGGGACGGTCTTCTCGATGTCGCGCTCGATCGTGCCGCGGCTGAGATGAATGGCGCCAGGGATGTGGCCGCGCGACCATTCCGAATCCTCGCGCGTGTCCACCAACACGAATTTTTCGCCAGCGTCGAGCCGCCGTTTTGTCTCGCGATAACTTTCCTCTTTGATCCGCGATTTCGCGTCTTGGACGAGTTTCAGGAAGCCTGCGGAGTGATCCGGGGCCATCGACCGACCTCCTCTTCTTGCTGTCGCTTCATGTCGCGCCAATTGGGGCCCATCTTGGTCTCGACCACCAGCGGAACGCACAGCCGGTGCACCCCTTCCATTATCTCTTTAACCAGACTGGTCAGTCGGGGAATTTCCTCCTCCGCCGCTTCAAACAGCAGCTCGTCGTGCACCTGAAGGATCATGCGCGATTTGAAGTCTGGAGCAAGCTGGCGGTCGAGCTCGATCATCGCAAGCTTGATCAGATCTGCGGCCGTGCCTTGCATCGGCGTATTCATGGCCGTGCGCTCGGCGAAATTGCGCAGGCTGGGCTGCGGCGAATTGATTTCCGGGATGGGCCGGGTGCGTCCGAAGAGCGTTCGCGTCACACCTGTTTTGCGGACTTCCGCGATTTGCGCGTCGAGATACCTCTTTACTCCGCTGTATCGCTCGAAGTAGGCATCGATGAATTTGGCGGCGTCCCGCCGATCGATGCCCAAATTCTGAGCCAAGCCAAAAGCGGACAGCCCGTAGATAACGCCGAAATTGATGACCTTGGCCACGCGGCGATGTTCGTGCGTTTGCTCGAGCGGTCCGACGCCCAACACCTCCGCGGCCGTGCGCGAGTGGATATCTTCCCCGCGCCGGAAAGCCTCAACCAAGACGGGGTCCCCGGAAAGATGCGCGAGAATACGCAATTCGATTTGAGAGTAATCTGCCGAAAGCAGCCGATGACCGGGCGAGGCCACGAAAGCCGCGCGAATTTCACGGCCGAGCTCGGTTCGCACGGGAATGTTCTGCAGGTTCGGATTGGATGAGCTGAGCCGCCCGGTCGCCGCCCCGGTTTGACTGAAGTGGGTGTGCAGCCGGCCGGTCGCCGGGTGGACCAGCCGGGGCAGCGCATCGGCGTAAGTGGATTTCACTTTGGCAATTTCGCGATATTCGAGAACTCGCTTGGGCAGATCGTGCAGCAGGGCCAGCTCTTCGAGCACGTCGGCAGCCGTCGACCGGACCTTCATCCGGCTCTTTCGCGGCTGCGCGAGTTGGAGCTTGTCAAAGAGCACTTCGGCGAGCTGTTGAGGGGAGTGGATCTTGAACCGAGCGCCCGCCAGCGAATAAATCTCCTGCTCGAGCCGGCTGATTTCTTCCTGGGCGTTGGCGGAAACGGTTTCCAGTGCCGCGAGATCGACCCGAACACCCTCGGCTTCCATCCGAGCCAGCACCGGCGCGAGCGGAAGATCGATCTTCTCGTACACCTCAAGCAGCCCTTGCCTGGCAACTTCGGCGCGGAGAATCGGCGCAAGCTGCAGCAAAAAATCGGCGTGTTCGCCCGCGGCGCCAGACAGCGCGCGGTTGATGTGCCGCAGGACGACATCGGCAAACCGGTGATTTGCCGTGGTGGGTCTGAGCAGATAGGAATAGAGCATCGTCGAGTGGCGAATCCCGCCTAGTTGAGGTCGAGAGCCCGAGGAAGCAAGCAAATGAAACAGCTTCGGATCATGTACTGCCTTGTGGCGGCTCGGATCGCCGAGCCAGTCCGCGATGGCCAGAAGCGAACTGTCCTCTGCGTCGTTTGAGGCAAAACGCGCCGACCCCTCCCGGCAGGCAACCTCGATCCCCAGAACTCTCGTGCCGAATCCTTCTTCTTCCGGATCTTCTGAATCGAGCGCGAGCCAGATGGCCGTGTCGCGATCGCCCGGCAGCGAATCGAGGAATTTCCGAAGCGCGGGGGCGGAATCGAGCGGCGCGTAGTCGGTCGCGCGATCGTCCGCAAGCGGCGCCAGGTCCTTCAGCAGGGAGGTGAATCCGAGTTCGCCATAGAGCTCGCGCAGTGCGGCGCTATCGGGTTCTTGCAAGGGAAGCTGGTCGAGACACAGCGGCACGGGTGCGTCGGTGGGAATCGTGGCGAGTTGCTTGCTGAGCCGCACAAATTCGCCGAACCGCTCCAGCGCCTCGCGGTAGCTGGCTCGTTTGACCTCGCTTGCGTGCGCGATGGCCTCTTCGGCGCTGCCGAACTGCTGGACGAGCTGCCGCGCGCCGACCTCGCCGATGCCCGCCCGGCGACGCTCGCCGGGAGCCGGTTTTTCGTTGGGGTCGCGCGCACCGGGGATGTTGTCGATCGCGTCGCCCATGAGCGCCATCACGTCGGCGACTTTTCCGGCCGGCACGCCCATGATCTCCTCCACTTTTTTCTCATCGATCAGCAGGTCGTTCTTGGCCGGATTGAGCACTCGCACCCGTGCGCCGACCAGCTGCAGCAGATCCTTGTCGCTGGTCACAATCACCACATCGAGGTCTTGCTCGGCCGCCTGGCGCGCCAGCGAACCGATCACGTCATCGGCTTCATAGCCGGGATACTCCAGGAGCGGCAGGTGCATGGCCCCGCAGTATCGGCGCACAAAAGGGACTTGGATTCTGAGCTCATCCGGCATCGGCGGACGCTGCGCCTTGTAGTCTCTAAAGAGCTTGTCGCGAAAGGTCGGCGCGGACGAATCGAAAACCACGGCCACATAGTCGGGCCGTAAATCTTTGTTTGCGAGCAACCTGCGCATCATCGTGGCGAACAGGTAGGGTACCTTGGTAGGGATACCGGCCGCAGTCTCGAGCCGGTCCATGGGTGCGTAGAAGGCCCGGAAGACGTACCCCATCGCATCGACCAGGAACAGCCGTTTTCGATTCTCTGTGGGCATCTGATCGAGGCGGCTAAACGTAGGACGCTCCACCAGGATTTGAAGCAATCTTTGAGTATAGCAGAGGCGAATCACCTCCCCAGCCACGCGGAGGACGGGCGTGCGCTAGCGACAAAACGTCTCCTAGACTATTCGTTGGTTTTCAGCTATCCGTGTCACACGGCGCGGCCGGGCCGGTCGCGGCCC
>JASHRC010000175.1 GCA_030037525.1 Candidatus Acidiferrales bacterium | reverse complement strand
CGAGCGCGCAGAATAAATATAGACAATCGCGGTTGCCCACAGGGAGGCAGGAATGGCGGTTGAGATCGCACGGGGTGTCACGCTCGAAAAACCCGGCGAAGAAGGGAATTTCCTGAAGGACGAAGGGATTCTTTTCACTTCGCTCGACAAGGTGGTGAACTGGGCGCGGCGCAGCTCGATCTGGCCGATGTCTTTCGGTCTTGCCTGCTGTGCCATCGAGATGATGTCGATGGCGGCTTCCCGCTATGACATTTCCCGCTTTGGAGCCGAGGTGTTTCGCGGCTCGCCTCGCCAGTCGGACATGATGATCATCGCCGGGCGCGTATCGCAAAAGATGGCGCCAGTGATCAAGCAGCTCTATGCGCAGATGCCCGAGCCGAAGTGGGCGATCTCGATGGGGGCATGCGCCACATCGGGCGGCGTGTTTAATAACTACGCGGTCGTACAGGGCGTCAACCAGGTGATCCCCATTGATGTGTATGTGCCGGGCTGCCCGCCGCGGCCCGAGGCCCTGCTGTACGCTGTCTTCCAGATTCAGAAAAAGATTGATAAGGAGCGGGGCAGCTTCCTTCGTGCGCTGAATTTGAGCAAGAGCTAGCAGTGTTACAAAACCGTAGCGGTCCCCTGATCGAATTCCACTATGCTTCCTGGGAGAAACTGCTCCCTTCGCACATAGCCCATCCCAATTGCTGTGCCCGCCGCGGGTGAGAATGCGGCGCTGGTGACGTAGCCAACTTCGGCCCCGTTTGCGCGGAGCTTTGTTCCGGGCGAGGGCGGCATTTCGGTCGAGAATTTCAGCTGCACGCGCCCGCGGTTCACGTGGCCTCGCGAACGGACACGCTCGACAATCTCCTGTCCTGTGTAGCAGCCCTTGTTAAAGCTGATGTGAGTCGTTTCAATCGCCGCTTCGTGCGGGATCATCGAGTCATTGAAATCGGCGGGAAACCAAGGCACACCGGCCTCCAGGCGCAAGGCGTTGAGTACCAGCATGCCGATTGGCTCGCCACCGAGCGCACGCACCGCTCGAAGAAGCTCTTTCCAGCAGCCGGCGAGGTTTTCGCGGCCGATGATCAGCTGGGCTCCGGACTGCCCGAAGTGGGAGCGCTTGAGCCAGTAGCAAGGGGCCCCTTTGATCGCCGACTCGACCATGGACATTTCAGGTAAGGGAGCGAGCGCGGCGCCCAGTTCTCTCACCACCTCTGCCGCACGCGGGCCCTCGATCGCCAGGCTCCCCATCCGGTCGGTTTGATCATCGATCGCGACCTGCGAGCCTATGATGTACTTCTTGAGAGTCGCGAGGGTCCGTTCGCGGAAGGAAGCATTCGAAAGGGCCAGCAGCTTTTCTGGCAGGGCATATACCTCAAGTTCTGCAAGAATGTGCCCTTGCGGGTTGAGCAACAGCGCGAGCGCCCCTCCCCCGGCCGGCAGGTCGCGAATATTTTGTGAAGAAATTGCGTGCAGGTAGCTCGTGCGATCGCGCCCGGTAAGAAAAAAGATCGCCTGCCAGTTGGTGTCGAAGATCGCGACGTTTTCCTTTGCAGCACGGTATTCCCTTTCAAAGTCGGAGAACATGTCAGGCAGATTGCAACTGCTCGACTCGGTGAGCTGTGCGCCAGCCTCGCGATGCTGCCGAGATAGCGGTGTGATCACGGAAGTGCGTGCCCAGTGGCGATCCTTCAGGCACCATGTTAGCAGATGGGCCTCCATGCCAGGACCGATTCCCTCTGACCGCGGTAGCGCATGCGCGACGAGTTCGACTGTGCTAGATTTTTGCTGGAAGCGGATGTCACTCGGAATTTACATTCAGGTACCCTTCTGCCAAACGAAGTGTACCTATTGCAATTTTCACACCGGCGTGGTGTCGCGCGACCGTCACGGACCCTACAGCGAGGCGGTGTGCCGCGAGATCGCCAAGGCTGGCGAATCACCGCACGCCTCGGTCGACACGGTGTATGTCGGTGGAGGCACTCCGAGCCTTCTTGACCCAGCGGATCTCGGGAAAATCCTGGACACCCTCCGCCGTTCGTTCCGCGCAGAGCCGCTCGAAACGACGCTCGAGGCTGACCCGGAGACAGTTAGTTCGGAAAGGGCCGCCCTGTGGGTGGGAACAGGATTCAATCGGATCAGCCTGGGCTCGCAGTCTTTCGCTGACCGGGAATTGCAGGCCGCCGGGCGGAGGCATCGACGCGCAGACATCCTTGGGGCGACAGAGGCGCTGCGGGCAGCCGGAATCGGGAATCTCAACATGGACCTGATCGCCGGATTGCCCTACCAAACGCCCCCATCCTGGGACAAGTCGATCGAAGAGCTCGTGAGCATCCGGCCCGAGCACGTATCGATCTATATGCTGGAAATTGACGAAGGGAGCCGTCTCGGCAGGGAAGCGCTCGCCGGCGGCAGCCGCTATTCCGCACAAGCCATTCCAGACGACGACACGATCGCCGATTTCTATGAAATCGCTCGCCAGCGACTCGCCGCATCGGGCTACGAGCACTATGAAATCTCGAATTGGGCGCTGCCGGGTTACAGGTCGCGCCACAACGGGAAATATTGGCGCCGAGAGCCGTACCTGGGCTTTGGCGCCGGAGCCCATTCGTTTGATGGAATGATGCGCTGGGCCAATGTGCACGATCCGGCACGTTACGTGGCGTGCATCGAACAGGGGAGCTCGCCGGGCGAGCAATTCGAGGGGCTGACGGCGATCCAGATGCTGGATGAAGAGTTTTTCGTCGGCCTGCGCTTGCTCGAAGGAATTGACCTAGCGCCCATCGAGCGCGATTTTGCTCCCGAGTTGCCTCGACGCATGGCCCAGCTGCGCGAACGAATTGCGCACCTCGAGTCGCTGGGCTTCATCGAGCGCGAAGGCACGCGCATCCGCCTGGCGCCGGACCGGTTGACGGTATCGAACGAAGTTTTTATTCAATTGTTGGCATAGGGAGATTGCGCAAGAGCAACGAATTGTCCTGAACTGCCCGCTAGCTTTTTCGCTGGGAGAAGAAGGAAACGCCGGTTGTGGTTCCGATTGCCGTGCGCGCCCAGTGTAATCGGAGCTCGTTGCAATGCGCTAGCCGCCTCTGTCCTCGGCCAGGGGGACAGGTCTGATTTTCCGTCTAGCGAGCCCAGCCTGGATCGCCGCCGGATTTCCGGAGCTGGTCTTCCGCATCGGCAATGGCCTGCTTGTCGGCATCGACCTGGGCCTGCATCTTATCGATATCGGAAGTCTTATCGTTGATTTCGCTGCGCGTGAGCTCCTGCTGCATAGTTTTGGTAGGATCGCTGTAATACTGCGTGTTCAAAACGCCCAGTTCGCGCCGCATGACCTCCAGATTGGCCTGATCTTGTTCCAGCTTGTGGCGCAGCTCCTCGAACCGTGCCCGCCAGCTCTTCTGGTCATTGGGTGTGCCCCCGGGGGAGCCTTTCTGTTGGGCGGCAGGTGAGGTCGAAGCGGCGGTTGAGGCTGTGCCGGCGTTCTCGCCGACCGTTGAAATACCGCCCTCAGTCGGCAGATTGTCGTTCGTGAAGGTCTTGGCGCTCTTCGGTGCCTCTTTCCTTTGTTCGCGTGCCTTGCGGGCAGCTTCGGCTAGGGATTCTTGTTGTGGGGCTGGCGCTGGCTGTACCTGGGATTGTGGATCGTTCTGCTGAGTCCAGCTGCTCGCTGGGGAGACGAGCAGCACTGCCGTAGCGACCCCGCTCAACCAGACGAATGTGCGCATAACTGAACCTCCGCGCGTGTACCTATAGATCAGTGTAGATGTGGGCGCAGTGGAAGGGAATAGCCAGGGCCGGCGCTCCTGCCGCAAAAGTAACCGGAAACCGCTTCGATACTGCTGGCATCCTCGAAGATCTTAGGCTGGTCCGGGGGACCGTTAGCCAGCCCGGGATTCACGGTCAGGCCCTCGATCGTGCCCGAAATCGTCGCCCAGGACGGCATTTCGATCATCGACCCATCAGCAGCGACTCGTACCAGTTCGAGACCGGGCTGCTCAGGAAGATCACGACCAGTCCTGCGATTCCCAAGTAGGTTCCAAATGGCAACTGATATCGCCGTACGAGCTCGCACCGAAGCGTCAGTATTGCCCCCAGGCCCATTCGATTCCCCCGCACGGCAACGTTTTTCTTCCAACCTGCCAGGTAGAGAAGGCCGATCACCACTAAACCGATGATGCTGCCCAGCAGCGAACCAAGCAGGATCATTAAAAACGTGTTTCTGGGCCCTAGAAAGGCGCCCGCCATGAGCATCATCTTCACGTCTCCCAGGCCCATGCCTTCTCGATGGCGGAGTCGGAAATAGAGCTCGGAAACCAACCACAAAACGCCGCCGCCGATTGCTGCTCCCACGAGTGCGTCGGCAAGCGACAGTAGGGGTGTGGGTGGCGACACGCCGAAGGCGTGAGCTGCGAGCCAGGAGGCGGAGCCGTCGGCGGGCTTGGTGGCCAGGCTGAGCGCGATCGCCAGCGCAAGTCCCGTATAGTTCACAACATCGGGCAGAATCCGGTCGCGCAAGTCGGTAAATGCCAGCACGATCAGGATGGATGAAAAGATGGCCCACTTCAGCGTTTCGACCCTCAAGCCGAACGCTCGGTAGCAGCCCCAATAAACCAGACCGGTCAGGAGCTCCACGATCGGGTACATGGGCGAGATTCCTGCTTTGCAATGGCGGCAGCGGCCGCCAAGAAGGATCCAGCTCACCACGGGAATATTGTCGTACGGGCGAATCTTCTCACCGCACTTGGGGCAGGCCGATGGCGGCAAGACGATCGACTTGGCCTCAGGAATTCGAACGATACAGACGTTCAGAAAGCTTCCAAGGAGCAGTCCGAACACAAAAACCGCGATGTCGACGACCAGCGGAGGGATCACTCATCGAATCTGCCACATCCGGAAACAACCCTCAAGCGACGGACCGCTCGAAGTGCCCGACTGCTAACAGATCTTGCCTGTCAATTCAGAATGAGTGAGGGCGGGGGCCTCGGGAGACCTGTTTGTCTTGAGCATGGACCCGGCTATACTCGGGCGCGCTCGAAAACCAAAGGATTTTCGGTGAAGCGAATGGTCCAAGCGAAGGCTTTCGGAATTCGAAGTGCTCGGGCGCGCGACATGGCAGTCGTTGCCGGCATGATTCGTCAGCTGGCGAAGTACGAGCGCTTGACCCCCTATTTGCGCTTGAGCGCGATGCGATTGCGCAGGCACGGCTTCAGCCGCCGGAAATATTTCCAGTGCCTGCTTTGCCAGAGCGGGAAACGAGTCCTCGGATACGCACTCTATTACTTCGCCTATTCAAGTTTCACGTGCCGACCTGTGCTGTTCATTGAGGACCTCTTTGTGCTGCCAGAGGAGAGGGGCAAGGGGGCAGGCAAGGCGCTGATGACGGCTCTGGCCCGGGCTGCGGCCAAGGCAGGATGCGAGCAGATGGAGTGGATCGTTCTTGACTGGAACACCGCTTCGATCAAATTTTACCAACGCCTGGGAGCACGATTGGACAAGACCTGGGTGCTGACGCGGCTTACCGGCCGACGCCTTCGCTCGCTTGCCCACCGATTTTAGCGGTTCATCGGCGATATACTGGTGCATTCCATGACGTCCTGGATCCACAGGCAGGTTCATCGCTACGAGCAGATGCGGTTCAACCAAGAACAGGGTCGCCAGACGATGGAGTTTGCCTGGGGACTCGATCGCATCGGAGGAAGCGCCAACGGCCAAGGCCATCGCGTGTTTCTTCAGGGCTATGTGAATGAAACAATCGCGCGCAGCGATGAATGGTACGCGGCGAGTCCTGCCGACGACTATACCCTGACCGACAATGTCCTGAGTTTTACGAGTGCGATCGCTTCTCAGTGTGCGCAGAACAATCACGTATACGCTCAGCTGTTTCCGGCGAAGCATAAGGGTCCGGCAACGGTTGTTCTGGCACAGTGGAACGCGCGCTGGCACGAGCAGCAGAACGTTTGCCGATGGCTCCAGCGCCTGGGCATCACCGCCGTCAAGATGAGTTTGCCCTACCACGACCGGCGTGCGGTTCCAGGACACCCCCGCGCCGATCATCTGGTGGGCCCGAATATCGGGTTGACCCTCGAGGCCGCGCGGCAGGCGGTCGTCGACGTGCGGTGCACGTTGCGTTGGCTCGAAGGGGAGGGATACGGGCGGCTGGGTGTGCTGGGTACGAGCATTGGCTCGGCGATTGGCTTCGTTGCCATGTGCCACGAGCCGGCCGTGCGCGCCGGAGCGTTTGTACATGCTTCGACCTACTTCGGCGACGTCGTTGCGAGCGGATTGACGACGCGAACGGTGTGGGCACCGTTGGCTCGGGCCGGGATCGGGCCTGAGGAACTGCGGCGTTTTTGGTCGCCGATCAGCCCGTTTCCCTACATCGGGAAGCTGCGCCAAGCGGGAAAGAAAATCCTTCTGATCACCGGGAGATACGATCCGACCTTTCAACCGGAACTGACCGCTGAGCTGCTGGCCAAATTGAGGGAGGAGCAAGTCGAATTTGAGCACCTCGCGCTGCCCTGCGGACACTATTCGATGGGCGTATGGCCCTTCAGCCACATTGCGGGCTACCGATTCGGCAAATTCCTGCAAAAGGCGCTCGCCGGATGAGCCGACGAGATTCAATGTCACCCCAGCAGGCGAGCGAATTCCCCCTCGGCGATCAAGCGTGCCACGACTTCAATATCGGCCGACAGCGATCGATCCGTGTCGACCGGCGGAGAGACGGAACGGACGATTTCATAGGCTTGGAGTGTTCGAGGTCCTGACTTGAGCGGAGCGAGAAAGTCCAGGCCCTGGCAGGCTGCGAGCAGTTCGATTGCCAAGATGTTTCGCAGATTGCGAAGCATCGGTTCGAGCCGGCGTGCCGCGCCCATGCCCATCGAAACATAATCCTCTTGGTTGGCCGAAGTAGGAATGGAGTCGACTGAATGGGGCGTGGCCAATGCCTTCAGTTCGCTCGCGAGGGCCGCTGCAGTGACTTGCATAATCATAAAGCC
The DNA here is from genome assembly GCA_030037525.1 of Candidatus Acidiferrales bacterium. Lineage (GTDB taxonomy): Bacteria > Acidobacteriota > Terriglobia > Acidiferrales > UBA7541 > Palsa-295. The sequence continues at coordinate 44,779 of JASHRC010000175.1, read as the reverse complement.
CGAGTTCAGTCCGGCCTGACGAACCAGGAACGCCGGAAGCTGGCTAGTTTGGGGGTTGGTCATCTGTTCGGTGCGGCGCTCGGAGATTCCTGCAAGCGCCGCCAGTGCGATCGCCAGGTAATCCGCGGCGATTGCCAGCGGCTGTCCATGGAAATTTCCTCCGCTGATCACTTCTCCCGAATCGCCTTCGCCCTCTGCGAAAACAAGCGGGTTGTCGGTCGCGCTATTGAGTTCAATGGCCAGGGTCGCCCGAACCTGGGCGAGCGAATCGCGCACGGCGCCGTGGACTTGGGGAGCACAGCGGAGGCTGTAGGGGTCTTGCACGCGCGGATCGTTGATCGGAGAGCGGTGCGACTCGCGGATTTCGCTGCCGCGATTGAGGTTCTCGATGTTGCGTGCCGTGACCGCTTGTCCCGGGTGCGATCGCACGCTGGCGATACGCGCGTCAAATGCCGCCGGACTGCCGCGCAGGGCGTCCAGCGAAAGGGCCGCCGCTACATCTGCCGTCTGAAGCGCCTTTTCTGCTTCGCGCAGCGCCAGGGCCAAAAGAGCGAGCATCGCTTGGGTGCCATTGAGGAGCGCGAGACCCTCCTTGGCGCCCAGCACAAGCGGAGTGATCCCTGTTTCCCGGAGCGCGTCCGCGCCAGTCATGCGACGCCCCTGGAACATCGCAGCGCCCTCGCCGATGGCTACCTGGGCCAGGTGCGCCAGAGGCGCAAGGTCGCCCGATGCGCCCACGCTTCCCTGGGAGGGGATCACGGGATGGACGCCGCGATTGAGCATGGCGAGAAGCGTTTCCACGACGACCGGCCGGACCCCGGAGAACCCCTTGGCGATAGTGTTGGCTCGCAAGGCGAGCATGGCGCGGGTAGAGAACTCGCTGAGCGGGGGCCCCACACCACAGGCATGGCTCCGCACCAGATTGAGCTGCAGGTGTCGGATTTCGTCCTGTGAGATGCGCGCCGAGGCCATTTTTCCGAAACCGGTGTTGACGCCGTAGACGCGCGTTTCGGTTCTAACGATACGGTCGATCACGGCTCGGGAGCGCTCCATGCGCACGCGCGCCGCCGGCGCAAGTTCCGCTTCCGCTTGCTCGAAAACGATGCGGAACAGATCGTCCAGCGTCAGGTGCTCGCCATCGATCCGAACAGTCTTGGCGGGATCAATCGAGCCCATCGACGGCTCCCCCCGTTTGTGCGAGGTTTGGGGCTTGTCGAGCAGCCCTTGGGCGGGCCACGGCAGAGAAGTATTCCCGATATTTCTCAGGCAACGATTTCGGACGACCCAGGCGATCGCAGATCACGTGCAGCGTTTCGCCGGTCGCGAGAAGTTCGCCCGAGCTCTGATGGAAAACCTCGTAGGTAAACCGGATCATACGGCGTTGCCAATGCGCGACGCGCGTCCGAACCGTCAGAAGATCATCAAACCGGGCCGGGCGCTTGTAACGGCAGGAGGCCTGAACGACGACGATGTGGCTATCATCTTCTGCTTCCATTTTCCTGTATTCGAAACCCAGTTGGCGGCAAAACTGCACGCGTCCGATTTCGAACCATACAAAATAGTTCGAGTGGTACACCACGCCCATCTGGTCGGTTTCGGCATAGCGCACGCGAATCTGCGCGTCGGCGTAATCGGGCAGGGAATTCATCGAGGAGCTAGTCCTCGCCCCATTTTGGAGCGCGCTTTTCCAGGAATGCGGCGACTCCCTCGCGAAAATCGGGGGTGGAGCGAATGTCAGCGTTTGCTTTGATTGCGGCTTCCAGTTCGGCGCGAACCGCGGCGTGATCGAAACTCAATAGTAGTTTCTTGGTCTGGGCGATGGCACTGGGGCTTGTTGCGAGCAAGATCTTGGCAATCTCGCGAGCCCGGGTCATCAGGTCTTCGGCAGGCACGACTTCGGTAATCAGGCCCATGCGAAGCGCTTCGGCGGCATTGATCAGGCGGCCCGTCAGGAGCAGATCGCGCAGATGTTTGTCGCCCAAACGGCGGCGCAAGAAAACCGCCACGATGGCGGGAAGAAACCCCAGCTTGACCTCCGTGTACCCGAATTTTGCCTCGGGAACGGAGATGGTGAAATCCGCCAGGGTAGCGATCCCGCATCCGCCGGCAATGGCGGAGCCGTTGACCGCGGCAATGAGCGGTTTGGGAAAGCTGTAAAGCCGCGAGAACATCTGGGTGACGCGGCGCGCGTCTTCCAGATTTTTCTCGGGCGTCTGCTTTGCCACGCTCTGGAGTTCGTCCAGATCCATCCCGGCTGAGAAGGCCTTGCCCGATCCCGTCAGAATCGCCACGCGGGTCGGGCCGTGTTCGGCCTGATCGAGCGCGCCGAGGAGATCGCTGATCATTTGCGACGAGATGGCGTTGCGCTTCTCAGGCAGTGCGAGCGCGATCGTCGCGATTCCCAGCTCGTCTTGCTGATACGTCAGTGTGCGATAACTCATGATTGTGAATCGTGCCGCCTAACTCGGTTTGGCAGCTTCCGCGGCGGCATATTTTTCGCGCAGCTCGCCGGTAATCGCACGGGCCAGAGCGAGCGATTTCGCATCGATGCCGGTCGAGACTCCGCGCGCGGCGAGGGTCGCCAGGATCGCCTCGGTCGGAATATTGCCCACCAGTTCATCTCCGGCAAAAGGACAGCCGCCCAGGCCGGTGAGTGCGCCGTCGAAGCGCCGGCAACCTGCTTCGTACGCCGCGAGGACTTTCGCCGCTGCGCCTTCCGGGCGGCTGTGCAAATGAACGCCAATTTCTACACCGGCGACGCAATTCTTAACAGCCTTATACACGTGCGCAACATCCTCCGCCGAGGCTCTCCCCACCGTATCAGCCAGCGAGACCGTCCGCACTCCGGTATCTTTCAGCCAGATGAGAGTCTCTTCGACGATTTCTGGTCCCCAGGGTTCGCTATAAGGATTGCCGAAAGCCATGGAGATGTAGACCACCAGATCGCGCTTGGACACCCTGGTTTCGCGCTGGATTTTTTCAACCAGCTGGCGGGACTCGGCGCGCGACATATTGGCATTGGCGCGCCGGAAATATGCCGAGATCGAATACGGATAGCCGATAGTCGTGACGCCTGGCGCAGCGAGAGCACGTTGGAGTCCCTGCTCATTGACGATGATGCCGATGATATCCGGGGATTCGCCCGAAGGCAGCTTCGCCCGGCTCAGTTCCGCCATGACGGCTTCGCTATCGGCCATTTGCGGCACGTGTTTCGGCGATACAAAACTAACCGCATCCAGGTGGCGAAAGCCCAGCGACACCAAAGTCTCGAGGTACTTGATCTTTTCCTGGGTGGGGATCATTTGAGGCAAGCCCTGCCATGCATCGCGCGGGCACTCGATGATGCGAACCAAAGTTTCTTCCGTCTGATCCATCGTGGAAACTCAGCTGGGACACTCGCTAAGCCGCTGATGCCAAAGAACCACCCCAGGAGGGCAAGGTCGACCCAACCCGCACCCCCGACAGAGCTTCACCCGGTCGGCAGGCAAGAGCAAACGGAGTCGCCCACCTGATCACGTCTGCAACACTCCGGTCTTGAACTCCCGGATTTCCGGGTTCAAGGCGGTGCTTTCGAGCGCCTCGATCAGGGCTTCGCGGGTATGAGCAGGGTCGATGATGGCGTCGACCCACAAGCGCGCTGCCGCATAACGCGGGTCGGTTTGATGCTCATAGCTTGCTCGGATCGACCGTTGAAGCTCCTTTTTATCGGCGTCGCTCAGTTTTTTGCCTTCCCGTTCGAGCTGCCGGATCCTGAGCTCGACCAGCGTTCCGGCCGCCGAATCGCCGCTCATCACGGCATATCGTGCCGTCGGCCAGGCGAAGACAAACCGCGGGTCGTACGCCTTGCCGCACATCGCATAATGCCCGGCTCCAAAGCTGCCCCCGCAGATCAAAACAATTTTGGGCACGACGCTATTGGCAACGACGTTCACCATTTTGGCTCCGGCCGCAATAATGCCGCTCCATTCGGCCTCCCTGCCGACCATGAACCCATTGACATCGTGGAAGAAAATGAGCGGCACGAGATTCTGGTTGCAGTCGGAAATGAAGCGCGCTGCTTTATCGGCCGATTCGGTGTAGATGACGCTGCCAAATTCAACGCGTCTTTCGCCCGTGCCCGGGGCGGCGACCGTTACGTGCCTTTTCTGGTTTGCCACGATGCCGACGGCCCATCCGCCGATTCGCGCATAGCCGCAGACGACCGTCTGCCCGAATTCGGCGCGGTATTCCTCGAATTGGCTGCCATCGACGATGCGAGCCAGGATGTCCCGAATATCGTATTGCTTGGATGGATCAGCGGAAAAAATACCGTAAATCTCTTCGGCCGGATACACTGGACGCTCGGCCGGACGGTGGTCGAACGGTGCCCTCGGCCGGTGGCCGATTTTGTCGACCAGGGCGCGGATGCGTTCGATGCATGCCTCGTCGTTGGGCTCGCGGAAATCCGCCGTGCCGCTGATTTGGGCATGCATGCGGGCTCCGCCGAGCTCCTCGGCCGATGCTTGCTGACCGATGGCAGCCTGCACCAGGGCAGGTCCGGCGAGAAACAGACCGCTGCCTTCGGTCATCAGAACGTGGTCGCACATGACCGGCAGGTAGGCGCCGCCAGCGACGCACAGACCCATAATGGCCGCAATCTGCGGGACTCCCAGTGCGCTCATCACCGCGTTATTGCGGAAAACCCGTCCAAAATCGTCCGTGTCCGGAAAGACCTCGTCTTGCAAGGGCAGAAAAACGCCGCCCGAATCAACCAGGTAGATTGTCGGAATGTGATTCTCGATAGCGATGTTTTGGGCGCGAATCACTTTCTTCGCGGTCATGGGGAAGAAGGCTCCAGCCTTCACGGTGGCATCATTGGCGATGATCATGACGCGCCGCCCGGTCACGTGGCCCAGCGCGGTGACCACGCTTGCGGCGGGCGCCCCGCCCCAGTCCTCATACATTTCGTAGGCGGCGTAAATGCCGAGTTCGAAGAAATCGGATTCAGGATCGATCAGTCTCGCGATGCGTTCGCGGGCGGTGAGACGGCCCTTCTGGTGCTGCCCCTCGATCGCTTTCGCACCGCCTCCCTGTTTGATTTTCTTCTCCTCGTTCTTGATCTCCACCAGGCGGCTGGTCATGTCCCGGCGGTTCCGCTCGAAGGCGGCCGAGTTCGGATCGACACGAGAGTCGATCACCGTTCCCGGCGCCACGCGAAGCTCTCGAGCCTTGGTTCTGGTCGCCAAGTCAGACTCCCTGTCGCTCGCTCGTGAGCCGCTGCCGGATAAAGTCCACGATCGCCTGCGTGGATGTCCCGGGCAAAAACACCTCTGCGATTCCGGCCTGTTTCAACCCGGGAATGTCCGCTTCCGGGATAATGCCGCCGATGAGCACGGTGACGTCATTCATGCCCTTGGCGCGCAGCAGCTCCATTAACCGGGGGCAGAGCGTGTTGTGTGCACCGGAGAGGATGGAAAGCCCGATGACGTCGACATCTTCCTGCAGAGCGGCTGAGGCGATCATCTCCGGCGTCTGCCGCAGGCCCGTGTAGATGACTTCCATGCCCGCGTCGCGCAGTGCGCGCGCGATCACTTTCGCTCCGCGGTCGTGCCCATCGAGACCCGGCTTAGCAATCAGCACTCGTATCCTCTTCTCAGGCATGCTGCTAGAAGGATACTTCAAATTCTCGCGAAACCGATGGCGCAAGCGAGCCCCGAAGCCATCAGGTAATGGCGGGTTCCTGGTAGGTTCCGAACACGTCGCGAAGGGCGTCGCAGATCTCCCCGAGTGTGGCGTAGGCCTTCACGGCTTCGAGCAGAGGAGGCATGGTGTTCCGCTGGCTCGAGGCGGCTCGTCGCAGCGCATCGAGACCGCGTCGCACCTCATCGCTGGAGCGCTCGGCGCGCAGCTGTCGCAATCTCGCCTGCTGGCGGCTCGCCACGGCCTCATCGATTTCGAGAGTCTCAATCGGCTCCTCGGGGGTGACGTAGTCGTTCACGCCGACCACGATCTTCTCGTTTCGGTCAAGGGCCCTTTGGTAGCAATAGGCAGCGTCGGAGATTTCGCGCTGAGGGAAGCCGCGCTCGATGGCCGGCACCATACCCCCGAGAGCGTCGATCCGTGCAATATAGTCGCGCGCACCCTTCTCCACCTCGTTCGTGAGGGATTCCAGGAAATAGGATCCGCCGAGCGGGTCGGCCGTCGCGGTGACGCCGCTTTCATACGCCAGGATCTGCTGCGTGCGCAGAGCGATTGTGGCCGCCCCTTCGGTTGGCAGCGCCCAGGCCTCGTCGAGCGAATTGGTGTGCAGCGACTGTGCGCCGCCCATCACGGCGGCCAGTGCCTGGATGGCCGTGCGAATTACATTGTTGTAGGGCTGTTGCGCTGTGAGCGAGCAACCGGCCGTCTGCGCATGAAATCGGAGAGCCCACGAGCGCGGGTTCTTGGCGCCGAACCGCTCGCGCATTGCCTGGTACCAAAGCCGCCGGGCAGCCCGGTATTTCGCGATCTCTTCAAAAAAGTCGTTATGGGCGTTGAAAAAAAACGACAGGCGCGGAGCAAATAGATCGATCCCGATTCCACGGCGAACGCAGCTGTCCGCATACTCGATCCCGTCCCGGAGCGTAAATGCCAATTCCTGTATGGCCGTCGAGCCTGCCTCGCGGATGTGATACCCACTGATCGAAACGGGATTGAACTTCGGCACATGCTCGGTCGAAAACTCGATCGTATCGGTCACCAGTTGCATCGACGGCGCGGGCGGAAAGATGTACTCCTTTTGAGCGATGTACTCCTTCAGGATGTCATTTTGCAGCGTGCCGGAAATTTTCTCCCAGCGGGCCCCTTGTTTTTCCGCAACGGCCAGGTACATCGCCCAAATCGGGGCGGCCGGAGAATTGATAGTCATCGAAGTGCTGACGTCTCGGAGCGGAATCCCCTCGAAGAGAGTCTCCATATCCGCAAGCGAGCTGATGGCCACGCCGCATTTTCCGACTTCGCCTTCCGATAGCGCATGATCGGAGTCATAGCCCATCAGGGTGGGAAGGTCGAAAGCCACCGAGAGTCCGGTCTGGCCCTGCGACAGCAGGTAGCGGAACCGGCGGTTTGTATCTTCGGCTGTGCCGTAGCCGGCAAACTGGCGCATGGTCCACAGACGGCCCCGATACATGGTGGGATGGATGCCGCGCGTATACGGGGGCGATCCCGGCCGGCCGAGATCGCGCTCAGCCTCCCAATCCGTGAGATCGGCCCGGGTATACAGTCGCCGAATCGGATGGCCGGAGACGGTGGTGAACTCCGCCGAGCGCTCCGGAGAGCGCGCCAGCGCCAGCCGAAGGATCTTCTCGTCCCATTCGCGTTCGGCCGCCGAAGCCTGGCGCCGGCATTCCGAAGACCGAACTCGAGGATCCTTCAGTTCGCTCACAGTGCACCTGCTTGCCTATTTGTGGCTGCTCGCTCCGGTGGTGTCGGGCGTTCCCGGAATGTTGGGGGGATGGACGATGGTTCCTGTAACGGCCTCCCCCATCGTGATGTCGTGCACGTCCAGCGTGCGTCCGAGGGCTTGGTCCAGGTTCAATTCCGCCTCGATCAGATTGATGCGGTCGCGCAGTTCAGTGCCCTGGGCGACCGTCAGGAGCTGCTGCTTCTGCACCACCGTGAACGCCGTCGAACTCCCCAGCTGCAGCCTCTTCACTTCATCATCATAGCTCTGTTGGTTGTAGATTCGCGATTCTTCGGCAGCGGCCACTGCGGCGCGGTCCTGTTCGAGCGCAATCAGGGCCTGGCGGACGTTCAGGACGATCGTGGCTTGAGTGTTCAAAAGATTGACCTGCTGCTGCCGCTGGTTCAGTTGAGCCGTGGCGTTGGCGGCCTCGGCGGCCCGGTTGCGGATGGGCAGCGTAATGTTCACGCCACCTTCGTAGGTTGGAAACGTAGACGTAATCATTGCGTTGAGCCCGTATCCCAGGCCAAGTGGAATCGGTTTCACCAACTTGCCCGCCTCGCCGAAAACGCAATTTGCCGTGCAGACTTGTGCGGTGCCGCCAAGGCCCACCTGCTCGTAGAGGCCGAAGATATTGATCGTCGGCAGCAAGGCGTTCCGCGTGGCTTTGATTTCCACCTCATCGTTCCGAAGAGTGAGCAAGGCCTGTTCAATCTCGGGCCGGTTCTTGAAGGCCACCTGCACGGCCGCTTCGAGCGAAAGGCTCTCTTCGGCGGGCGTAAAAATCGAAGTGGTCGGAACGATCTCGACGTTTAGAAGCGCGGGCGTTAGCGAGTTTTTGGTGATGTCGACCAGCAGCGTGGTTTGATCGAGTAACTGCGTTGTCTGCGCCTGTACCAGCGCCTGTTGATCGGTCGCTAGTTGTGCCTGCGCGGTAATGACGTCGAGCGGGGCCATGGTGCCGATCTCCAGCTGTTTCTTGTTGTTGTTATAGAGCTGCTGGTCGGCAGCCACGGTCACCTGTTCGACTTTGACGTTCTCCCGGGCGTAGACAAGCTCCCAGTAAGCGGTCCCGATCTGCGTGACCGTGTTGATGACTTGCTGTCTGAACTGGGACTCGCCGATCTTCACGGTGTTTTTGGCCTCAATGATGTAGCGGTCGTTCGCTATTTTTCCAAACCCGTTGAGCAGAGGCTGGGTGATTTGAAACGCCAGCGTCGACTGGTAGTAGGGGTTAAACAGGTTGTAGCTGAACTCTTCGGGTTGGCTGGCATACTGGTTGTCGAAAGTAAGCTGAAACTGGGTGCCGTAATGAAAGTTTTCCGTATAGCCGAAGTTGCCGGTAAAGGTGTGTCCGACTAGCCCGAAAGGAGGACAAAACTTGCCGATCGGACAGGGCACGGCGGCGATGAAGGGATTATTCACCGGGGTCGTCTGCTCTTCTATGTTCCACGAGCTCGTGAATGACGGATCAAAGGAGGCGCGGCCATTGGTCCCCGATTTCGCCAGCAACAGGTTCGCTTCGTCAAGCCAGGGCACGTACCGCTCGACGGCGATGCTCAGGTTGTTTTCAAGGCCGAGCGAAATCGCGTCCTCCAGGCTGAGCACGAGCTTTCCTTCCTGAATCAGTTGGTCGATTCGTGGCGTGTTGATCAGCACCGGCTGCTCGACCCGCAAACCCTCGTAGGGCCCGAGAGGATTCCGGTACCACGACCTTCCTGCGTTGTAGTGTGGACCCTGGGCAAGGCCTAGGTTGCGTGCCGGGGCGGGAGGCGGCGTAGCCGCCGGCGTGGGCGGTTGGTAGATGGGAGGCGCCTGCGTTTGAGGCTGTGTCTGCGATTGTGCATCCGAAGCTGGCGCTTGTTGGTCTTGCGCGTAGAGGGGCGAGGCGGCCAGCGACGCCGCTAGCAGGAGCGCCAACGCTAAATGCATTCGACTTCGGCTCATCGTGTTGTCCTCTCCAAACAGCAGTCTATGGGGGTGTAAAGTCTCTTCATTGAAACGCGCGCGAATCTGAATTTGTTTCAGAAACGGGCCCATGCTCAATGGCGCGCACGTCTGCTGCCAGTACCTAAGCGGAATGGGAGTTGGCGCACCCTTATAGCGTGCTTCCCCGTTAGGCGCGCCCGGAAATCGAACGCCCGGCAGTGTAGCATTGCCCACCGGGGGTGACAATTGGAGTGTGCTCGGAGCTGCGCGTTTGACACTGGCGGGATGAGGCCCTTACTATCGCGGGAATCAACTCTACTCAGCTCGATGCGCGCTCGACCACCGCTTGTGCCACGCCCTTGTAAGTTTCATAGAGCCGCAGCCGTAGTAAGAATTATGCGGCGCCTTGCCATCCTTGTGGCCATCGCTCTGCTTTGTGGAGCCGCCGAAGCCCAGTCGGTCGAAGAAGTCGCAAAGCAGGCGAAAAACGGCTACGTGACCGACCTCGCGGGAGTTCTCGGTCCATCGGCCAAAGACCAGCTCACGGCGCTGTGCACTGAAGTCGACCAAAAAGCGCAGGCGCAGATGGCGGTTGTGACAGTGAAATCGCTCGAGGGTGATTCCATCAGCGACTATGCGTTCAATCTGGCTTCCCGGCTGGGCATTGGGCCAAAGTCATCTGAGCGCGGCGTCCTCATTCTCGTCGCTCCCAACGAGCACCAGTATTCAACCCAGGTCGGCTACGGCCTGGAGCCGATTCTGCCTGACGGCAAGGTGGGCGGATTCGGGCGCGAAGCAGTCCCGTATTTCCGCCAGAACGACTACGACCGAGCGATTCTGCTGATGACTCGCCGCGTAGCCGATGTCATCGCCGCCGACAAGGGGGTCACGCTTTCCGGCACGCCTCCGGCAGCGCCCAGGGCCCCTGGCGGCGACCAGGGGTTGCCTAATACAATCGGATCGATTGTCGGGCTGATTATCTTCATTCTGGTTTTTGGGGGTTTCTTGGGACCGATCCTCTGGGCAGTCTTGGGTTCCCATGGTGCGGACAGGCGCGGCAGATGGATGGGCCCGTTCGGCGGATGGGGTGGGGGCGGCTGGAGCGGCGGCGGCTTTGGAGGCGGAGGTGGCGGATTTGGGGGTTTTGGCGGAGGGTCGTTTGGCGGGGGCGGTGCGAGCGGGGGATGGTGAGAATCGCAAAATCGGGTCTCTCGGCGCACCTGCGCTAACCAGAAAGGTACCCGAGCGTGGAAACGAAATTGACTGAGCTTGTGAATCGCCTCCAATCGGCTGCCGGCGATAACCTCAAGGCGGTGGTGCTGTACGGATCGGCCGTCACCGGCGAGTTTTCCGAAAAGCATTCCGATATCAATATCCTGTGTCTGGTGGAGCGCGCCGGTGTGGCCGAACTCGAGCGGCTGCACGATGTCGCCCAGTGGTGGATGAAGCAGCGAAATGCCGCGCCGCTGGTTTTTACCCGGGAAGAGCTCACCCGTTCGGCCGACGTCTTTGCAATCGAAATGCTCGACATGAAGCGGCATCACCGCATGCTGCTGGGCGAGGATTTCCTCGACGAGCTTCCCGTTCCCATGCAGCTGCATCGGGCTCAGGTGGAGCACGAGCTGCGCGTAAACTGGCTGCGTCTGCGTCAGGCGATTGTGGCGGCGCCTCAGAAAAGAAAAGTGCACTTGGGCATCATGTGTGCCTCGTTTCCCGTGTTCTGCGCGCTGTTTCGTCACGCCGCCATCGCCCTGGGCCAGGAGGCGCCTCATGGCAAGCGCGCGGCCATCGAAGCCGTGGCCGCTCTGGCAGGAGCGGACCCCTCGGCCTTCTACGCGCTGCTGGAGTTTCGAGAAGGGAAGCGCAAAGAGAAGGACCTGGATATCGAAGCGATGCTCCATGCGTATCTGGAATTTGTAGAAGTGGCTACGAGCGAAGTGGACCGGCTTCTCGATCGGCGCTAAGCCGGGTGGAGGACTCTAATGAAGGGATTTGTCGCGGTATTCGCGGTTTTGGTGGTCCTGGCCCTCGGTATAGGCCTCTATTACATCTCGGCTCGGAACCAGATGGTCGCCAAGAACGAAACCGTGAAATCCGACTGGGCCCAGGTCGACGTGGTGCTGGAGCGCCGTGCTGACTTGATTCCCAATTTGGTCGAAACGGTGAAGGGGTTCGCCGCGCAAGAGCAGACCGTCTTTGACGATGTGGCCAAGGCCCGCACGCAATATCTGCAGGCCCAGACTCCCTCGGATAAAATCGCAGCCAGTAACCAGCTCTACGGAATGGAGATGAAGGTGCTTGCTTTAGCCGAGAATTATCCGCAGCTCAAATCCAACGAGAATTTCCTGCGTTTGCAGGACGAGTTGGCGGGAACGGAGAATCGCATTGCCGTCGAACGCAGGCGTTATGACGATGCGATCCAGGACTACAACACGTTCATCGGCCTATTCCCGAACAACATTTTCGCGACTTGGGCCGGCTTCAAGCGCAACGAAGCCTACTTCAACGCGCCGGCGGCGGCCCGCGAGGTGCCCAAAGTTCAGTTTCCCGCTCCGGTAACTCACTAACCGACCTGCTCTTCTTGACCGGGCCCGCTGGCCGGGTTACGCTATTTTTGCGTCTAGCGCACTTGATGAAACAAACCGTCCGAATCACCGGGGGGATCAGCGAGCTCTTCGGCCCCCTCGATGAGAATCTGAAGTTTTTGGAGTCCGCTTTACAGGTCCGCACGCACCTGAAAGACAACGACATCGAAATCGAGGGGGAGCCGGGGCAAGTCGAGCGCGCCGCGCGCATTTTCGGCGCGTATAACGACCGCGTTCGCGACGGCCGCATTCCCGACAGTCGCGAAGTGAAAGCGCTGCTCCGCGTCGCCTCCGAAGAGCCCACCTCTACCCTGCACGGGGCGTTTTCGCCCGCCCGCACGCGACTGCTCGGCCGGAAGAGCATCGCACCCAAGAGCGCCAACCAGAAGAGCTACATTGAGGCGCTGGAGACCTTCGATATGGTTTTCGCCATCGGTCCGGGCGGCACGGGAAAGACCTATCTTGCCGTGGCCATGGCCGTATCCGAGCTGCTTTCCAAACAGGTGAATCGCATCATTCTGGCGCGACCGGCCGTAGAAGCCGGCGAGCGCCTGGGGTTCCTTCCCGGGACATTGCAGGAAAAGGTCGATCCCTACATGCGGCCGCTGTACGATGCGCTGCACGACCTTCTGGAAGCGGATAAGCTCGAGCGCTTCTTGGAAAAGGACATTATCGAAGTGGCTCCGCTCGCCTTCATGCGCGGCCGCACACTCAATGATTCTTTCGTGATTCTCGATGAAGCTCAGAACACCACCAGCGAGCAGATGAAGATGTTCCTGACCCGTCTGGGCTTCAATTCCAAGGCCGTCATCACGGGTGATATCACCCAAATCGATCTGCCCGACACTCGGCGATCCGGGCTGGTCGAAGCCATCGAAGTCGTCGGCAAAATCGAAGGCATCAAGCTCATCTATTTCGACGAGCGCGATGTGGTCCGTCACAGCCTCGTGCAGCGGATCATCAAGGCTTACGACGAATATTCTGGCGCCAAGCCCGGCTCCGGCAATCCCTCCCGCTCGGCCTAATCGGCTTGCTGTGTATCGAAATCGGCCCGCGCGCCGGCGCTCTCAGGGTAAACTCACTTCGGTGCCCCTCTGCCATTGCCATGCCGACGACTCGAACGGTTGAGAAGTGGGCCGCGCAAGTGCGCGCGGGTAACATACGGGCCATCTCCCGCGCCGTTTCCGCCATTGAAAATCGCTCGCCCGAAGCCGAATCGCTCCTGAGAGAACTCTTCCCCTATACGGGCCGTGCCTGTCGTGTAGGCGTCACCGGCGCGCCTGGAACGGGCAAAAGCACGCTGGTTGACAAGCTGGCCGCCTGCTATCGCTTGCAGAACAAGAGCGTCGGTATCATCGCGATCGATCCCTCGAGCCCCTTCAGTGGCGGCGCAATTTTGGGCGATCGCATCCGCATGCAGGGCCACGCCTCCGACGAAGGCATCTTCATTCGCTCGATGGCCACGCGCGGCTACCTCGGCGGCCTGGCGCAAGCGACTGGCGATACGGCGCTTCTGCTCGATGCGGCCGGCAAAGATATGATCCTGATCGAGACGGTCGGCGTCGGCCAGGGCGAGGTTGAAATCGTTCGCCTGGCCGATTGCACAGTGGTCGTGCTGGTGCCCGGTTTGGGAGATGATGTTCAGAGCCTCAAGGCCGGCCTCATGGAAATTGCCGACATTTTCGTCATCAACAAAGCGGAGCGCGAGGGCGCCGAAAAGCTTGAAGAACAAACCCGCGCCGTTTTGCAGCTGGTCCCGGAACGTGACGGCTGGCGGTGCCCGGTGGTTCGCACCGTCGCCACAGAGAGCCGAGGCATCGATGAACTTGCCAGCCAAATCGAGCGTTTCCGCCAGCACCTTTGCGAGGCCAAGGACCGCTCCGCAAAGGCTCTCGCCTACTGGAAAGATTGGCTCCTGCGCTTGCTTGAAAGACGCGCCGTCGAGCGGGTCTTAGCCAAGGGGATGAGCGAGGCGGAGTTTGACTTGATTGTCGAGCAGGTGGCCGCGCGAAAAAAAGACCCCTACAGCGCAGTCAGCGAGATCCTTGGAAGGAGCGGCTCTTGAAACTCGGCGACCTCGAATTTCACATTGTTTCCGACGGGCACGTTCTTCTGGACGGCGGGGCGATGTTCGGAGTCGTTCCGCGTCCCCTGTGGGAGAAAAAGATGCCTCCCGACACGCGGAACCGCATCGCGCTGGCCATGAATTGCTTGGTCATCCGCGCCGGCGGCAAAAGAATTTTGGTCGACAGCGGCGCGGGCGGCAAAATGAGCCAGAAACTGCGCGACATCTACGGTCTGGACGGCCCATTTCTCCTCGATGGCCTGCGGGCCCTGGATTTGCGGCCCGAGGACATCGACATCGTCATCAACACGCATCTCCACTTCGATCATTGCGGCGGAAACACTTGCGTCAGAAAGGGTGAAATCATCCCGACCTTCCCGAACGCCCACTATCTTGTACAAGCCGGGGAGCTCGATCATGCCATGCGCCCGAATGAGCGCGATAAGTCCAGTTATGTTCAGGAAAATTTCAGCCCCGTGGGGGCGGCCGACAGACTGTTTCTTCTCGAAGGTGAGCACACGGTGACGCCGGGCGTCGAACTGGTTCGCGTGCCCGGTCACACCGCGCACATGCAGTGCGTCAAGTTGACCGGAGGGGGGCAAACCGCCTTTTTCTTCGCCGATCTGGTCCCCACCCCCGCGCATCTCCCTCTGCCGTGGATTATGGGGTACGATCTGTTCCCTATGACCACGCTTGAAAATAAGAAGCGGTGGATTTCCGAAGCGGTTCGCGAGGGATGGATCGCGCTATTCGCGCATGACCCGCGTGTTCCTGCCGCCTATCTTCGCAGCCGCGACGGCGATTGGGAAGCCGAGCCCTTGAGTATCGGCTAGATTGACTCTGTTCCCGGCACTACAGACCCGTTTCAGGAGCAGGCATGCCCAAGGGGAAAAGAACCGAGCCGGTCCGGATCGGCATCATGGGTGGCAGCGGTTTGTATCAAATGGAGGGCCTCAGCGATGTGCGCGAGACCCGCGTGAGGACTCCGTTCGGCCCTCCCTCCGACGCCCTCGTGGTCGGCACCCTAGAAGGCCGGCGCGTTGCCTTTCTCGCGCGCCACGGTCGGGGCCATCTGTTCTCGCCTTCGGAGATCAACTATCGGGCCAACATCTGCGCGATGAAGATGATGGGGGTTGAGCAAATCATCTCCGTCAGCGCCGTGGGCTCGCTGCGGGAAGATCTCGCGCCTACCGAGTTCCTAATCCCCAGCCAATTCTTCGATCGCACTCGAGGGCGCAAGGCCACCTTCTTCGGCCAAGGCGTGGTCGCCCATATCGCCTTCGACAAGCCCACTTGCCCTCGGCTGTCGGGACTCCTCGCCGAGGCCTGCGAGCGCGTCGGAGTGAAAGCTCACCATGGCGGCACCTATGTCTGTATGGAGGGCCCGGCGTTCTCCACCCTGGCCGAATCGCACACTTATCGTCAGCTTCGCTTCGACGTCATCGGCATGACCAATCTCACCGAAGCCAAACTCGCGCGCGAAGCGGAACTTTGCTACGCTACCTTCGCCATGATCACCGATTACGATTGCTGGCATCCGCAGCACGATTCGGTCACCGTCGACATGATCATCGGTTATCTGCACAAGAATGCGGATAGCGTGCAGCGCGCCATTCGGGAAGTAGTGCGCACACTCGATGGCCAGCGGGCGTGCAAGTGCGGATCGGCTCTGGCGCACGCGATTCTGACCGATCACAAAAAAATACCCGCGGCGGCCAAGAGACGCCTGGCGCCGATTATCGGCAAATACATGTAAGCCATCGGTCTGGCGGCGCATTCGAGTTTCCCCGTAATTGCATCCATTGCTGCGGTGGCGTTCGGCCGCCGCGTGAAAATGGGAGCGTCCATGTCGCTTCTGGTAGTTGGATCGGTCGCATTTGACTCAATCGAAACGCCCTTCGGAAAAGTCGACCGCACGCTTGGTGGCGCAGCCACTTATTTCGCCTTGGCCGCCAGTCACTTCACCACGGTTCGCCTGGTCGGGATCGTAGGCGAGGACTTCACCGAAGAAGACCAAGCCGTCTTTCGCGGCCGCAAAATCGACCTCACCGGCCTGGAACGGGTTTCTGGCAAGTCCTTCTTCTGGGCTGGCCGCTACAGCCAGAACATGAACGAGCGCACCACGCTCGCCACCGAGTTGAATGTCTTCGCGTCCTTCCGGCCCAAGTTGCCGAAAGCGTATCGCGATTCCGAGCACGTCTTCCTCGGCAATATCGACCCTGCGCTACAGCGCTTGGTCCTAAGGCAGATTCGCCGGAAACCGAAGTCTGTCGGGCTCGACACCATGAATTACTGGATCAGCGGCACCCCCGCGGAGTTGAGGGAAACTCTGAAGCACGTGCAGATTCTGACCATCAACGATGACGAGACCCGCCAGCTTACCGGAGAGCACAATCTGTTTCGCGCCGCGCGGCACGTCTTCAAAATGGGTCCCCAAACGCTGATTATCAAGCGCGGTGAAAACGGCGCCATCATGGTCCACCGAGGGTTTGTGTTTGCCGTCCCGGCCTTTCCGCTTGAGGAGGTACGCGACCCGACCGGGGCGGGGGACACCTTCGCCGGCGGATTGATGGGTTATCTGGCAAGCAAGGGACGTATCACCGAGCAGACCCTGCGGTCGGCCATGGTCTACGGTTCCGTAGTCGCGAGCTTCACCGTGGAACAATTTGGCGTCGAGCGTTTGGCCACGGTCACACGGCCGGAAATTGTGGCACGCGCTAAGCAATTTGCCCGCCTGACCACGTTCAGGCTCTAGAGTCATTTCCCGCATGCGGCAACCCTTGCGCCCGAAACCGAATCCGAGTTGACGCGTCGAGCGGGGAATGCTATCAATCGGTGCCGTCTGGCAGCCAGGTCTTCGCCTTCCTGGCCGCTCCGCAGGTGGCTCCCGGATTCCCTTAGAAACCTTGGAGGCAGAGGATTTGAACTGGCGGCGTTGGGCTGTGCTCGTGTCGATGGCCGGAAGCGCGCTGGCGAGCGGCTGTGGTAGTAGTACGCCTCCCTTCAATGCCACGCCCGCAATCTCCAACCTCTTCCCGTCGAACATCGTCGTCGGAAGCCCTGGTTTTACCCTGTCGGTCGTGGGTACGGGGTTTGTGGCCACCGCTTCGAAGGGCGCTTCCTTCGTCTATTGGAACGGCTTTTCGCGCTCGACCACGCTTAATCAGACGACCGGCGAACTCGAAGTCCAAATCTTTGCCTCTGACGTGGCCTTGCCGGGAACAGTGAACGTCACAGTGATCAACCCCGCCCCCGGCGGAGGAGAATCCACGGCCGTGGCTTTCACCGTTGAGAGCCTCGTTCCCGGCGCGCCGGTTGTCGGTTCGCTGTCGCCTGCCAGCGCCAAAGCCGGCGGTGCCGCTTTTGCCCTAACCGTGAACGGCAGCAATTTCGCCGCGAACGACGCCGTCACCTGGAACGGCGCTGTGCTGTCAACCACCTTCGTCAACTCAACCCAGGTTACCGCCTCGGTTCCGGCCAACGATATCGCGTCGGCTGGCTCCGCCAGCGTTGCCGTGTTCACGCCCAACCTGGTCGTGGGTTCGCAATCGGTGACTTTTCCGATCACGGGGCCTAACAATCCGAAGCCGACTGCATCGTCGCTCAGGCCTTCGAGCGTCGCGGCCGGCAGTGGCGACACCGAAGTGTTGGTTTCGGGCTCCGGCTTCACCCCTCTGTCGACAGCCAATTGGACCGTGGGCGCGATAGTCACGCCCCTGGCAGTCGCCTACCTGAGCAGCTCCCAGGTCATCGTGCTGGTTTCGGCCGACGACATTGCTCAAGCGGCTGCTGCCATGGCAACAGCCAGCATCGATATCTCGAACCCCGCTCCCGGTGGCGGAACGTCGGGGGCGCTCTCCTTCACCGTGAGCGGCAGCTAGTCGATTTTGGGCTGGTAACCGTTAGCTCTCGGTCGGACACGCCGCTCCTAGACTCGTGCCTTCCTATTCCCGTATTCTCGACTGCGCCACATGAGGGAAGCTCTCAAGCCATCGGCACTTCGTCCCGGCGATCAAGTCGCCGTTCTTTCGCCGGCAAGCCCGGTCGAAGAGGCCCGCTTACAGAAGGGCTCAGACGAGCTGGTCGCCCTGGGCTATCGACCCAAGCTCGATCGGACGACCGTATTGGCCCGCGAGAGTTTCTTTGCCGGACCGAAGGCATGCCGCGCAGCGGCGTTCGGCCAAGCGCTTGAGGATCCGGAAACGCGCGCTATTTTCTGCTCGCGCGGCGGTTACGGTTCCAACTACTTGGTGGAATGCTTTTCCGAAGCGCCCGCAAAGCCCAAAATCCTTTTGGGCGCGAGCGACATCACATCCCTCCAGATTTTTCTCTGGCAGAAATTTCGCTGGATCACTTTCTATGGTCCGATGGTCGCAACAAATTTTGATTGTGGCGCGGGGGCTGGGAATGGCTATGATCGCCGAAGCCTCCTGACCGCCCTGACGGAGACGAAGCAAGGGTGGGAGATCGACCTGAAGGGAGAGTCGCTCGTGTCCGGCGAGTCTGAAGGCATTCTCCTGGGCGGCTGCCTCACGCTTGTCGAATCAACGCTCGGGACTCCCTGGGAACTCGATACGTCCGGCGCGATTTTGGTGCTTGAAGATCGCGCCATGAAGCCCTATCAGGTCGATCGCGCGCTGATGCACTTGAAGCAGGCGGGCAAGCTGCGCGATCTTGCGGGGGTCATCCTCGGAGAGTTTCCCGACTGTGAAGCCTCTGGGGGAGGTGAAACGGTCCGGGACATCGCTCGCCGAATCCTCCCTCACAAACCGGCAGAAATTCCGGCGGTTTGGGGAGCGCCGATCGGCCACACTTCGCGCCCGATGTTAACCTTGCCTCTGGGCGTGCGGGCACGTCTATGGTCTGCGGGGGAGAGCGGCGCGCCTGCCAGGCTCGAACTGCTCGAGGCGGCGTGCGTGCCCTGATCTGCAGATAGCTCATCGTGGGAGCCAATGCTGCGCGGAGGAGAACGTGAATTCGATGCTGGTTTGGAAAGAGGCGAAATGACTGCGGCGTTTACCAGATCCATCCGCCATATCCACCTGCTGGGGATTGCCGGTTCGGCCATGTCGTCCCTGGCCGGCATGTTGAAGGAGCGCGGCTATCAGGTCACCGGCTCCGACGTGAACGTCTACCCGCCTGCTTCGACGCTGCTCGATTCGCTGGGCATCGGCTGGAACGAAGGGTACCGCGCCGAAAATCTCAAGCCGGCGCCTGATCTTGCCGTGATCGGCAACGCCCTATCGCGAGGCAATCCCGAAGTCGAATACATCCTCGACGAAAAAATCCCCTACGGTTCGATGGCGCAGCTAATCGAAGAATATTTTCTGCCGGGGAAAACTTCGATCGTCGTCGCCGGTACGCATGGCAAGACAACCACGACCGCCATGCTCGCCTGGATTTTTCAGGTCGCTGGCCGCCGGCCCGATTTTCTGATGGGGGGAGTGGCGCCCAACTTCCGAGACCGCAGCTACGGCCTGGGCGGCGGTCGGGAGTTCCTCATCGAAGGCGATGAGTACGACACCGCGTTTTTCGACAAGGCGCCCAAGTTTCTCCACTATCATCCCGACCAGCTGATTCTTACTTCGCTTGAATTCGATCATGCTGACATCTACCCGGATCTGGCATCCATCGCCGTGCAGTTTCGCCGGCTGGTGAATCTCGTGCCGCGGCGCGGCAGAATCTTGTGTTGGGGCGAAAGCGCGGAACTTGAGAGCGTGGTTGCAAAGGCCTTTTGCCCGGTGGAGACCTTCGGTCTTACGCCCCAGTGCGATTGGTCGGCAGGCGACGTTGTCTGGCAGGGTTCGGCGACCGAGTTTCGCGTCGCATATCGCGGCAAGCAGATTGCACGCATGCGCATTCCCGTTCCCGGTCGCCACAATGCGCTTGACGCGCTCGCCGCGACTGCGCTGGCCTATGGAAGCGGAGTCGACTGCGGTTCGATCGCCCAGGCGCTCGCCACGTTTCAAAGCGTGCGCCGCCGCCTGGAGGTCAAGGGTGAGGGGGGCGGCGTGCTGGTGGTTGAAGACTTTGCCCATCATCCGACCGCCATGGGTCTGACGCTCGAGGCCGCACGCACGCGCTGGCCCGGCCGCAAGGTCTGGGCAGCCGTCGAGCCGCGCTCCAACACGATGCGGCGCAAAGTGTTCGAACAGGCCCTGCCGGAGGCGCTCGGGCTTGCCGATGCCGTGCTCTTCGGACCCGTCAGTCGCGCCCAGTTGCTTGAGGAGGGCGAGCGCCTCTCGCCTGAGGCAATCGCGCAATCGATTCGCGCGCGGGGCCGCCAGGCCAGAGCGTTTGGCTCGGCCGACGAGATCGCCGAACACCTTGCCAGTAATGCCAACCCCGGCGATCTGGTCCTCATCATGTCCAATGGCAGCTTTGACGGCCTTACGTTTAAGCTGCTGGAAAGGCTCCAGGCGCGGGCCGGTGTCCGCGTATGAGGGCGAACCCGATCGGTCTTCACGGGCCGTTGTTTGTGTCTTGTCTTCTGGGCGCGTTGCTGGGCGCCGGCTCTGCGTCTGCCACAATCCGGTATCGCGTTTCGCTGGCCGAGCCGGCCGCGCACCTTTTCCACGTGACCATGATCATTCCGGTCGAGGGCAGAGATGTCACGACCGCCCTCCCTGCGTGGAACACTTTGTATCGCATTCGCGACTTCTCAGAGCGCCTCCAGACCCTTCGCGGCATTTGTCCAGCTTCGACGGCCGTCCCGCTCGACAAACGCCAGATCGACAAAGATACCTGGCACTTTTGGCTTGCAGGCCAATGCCAGCCCCAAGACCACAACGCATTCCAAATCGACTACGCCATCGAATGGAATGATCCTGGCCCCTTCAATTCCCAACTGAGCGCCCACCACGCCTTCCTGAATCTCGCCGAGATTCTGATGTACGTGCCCGAGCGCCGGGAGGAAGACGTTACGGTCGAGTTCGTCGATATTCCCTCCGGATGGAGAACGATCGCCGAGCTCACCGCTCCCAGCGCCTACACCTATGCGGCCGCAAGCTACGATCAGCTGGTGGACGCTCCGGTCGAAGCGGGCCAATTTGACGAAATGGACTTCGTTCAGTCCGGAGCTCATTTCCGCGTAGTTGTCGACGCGCGCTCCTGGAATCGAGCGCTGCTCGCCGACGCGCTCGGTCGCATTACGCAATACCAACTCGAACTGATGGGCGGCCCGCCGTTTGATTCGCCGGGCAAGGAATACACCTTCTTTTTCCACATCGGGCCGGAGGGTGAGGTGGAGGGAGGAGGCATGGAGCATCGCAACTCGGCCGCGATTTCGGCCGTATCCACCGAGGCCGCGATTCCGATCGCAGCGCATGAGTTCTTTCACGTCTGGAATGTGAAACGCATTCGGCCGCAGTCGCTCGAGCCGGTCGATTACTCAAAGGAGCAGTACACGCGCGCGCTGTGGTTTGCCGAAGGCGTCACCAGCCTCTACGCGTCCCTTACGCTCGAGCGGACCGGGCTTTGGTCCAAGCTGCGCTTCTATGACGATGTCGCCCGGCAAATCGGCGATCTCGAGTCGCGGCCCGCTCGCGCCTGGCAAAGCGTCGAAGAATCGAGCCTGGACGCCTGGCTTGAAAAATACGACATCTACAACCTGCCCGACCACAGCATCTCCTACTACAACAAGGGCCAGATTGTGGGTGTTCTGCTCGATCTGGCAATCCGCGATGGGACCGACAACCGCAAGTCTCTCGACGACGTGCTGCGCCAGATGAACCAGGAGTATGGGCTGAACCGAAGGTTTTATGACGACAGCGCCGGCGTCCGTGCGGTGATTGAAGAGGTCTCCGGCCAGAGCTTCGCCGATTTCTTCAGCCGCTACGTTTCGGGCACCGAGGAGATCCCCTACAACCGTTTCCTGGCCGTCGCGGGACTCGAGGTCAAAGTTGTTGGCGGCCGCGTGGTCGTCGATGAAATGGCGAGCCCCACCGATCGCCAGCACCGCATCCTCGATGGCGTGCTCCGCGGCTCGACCGACTGATATGCTATGCTGCTCGAACTCCGCAGCTTATGATTCGCACCTTTCTGGTCGCCACCTCCCTCGCGCTGGCCGTCATTCTCCTGCTTCCCTGGCTGGTGCTGTGGAGCGTTATCAGCGGCAAGCCTGACACGATGTACAGCCTGGCGATGAGGATCATCCGCTTTGAAACGCGTTTGCTGGGAATTCGGCTGAGGGTCGAAGGGATCGGGAATATCCCGCCGGCTGCCTGCGTGTTTGTGGCAAACCACGCTTCGAACATCGACCCCATGGTGATGATCCCCGAGATTCCGCGCCGCGTGGGAATCCTCGTGAAGCAGGAGCTTTTTCGCATCCCCATCTTCTCGACGGCGATGCGCCTGGCCCAATTCATCCCGGTCGATCGCGGCGAGAAGGAATCGACCACTTCGGCCATCGCGACTGCCGTTGAAAATCTCAAAAAGGGCTTCTCCTATGTGATTTTTGCCGAGGGAACACGCAGTCCCGATGGGCGCATGCGGCCGTTCAAGCGTGGTGGCTTCACCATGGCGATAGAAGCGGGCGTTCCGGTTGTGCCCGTGTCGATCGCAGGAACGCAGCACACCCTCCCGAAAGGGAAGAGCATTGTGCGGCCGGGCGAAGTGACCGTCAGGTTCGGTGCCGCCGTGGACGGTGCTTCCTACAGGATGGAACAGCGGCCGGAGATGATCGCGCGAGTCGAACGGCTGGTGGCTTCGGGCTTGCCGGCCGACCAGCAACCGTGAACGAGCGCGGTGTGTATCTTCACTCCGCGGGGCTCTTTTGGGGCCTCCCAGGGTGCCGAGGGAGAACCGAAGTGCCGCCGCGCTGCTATACTCCTGTGGTATGACTGCAAAGCTGATTCACGAAGTGATTCCGGTTGGACTGCTCGAGTGCAATTGCTCGATTCTGGGCGATCCGGCGACCGGCGACGCGATCGTCATTGACCCGGGCGACGAAGTTGAGCGGATCCTGGAAATCATCGCGCGGCACAAACTGAAGGTCCGAGCGATCGTGAGCACGCATACCCACATCGACCACGTCGGAGGGTTGGCCGCGCTCGGCCGAGCGACCGGAGCGCCCGTGTTGATTCACGACGCCGATCTCGGGCTCTATCGCAGCCTGGACGTGCAGGCGCAGTGGCTCGGGATTCCCGTTCCGGAGACCGTCCCAATCCGCGACTTCCTGAAAGAAGGCGACGCGCTGCGCTGGGGCAGTTTTCGGGCGCGCGTTTTGCACACGCCTGGGCATACGCAGGGCAGCATCAGCCTGGTGGTCGAGGCTGGCGACGGCGGCCGGAACCAAGATCGGCTGTTGATTGCCGGCGATACGCTCTTTCAGGGCAGTATCGGTCGCACCGACCTGCCCGGCGGCTCCTATCCCCAAATTATCCGATCGATTCGCGATAAGCTGCTCACGCTCCCGGATGATCTTGTCGTGATTCCGGGCCATGGCGAGTTCACCACCATCGGCGACGAACGGGAGCATAACCCGTTCCTGCGCTAGGCGCCGCAGCCTAGTTCTAGGACCAACTATTGCGAGCTACGGAACAGTTCCGGTGCGCAAGCTTTGACTCGTTCACCTCGCCAGATGATAATCACCGCGGTCGTCCATGGTGTTTACGGTGCGAGCTTACTCAGCAGGCGCGAGGTTCGACTTCCGATGGGCTGCGTGTCTAGCTTGTCCGGGACCGACCAGCGCGATGGTTTTTCGCTCGTGGAACCGATGGGGTGAGCCATGAGACGTTCCGACTTGGTACGACATTCTGGCAAGGGGAAAGCTTTGCGTACATCTCAAATTGTTTTTGGCGAACGGCAGCATCTTCTGCGCGTGCTGGATTCGGTCGAGCGCAGCGCTTTGCCCGCAGCACGGATGGAACAGGAGCGCCGTGTGATCGAGCAGTTGATTCACGAACGCACGCAGGAACTCAACCGCATCAATCCGGGATGGGATGAAAAAGTGGGCACGGTTTTGAGTGCGGAGGTGAAGCCGGACGCGCTCGACCATCTTTCGCGTCAGGCCCCCAAGGAGGATTATTATCTACTGCGCTTGATCAGCGAGCACCCGAAAGTGACCGCGAAGACTTTGGGGCGCCTCTCGCACCATCCTTATTCGGCCATTCGGGAAAACATTGCGCGCCATCCCAATAGTGACGCGGCTACGCTGACTCGCCTGAGCCGCGATCGCAGCCAGCCGCTCTGGTATCTGGTGGCCTTCAACCCCAACGCTCCTGCTCCGTTGCGCAAGAAGCTGCAAGAGCGCATGCGCCGCCTGGGCGAAAAAACTGCCACGCAGTAGGGAGGTCTCGACAGGAGTTTGTGTCCGTGCCGGCTCTGGTCGCCTGGGAGCCATGCTTGCGCCAGGAGGCTGACCTGGTGTTGGCAGCATCTGTGGCGGAGCAATGCTGCGCCGCCCGACTTAAGGCGAGCGCTGATGCGCGGCGCGTTGTTCTCTTTTTTTGGAAGACGATTTCCACATTTTCGCGATTTCCACAATCAATATCTGCTTCGGTGCGATGGACCGATTTCGACAGCAGAGTTACAAGGAGTGTGCCAGAGCGTTCCAATCATCTGAGTCTTGGACAGCACGGCAAGTGAAAACCTGGCGCGCTATCGAGGGCGCGGAGCAATTCGCGGACCGGCCGAGTCAGACTGGTCGTGGTCAGCTTGTCCCGGTAAAACGGGAAAAGGTTGGGCAGCCGTCGCCTTGCGAGATAGAGAAGGGGTGAGCAATCACCCCTTCTCTTTTTTTTGTGCCGCCCCACATGGTGTGGCAGTAGGGTCGACCTGGAGTGTCCGCTATCGTTTCTGTGTTTCTTTGTGGCCGCTTGTGCCGCAAACATCGGTCGATCACATGGTCAGCGTCTGCCTTGTCAGAGTGCGATTGCCTCCGCTGAGGGCCACGGATGCGCAAGGCTGTATACGAGGTGAAGTGTCTGAAGTAGAATGGGCCTAACCCCAGCTGTGCGATTGGTTCGAAATGACCTGCACTTCCCTGCACCAAGCGCCGAAGGCGGTTGCCATCGCCAGAAGGAGAATTCGAGAAGGATCTCTGGGGCGAGGTCCCGAAGCGAGCTGACGCGGGCTCGATTGATTTCGCCCGTGCTGCCCGCACCGATTTGAACCAGATACGGCCCAGTTAGGTGCCCGGGCCATGATTTGAACCGCTTCACTGATTCATTGAACACAGGGCTCGCACTGTTGTGCGGCCTCCTGCTACTCTTTTAGCAGGTGCAGGAAATAGGCCGGACCCAAGCAAAATCACAGGCAGTCTGGAGGCAAAGTATCCATGCGCACGTGGAATCGCTATTCTCTGGCAATCCTCTTGGTGGGCAGTTTCATTGCCGTCGCCGCGGCACAAACGCAGCCACAGGCCAGCGCGAGCGGAGCTCCGGTGACTACCGTGGCGCAAGCCATCGACCGCATTATTGCGCGCGAGCATGACGAAGACATGCTGATCAGGCGCTACAGCCCGATTGTCGAGACATACGTCCAGGACGTGAAAGCGGATCCCGACATGGGCGTCGTGCCCTTTCACGATCACTACTACCTCGGCCAGGCGAGTCTTTCGAGCGGCGTCGTGGACGACTCCATGCTGGACAGCAGCAGGAAGGGCAAGGGAGAGGAACACTCGCACAATCCCTTCGCGCACCTGGCCGGATCGTCAGGGCCGGCGTACGCCCCTCGCGGTTTTCTGGAGATGATTTACATCGATCCGAATGGTTTTGATCGCCAGCACTACGAGTTCGACTACGTGGGGCGGGAGTTTTTGGGTGAAGTGCGCTGCGTGGTCTTCGACGTGAGGCCGCTGCCCAAAACCGGAAAAGGGCGTTTCATCGGGAGGATCTGGGCGGAGGATCAGGGGTTCACCGTGGTCCGATTCAACGGCATGTTCGAGTTCGGGGCGGAAGCGAATGGATACAGCGTCCACTTCGATAGCTGGCGATTGAACCTCCAGCCGGATCTGTGGCTGCCGGCGTTGGTGTTCAGTCAGGACTCCGAGCTGAAGGATTCTGGCAATGGGGTGCGTTTCAAGGCGCAAACGCGCCTGTGGGGATACGCGCTTGCCTTGCCAGGCCGCGTCGCCGAGGACGAGCAGCGCTCGCTCGATTCGCCGGCGGCAGAAGGAGGTGACAAGGTCGCGGATCAATCGCCCATCGAGGTTGAACGCGAGTGGCAGCAGCAGGCGGAAGTAAACGTGATTGGCCGGCTCGAACGCATCGGCTTGCTCGCACCTCCCGGAGAAGTGGACAAGGTCCTGGAAACCGTTGTCAACAACCTGGAGGTGACGAACAGTCTCGATATTCAGCCCGAAATTCGTTGCCGCGTCATGCTGACCGGAACGCTGGAATCATTTTCGATCGGGCATACCATCGTTTTGAGCCGTGGCCTGATCGACGTCCTCCCCGACGAAGCTAGCTTGGCCACGATGCTGGCTCAGGAACTGGCCCAGATCATCGTCACCAAGCCGTCGACCGATAAGTGGGGCTTCAACGACGCCACAAACGTCACTGCCGGCGAGGCGCTCTCGCGGTTTTCATTCAAAGCAACGCCGGCCGAGGTGGATATGGCCGACAAAAAAGCACTGGAACTGCTCAAGCATTCCCCGTATCAAGACAAGCTCGGAAGCGCCGCGCTGTTTCTCAAGCAGCTTTCGCTCGATTCAGGTGCCCTTCCGTCTCTGATCAGCCCGCGGCTGGGGAACCAGGTGGGTTTGAGCTCGGCGCTGTTGGCCCTGAGCCCTCCGCTCCAGGTGAATAAGCTTGACCAGATTGCGGCGCTGCCGCTCGGTGGTCGGGTGAAGCTGGATCCCTGGAGCGATCGTGTGGAGCTGCTCAAGTCCAAGCCTGTCGCGCTCTATTCGGCGCGCGAAAAGATGCCTTTCGAAGTGACTCCGTTCATGCCGTTCTTGACGCGCTATCGCCAAGCGGACACCACAGCGAAGGGGCCCCACTCGACCCTGGCGAGCAAGGACCGCTCAGAGCAGTAAGCACCCGCAACGGTCGAGAGGGGCAAAACAAGGCGTCCGTGTGTCCTCAGAGAAATAGAGGCAGCAGGCCAACCAGCGCCAGCGCTGTGAGCAGGCCCAGGCTCTCGAATCCCGTCGTGCGGTCGGCGAAGGCGTAAGCGTAGATTCCTTTGATCAGGTTGTTGCTGGCGGCGGCGATGATGATGGCATCGCCCGCAAGCACAACGGGTGTGAGAGAGCCAGCCGAATTCGCCAGGCTCAAGATAAACGGGTCAACGTCGGTCACGCCCATAATTCCGGCTAGAGTGAACAGTCCTGCGCGGCCGAGGTAGAGCAGGGCCAGATGGGTGGCGAACAGCATGGCCACGAACAGTGCCGCAAACAAAAAGGCCGCACCCACTTCGAGGGGGTTTTTCGGGTGGAATGGTTCGTGCGGTTTCGCGCCTTGGCCGAGCAGGCGCATCCAGAGGAACGCGCCGACCAGAGCGGTGGCGGCCAGCAGCAGGAACGGCAACCAAAGCCGGTCGAACAGTCGACGACTGAAAATCACGAGAAGTACAAGGAGCCGCAAGTACATCACGCCAGAAGCAGCGAGAATCGAGCCCGAGTAGAGATGTGGGCGGGCCTCCTCGCGCGCTCGTTTTGCCAGGACCACGGTGGTGAGGGTTGACGAGTAGCCGCCGCCAAGCAAGGCCGAAAGCGGAACGCCGCCGCGCCCTCCCGTCCACACCTGCAAAAGGTAGCTGCCGTAAGAAATGGCGCTGACGGCGACCACGACCAGCCAAGTCTTAAATGGGTTGAAGCCGAATGTGCCGAATGTTTGGTTCGGCACGACGGGAAGGATCACGGCCGTCAGCAGCAGGAACTTGGCGAAAGTCAGGATTTCTTCGCCGGGCAGTCGCTTGGCAAGGCTCTCGAGGGCGGTCTTCAGCTCGAGCAATGCGACGCTGATAACAGTCAGGGTGACCGCGACCCAATATTTCTCGGCCGATACCAGTCCCCCGACAACGTAGGTGCCCAGGCCGGAGAGCTCCGTGGTCATCCCGGCGAGTGCAACGCCCTCTAGTTTGTGCCGGTAAGACTGCCAGAGAAACCCGCCGACCACCGCGAAGCCAACCGAAGGCAGAACGAGATTCCCGCCGGAGAGAAAGTACAGAGCATAGCCCAACAGGCCTAGCAGCGGAAATGTGCGAACGCCGCCAAATCGATACTGTTCGGAGATGACCTTTTGTTCTTCGCGTTCGAGGCCGATCAGAAATGACAGGAAAAGCACCAGCACGATCTGGGCGCCTTCTTTGGGAATGAATTGGATCCAGTGATTGCCCATGGCTCCCCGCGCCGAGGCCAGATTTTTTCTTCGCTTCCGGTTTCCGCGAGTGCCCTCGATCTTGCCCTTTTCTAGACTCAGTATCAAACGTCTTTCGCATCGGCCATGTCCCTCTGGGTATTGGCCCGGGAGCCTGTGGCTGGCTTTGGCCGGCATGGCGATTTCTCCTATACCGCGTCATGACTTTTCTCGAGGCGGAGTAAGGCAAATACCTTACATCTCGTTTTGAAATGAGGCGGGATGCCCAGTTCACGGTATTTGGAAACTCTTGCCAAGGCCTTAGCATCGAAGGAGCGTGAGCAGGCTGCGACGAGAAATCGAGATTGACGCCGCACGCGGGCTGATGCTTGCCTGGATGACGCTGGTGCATCTGCCCACGGCGCTTACGCCCTGGCTGAATCAGCCCTTCGGCTACGTTTCGGCGTCCGAGGGATTCATTTTCCTTTCGGCTCTGTTCACCGGGCGTATCTACTACCGCCTGCTCGCACGCGAAGGTCTCGGCAAGATGAACTTGAGGTTGTTGATGCGCACGCTGCGGCTGTACGGCTACCACGTGGTGCTGCTGTTTTTCACCTTCGTGGTTGCGGCGCATTATGCCATTGGTGCACAGAGACAGGCGCTTTATAACCTGCTGGACTTTTACTTCGCGGCCGGACCAGCGCGAGCGATTCGCGACGCGCTTCTGCTGGTTTACCGGCCGCCCCTTCTGGATATCATTCCGCTCTACATCATTTTCCTTCTGCTGTCGCCGCTGGTAATCTTCGCCTCCACGCGGATCAACTGGAAATGGATCCTCAGCGGGAGTTTTGCCATATGGCTCGGCGCGCAGTTCGGTCTGCGACAGGTTTCCTACACCGTCTTGCATCACCTCTTTTTGCGGATTCCGCTGAACGAAATGGGCGCGTTCGACCTCTGGGGATGGCAGCTCGTGTGGGTGATCGGGATTTGGTGCGGTGTGCGCTGGGCGAAAGATGATTTGCCGGCGGAGAAATGGGCCAATCGGATGTGGATACCGGCGGCGGTTCTCGTCGTGGCTCTTCTGGTTTTGCGTTACCTACAGTTAGCGGGCCTGGACCTCGGCGGCTACGCTCCATTGTTTGATAAGTGGCATGTTGGAGCGGTGCGGCTGATCAACTGTTCTGCCGCGGCCATGCTGCTGATCCGTTTTCGCGAGGCCTTGAAGTCGCTGGCGATTCGCCCGCTGGTGCTGATGGGCCAAGCTTCGCTGCAAGTCTTCAGCATGCATTTCTTTTTCTGTTTCCTCGGGATCGGCATGATGGGCGGCGCCGACCGGATTTTCGGCTGGAAGCAAGCCGCGTTGGTCGTGGGCACGTTTGCGGCCCTGTTGTCGATTGCTAGGGCCTACGCGAGACCAGAACTTTCCGCCGAGTCGGCCAGGGGGCGCAAGGAGCCCTTGGCTGGCCGTTGTGCCCAGGGCAGAATCACCCCAGCCGCTTAGGGCACCGACGACCTACACTTCTTCGAAACCTTTTTACATTCTTCCCGCCTAGCCCAAGGGATCCCGTGATGCGGATCACCGATCCAGACGCAATCGATGTCGCTAGAACTAGAAAAATGGGGAAGCGCAAATACTACATAACCTCATCTTCGAGCTCGGCTGCCGGCTCTTTCTACGCGGCAGTTTTTTTCCGATGCGATGGCGCGGCACCGGCGCATGACCGGCTCCGACGTCGCGCATTTTTATCGCTTGCGAAGCGAGAGGCGGTGGGCCAGAAGATGAGAGCATGTCGCAAAGACTTGCTCGGTTGGCCGATCTTCATCCCACGCACTGGGGCGGCTTGCGCTCAAGTGGGCCGCTCCGCGCGGTCGAGAGGATCCTGCGTGGCATCCTGCGGCATTCCTGGTCGGCGATTTACAAGTCTAAGTATGAAGGCCGCTACTGTGCGGCCGACCAGGTCGACATCAGCGAAGGGTCAAAGGCAGCCGATTGCCAAGTTTGCGGGCGCGCCGGCAGCTCCTCTCCGAGGAACGCTATTTCTTCTGGCTTTCCGCATTCCAGGGAAGGCTTCAGGCGCTCTATAGGTATCGTCCGCAGCTGCTGCAACCCGGTGCTCGCAGGCAGGAAGTCGAGCGGTTCGATCACAATGATTTCTGCGAAGGTCTGAAGATCATCCAGCGTTTGATCGCGCTGGTGGCGCGTGCTCTGGCCGATGGTGATCCGACTCGCACGCCGCGCGCACTCGACAAGAAAGGCCGATTCCCGCCGTTGATTCACGATGCGTGTCAGGCGCTTGCCATCATCACGTTGATCCTGCACCCAGCAGCGCCACGCGCTACCGATGCGGTTTGGAAGAACCTAAGCCCAAAGACGCGTCTCGAGGATCAGCTGATCGACGAAATGCCCTGGTCCGTTTTGAAGCCGGAAGTCCGATGGGGTCTGTCGGGAATGTGTTCCCGCCGATCCACGGACCGGAGAAATCGGCTTCACCGGTGGGAACCTGAACGTTCGTTTGGTCAGTGGCTTGCGTCGCTTGCTAGTTTGGAGGTGATCCGGTGGACGTAGCTCTCTGTTTCGGCCAAGGGCGGTACACCTCCGTAGCGGTCAACTACGTCCGGGCCGGCATTGTATGCGGCGAGCGCCAACACGACGTTGCCGCGATATTTGATGAGAAGGTCCTTGAGGTAGTGGGTTCCTCCGTCGATGTTTTGCGCGGGATCAAATACGTTCCCCACTGAGTAACGGGCGGCGGTGGTAGGCAATAGCTGCATCAGCCCGAGCGCGCGCTTGGGCGAGACGGCCTGCGGATCGAAATTCGATTCCGCGGCGATTACGCCGGCGATGAGTTTTTCGTCAACGCCATGCTTCAGCGCGGCAGCATGAATGAGAGTTGCGTAGCGGGCTCCAAAATCAACATTGGGCGGCGGAGGGAGAGGGAAGGTGTCCTCAGGCTCGACATCGATCAGTTCGGTGGCCGGGATTTCGACCGAGCCGCCCCGAACGCGAAGCAGCACGCGATCACCCTTTACTTCATACCCAGTAACGTGAAGGCGTGCCCCTGAGCGCAGCACCGCATAATCTGCGTGCGCCGAAGGGGCAACCCATAGAAGCGCTGGGACCACGAGCAGTGCGAAGGCGAGACTGGACCGGGGCTTCATTCTCGGTTCGGGCTAGCCGGCAGCGATTATTTCATCGACTCCGTTGGCGGATTCGCAGGCCGGCGCTGGCGGCTTGCGGGTGGCACGATTCCATTGTCTCTCAGATACTCGACCATCTGGCCGTAGTGATCCATCGTGTGTGCGCAATCGAAGATCACCGTTGCCGCCGGAGTCCGCAGAAACGGCGCTGCCGGATCCTTCATGGGAGTGAAAGCGTTATCCGCATTGATTGTCGCGATGGCCTTGTGCCCGAGCGCGAAAGAGTCTCGGAGATACTGGAGGACTTGCGCTTTTGTTTGAATCGAATCGGGGCCGTTCTCCGCTTCGAACTCGGAGGCCGGCGCCGCCACCGGCTGTCCCAAGATGGCTCCAAAGAACCGGTTATTGACCGTGGCGATGTGCTTGGCCTGCTGTGCGAAGGTGCGCACACCCTTAAATTCCCCATTCGTGGGCGCAAAGGAGTACTTGTCCTCAGGCATGGCGTCGGCTAAGCCAACGACTTCACGCTCCTCAATCGAAAGTTGGAAATCCAAAGTCGACGTGATGCTTGGCGGCCCCTGAGAAACCATGGGCGGGCCACTCATGGGTCGGCCACCTTGCGGAGGGCCTTGCTGCGCTCCAACGGCGGTTGCGGCCAGACAGCAGGCAAACAGAGCCGTTCCTAACCCTGCAAGAATTTTCATAACTCCCCTCCAGGGAACTCTTGCGTCGCACACCTGCCCGGCTAGTCATTACCGAGCACATGCCGGCGGATGGCTTCGGCGACTCCGCATTCGTCGTTGGAGAGCGTGGTTGCCCAGCCGAGCGACTTTAGTTCCCGAACACCATTACCCATCACCACCGGCAAGCCCGCATATTCTAGCATTTCGCGGTCGTTCCAATTGTCGCCGATGGCCATGACGTTCTCCCGCGGTATCCCTTGCCGAGCGGCCCAGGCGGCCAAGGTCGAGCCTTTCGTCACGCCTGGCGCAAGCACGTCCAGCATGGAAAACCCGCTTTTGGCATACTCGGTCAACGCGAAGGCGTAGTCGGTGCGAAATTCGAGGTTTTCGAGCTCATTCATCGCAGTACGAATCTCCTCGCACTTGCCGATGAACATCACTTCGACCGGGTCCTCTCCATCAAGGCAGCTCGGCAGAGGGGCGACCTCCGCCACCTGATGGCGATGGCGGTTCAGATAGGACCCAAGGACCGGTTCATCCCAATCGATGCGCTCTAAAACGATTTGGCCTTTCGCAGAACGGTCGAAGATGACGGCCGACATTGGCCGAAACTTTTGGGTGGCATCCAGCACACGGCGCGCAGTCTCCGCCGGAAGGAGGGTTCGCAAATGGGTCTCGCCGTCTAGCGATTTCACGAGCGCCCCATTGCTTACGATCAACTTCATCTCGCAGGGAAGCTGTTCCGCGATCAGCCTTGCCGAATGAAAACGGCGTCCGGTGATGATGACCATTTCAATGCCGCGCGACGCGGCATCGGAAATCGCTTGAGCGTTTTGCGGAGGCAATTGTGAGCGGCTATCGAGCAGCGTTCCGTCGATATCGATGGCAATGAGTTGGATAGGCATCGCTCCATTCTACCGCGCCGACGGAGTTTCTCTCTGGTTGGGGAGAGATTTCCCACCCGACGGTCTTACTTGGCACCGCCTAGGGCCGGCTGCGGGGCAAGCGGTGCCCTGGGGAAGAACACATCATGGACGGCACTCGCTGCCAGTTTGGACAGGCCAGACGGCAAGGAGTATGCGAAATACCAAGCATCGTTCCACGTGGAGGGGGCAGCTAACCGATCATACCTCAGCAGGCTTGGTTACGCCGAAATCAAAGCGAGGGAAGTTGAAATGACTCTGTGTATCCTAGTTGACCCAGCGAAGCAGCAGGAGTATTTAGAGTGCTCTTCCGAGATTCCCACATCGCTCCTGCGGCGATCATCTTCACGAACGTCGCCTGGAGCTCTCCTTCGCGTTTGGTTTTGGGGAAGAATATTCGTGTGAATGTAGATAGCGTTACCTGCCCTCACCCACGATGAGCTCACTTCTGTGGAGGCCCCGGCTGCTCCGGCTCGGAAGGTCTTGCGGCCTTCAGTTTCACTAGAGAGTCATCCACGCGCTTCTTGAAATCGTCTTGGTCGTTGTGCTCCCACCCGCTATAGTTCGAAACGACCTGCATCTCGCAGCCCGTCCCCTTCGGTACCAGAGTGACCTTGTTTGTCCTCTGAAGAATCGCTCCGCTGATGTTGACATGAACCGCATGCTTGACTTTGTACTCAGCATGCATTTTCGCGTCGTCGCTCTGCCGAACCTCGTAATTGTCCTGATTGGAGAGGGTGTCTTTGACTGCGCTCCAGACATCGCTGCAAGGGATGGGATAAGTATCCTTGTATGTCATGCCAAATGCCGGCAGTGCAGCGCTACACGAAATGAAAGCCACTACCAGGAGCTTCGCCGTTTTCATCGTGTTTTCCCCGTTCGATCTGTTTTTCGAGGTATTGTCACCGGACAGAATCCTCTTTTTCGTCGAGATGAAATCAACCTTCGAGTCACTCCGTCAGTGATTATTGTCACTGGAAGTTTTGACGGCTGCCATCACACGTTCGCGCTCATCCCAGGTTGGTACAACCTTGCTCCGGCGGCTAAATCGTCACGCAAGCCAACTCTCTCTCAACGATGGTCGCTGCATCGGCCGCCCACCGCTGGCTCGATTTGCCTCATGTCCTTCTCACGGGAGTGCAGCCGGGCAGCCGTTTTACCTGAATACACTTCATGCCCTTACCCCGAACTGGTTGAAGTTTGCTGTGGGCAGGCCATATCGCGAGAACAAGGCGAACATCTGCTCGGCCATGGCACAAAGTCAATCAACGATCGCGATGCCCATTCGCCTATGGACTTGCTTTACACCGTAGTCGCAAAACTCGACCGCAAACCCGGGTCCCGAACTGACCACAAAAACTGACGGAGCGGCCGTTGTTGAGTTTCGGCCGGGAGTCGGGAGATAATGAAAGCGCCTCGTTGGTCGTAACTTACCGCACTGTGGGCGTGTAGCTCAGCTGGGAGAGCGCCTCGTTCGCAACGAGGAGGTCAGGGGTTCGAGCCCCCTCACGTCCACCATTGCAAAGAATTCGAACCACTTTTCCCTCCCTCGCCTTCAATCAGGGGATCCACCACCGCCAAGGTGTTGAGCGAAGTCGTGGCTCTGTAAAAGGGTCGATCATTGTCACCAGGGCGCGTGGGCTCAAGACGGAGCGGACCGAGGAGTTTCCGAAGGAGCAGCCCGGAACGGTTTGAGTTGCGCTCCAGGATCTCCTTCAGCTTGCTTAACCGTTCCTGGATCCACTCGATGGGTGGAACCTGAAACACTTTGCCGCGGCAACGGCGCAGGCTTTCCAGTTCTTCCTTTAGCGCCTCCACCTTCCGCTCTGATTCTAAGAGCGCCTGGGCAAGCGTGCGGCTGCCGCGACCCTCGCCGATGAAATCGACGAAGTTTGCAAGCCGTCGTTCCTCTGCTGTGAGTTCGGTCTCCTTGAGGCGGATCGATTCCGGGACGTGTGTGTAGAGCCTTCCGACCTCCGTCTCGACGCGCTTGAGGACGTACTCGATGTGCCGAGGATCAGAGAGCCGCTCCCGGACCGCATCGAGAATGATCTCCTCAACCAGGCGGCGTCGAACGAGCAACTTGTTATCGCACGCTCCCTTGACGGCGCCCAGGCATCCATAGTAACCCCCGCCTTTACCGCTCACCTGCGCGATCGTGGCACCGCACTGGCCGCAGACCATCGCTCCGGAGAGCAAGTGCGTGGGGAAGTATTTCTCGCGACCTCCTTGCTGAGCGGAGAATCCGCGTTGTCCGCTTCCGCCAGGCCAGCTCCGGCGCACTTCTTTGCGGCGAGTGCGGACTTGCTCCCACAACTCCTGTGGCACGATGCGCAGCGACTCATCCTCCTGCATGACCCACTCGGATGCAGGCTTAGGAAAGCATCTCCGTTGACCGGTCCGCGGATCACGGCGCCTCTCCGTCTTGTTCCATACCCAGCGGCCGATGTATTTCTCGTTGTCGAGCACGCGGCCCACGGTGGCTGGTGACCAACCCTTGCGCGACCGGAACCTCCCGGGCACGCTTTCTGCGTTCAGGAATCGAACGATTCGGAGAACGGATAGCCCATCTGTATAGGCACGAAAGATGCGTAGCACGATGGCTGCTTCTCGAGGATCAATTTCCATTTTGTAGCCTTCCGGCCGCGGCCGGCCCTTTTTGTCCAAGCGCGTGGCACCCACAGCGGCGGATCGATAGCCGTAGGTATGCTCGCCGACCGAGAAGCCGCGCTGCTTCTGGCCGATTTGCCCTCGCAACGTCTTGTTCCTGAGATCCCGGAGTTGCAGCTCGTTGAAGATGCCACGGATCTGGATCCCCAGCGTCGCTTCCTCGTCATGGCTATCAAGTCCATCGGCGACCGATACCACACGCACACCAGCAAAGTGCAGCTCAGCCAAAACTGAAAGCATGAGATAGTTGTCTCGAGCCAGACGGGACAGATCGTCGACGAGAACCACCTGGAACTGCCCGCCTTGCGCCGAACTGAGCAGCGCAGCCAATCCCTGACGATCCTTGCGAGCTCCTGATTGAGCTTGGTCGGAGTAGACGTGATCCTCAACAACTGTGAATCCACGCTGGCCAGCGAGGCGACGACACGCCGCCACCTGGTCTTCGATGCTTTCCGGGCGCTGGTTCTCCGAACTGTAGCGTGCATAAATCGCCGCAAGCATGCCTACCTCCTATCGAGAAGCATCCCCATCGATGGATTCCTCGCGGGCCGCCTTCTCCATCAGGCACACATATTCGCGCGCCAGTTCCTCAGCCAAATGGTCGAGAAGGGCCGTCCAGGCCGCATCGGCGGCAGGGTCTCTAGCAGAGGGTGGCTGGGGCTCCCACCGCTCCGATGCCACGCGGGCTTTTGCGACGGCCATGCAGCTAGCCCTCCGATGATAGTCACTGTCTATCATCAAACGCATAAAAAAAATCAGATCTCCAGCCGTAACTCCTGAGCGATCCTCGTAACACTGAGCTCCACACGCGCTCCAGGATTCTCCCCGAGGTCACCGTTCGTTCCCGGTCCAGACGTACGAAGAACCAGTGCCCGTTGTAGGTTCCTGGCCGACTTCTTCTTCCGACCCAGTCTCCGGAGGTCGATTCCTCCATACACTTTGGCTGTTTTCGCGCCCGTCCCTAGCGTCATGTAGAGACGTCCATCTTTGATGATGACGCGCAAATCCGGAGCTCCGGCCCCACGAAGACTATAGGGCAGGCAAAAGTCGGGGATTCGCTGCTGAACTTTGTGTGCGAAGGCGCGGAGAGTGTAGGTGATCGCGCCAATGGAAGGGGTCGGGATCTCCAGCACCCGCAGGCGGAGGGCGATGGCGAATTCCAGTAAGTTGTGCGCAGAAAAGCGACGGCTACTTCCGCGGCCTTTGGCGTCCTCGAGGTCGGGCTGCACCACCCCTTTTTCGCACAGGTAGATCAGCCGGTGCTGAGGTTCTCCCAACAACCGCGCCGCCTCGGTGAGCGTCCACTCGCGAGAGGCACAGGAATTCATAATAGACAGTGTCTATCATAAAGAACTCCCATGCGGTTGTCAACGGCCATGTGGGAACTATTTACTCATGCCTTGGCCTCGCTAGCCAGGCCAGCGCCTTGACCACCGTCTTGCGGGTTGTGCTGAGCCTTCGTGCAATGGTTGTCGAGCCGAGCCCCAGCTGACGGAGATGACGTGCTTTCGCGGCGATGCGCTGATAGAGCGGAGCGGCGGTAGGGTCCGCAAGAATGACCGCAAAGGGAAGTTCGGCTTCAGTTCGAATTCTTTGCGTTCGGGTCCACCATGATTCTCAAGGGGTTGTATTGATTCGGATCCTTACATTGGCCGATTTTGTGACGTTGTTTGTGACATAACCCCCCTCAGAGCGTCCCCCTGCCAGGGCATCCAAAGCCCGGCGCATGGCCTGTTGCCTGACGTGCGAATCGTGCCGCAGCATGGCTTCCAAGACGTGTCCAGCAATTGCCATAATCGTAGCGTCCGAGGCTTGGGACTTGCAGAGCCGCGTGATCGCATGGTGCCGGAGATCAGTAGACTAGCGGTCAGGTCCGCGACGGACGCCTACGACGGCTTCAAGCCGGACTTGATCTTCTGGGACAGCTTCTGAGCGGCACGCTGCGAGCACTTCGCGATTTGTTTCCGCATCCGCTCCCGCGCGTGCTGGACAACCTGGTCAGTGGACTCTGGCATTTTGGAGATTCCTCCGGCACTATCTACTTCTTAGCCAGTATTCAGCTAAAGCCCCCAAACGATCCGGGACGCTGCTGCGTGCCATTGCATGCGCCGTCGTGATAGCCTCGATCTGAAAGGGGCGCAGCTGGGACCAGGAGGCGAAGCTCGTGGCGAAGAAGGCCAAGAAAGCGACAAAACCTCGCAAGAGGAAATCCGCAGTACGTGGCAAGGCTTTGAAAGCTCAAAAAAGGAAGCGTGCCCAGCGCCGCCAGCGCGGGCCAGGACCAGTCAAGCCTCCCCTACTTCCTACGGTGGAAGGCTTGGGCGCGGAGTCCGCTGGCCAATCAGGGGATATCGTGGGGTTGTCGCGCGCCGAGACTGTCGATTCGGAAAGCGTCGCGGAGCTAGCGGAGGAAGGGCAAGATTACGAGGCCGAGGTTGTCCGAGGCGTGGAAGAGGCCCGCGACCCCGATCAAGGCAGAGTTCAGACGCGCCGCTACGTCCCCCCCGAAGAACGTTGATCGTAGGCACGAACCCCGTGCTCTTCTTGGTGCGCCGCACCTTCTTGGTACTGGGTTACGGTGCCTTCCCTCGCGGCGATTGGAGCCAACTCCACAGAGTGATTTGAGCGGGCTCCCCAAATCGACAGCAGGTGGGTGTGACGCCGGTCACAGCGGGGCGTTTGCCGGTCTTTGCTAGGGGTCGGTTTGGAGGTGGCATATGTCAATAAATATCTGCGCTTTGTCTTCGCGGTGGTCTTGCTTCAGCCAGCGGGGTCGCCCTGCGGGGACAGCAAGCAGGTGCCACGAACCAAGCACCACAAAAAACTCTGGTAATGGTTCCGATTACGCGTAGCAACCCTGCGTCAGGCCAGCAGATGTTCAAGGACTACTGCGCGGTTTGCCATGGTGCCACCGGAAAAGGAGACGGGCCTGCGGCCGACCTATTGAAAACGCCACCGGCCGCTCTGACGAGGCTCGCCAAGAACAACAACGGAAAATTCCCGGTTTATGATGTCATGAATGTCCTGCGCTTTGGAGTCCCGGGCCACGCACATGGCACAAGCGACATGCCGATCTGGGGCCCAGTCTTTAGCTCACCAGACAAACACTTGGTGCAAACACGGATCACCAATCTAACAACCTACATCAAATCCATCCAGCAGAAGTAATTCGAGCAACAGCCGTTTTGCAGGGGCGAAAGCCTCGCGGCAGCGAGCAATCCTCTCGATGATCTCTTTTTCTGGTTGATCTCCACAGGGGTGATATTAGGCGGGAGTCTGTCACGGGCAGTTCACACGTCGCGAGATGCGATGAATAGGAACCTACGCGATCAGAGGACGGGGTGCCACGTCCTCTCAGGGGCCCTCGATCGAGGGATGCGCGTACCGCCCTGTGACGCTTCTTGCACGGTGGCCGAGCGATAGCGATGTCCTCGATCGAGACGCCCGGTCAAGTTGATTATTTCCGCGTGCGTCGCAATGCTGCTAGGATCATGCAAATCTCTTTCAAGGAGGCTCCACTTGAAACGGCCTTCGCTCGGTGCAGTGCTCCTGGGTCTGATTCCTTTTGCTGCTACCTGCTTCTCTGTTGGCCTGTGGGACCGGGTCTACCCCATGGTTTTCGGCCTTCCGTTCAACTTCTTTTGGCTGATCGCATGGCTTCTGCTCACTCCCTTGTGCATGTGGGGAGCGTACCGCTTGGAAGTATCCCGCGGTGCAGACGATGATCGCGCCGGCAGTGGTGCACGTTGAGCCCTAGCCTCGTCGCGCTCGCATTAATATCCGCTATCGTGGCGGCAGGATCGCTGGTGGGGTTCGTCGCGCGATTCCACCACAAGATGGATCTCGAACAATGGACCGTTGGCGGTAGGGGATTCGGCCTCGTGCTGGTTTGGCTGCTGATGGCTGGCGAGATCTACACTACATTTACTTTCCTAGGGGCCAGCGGCTGGGCGTACTCACGGGGCGGCCCGGTTTTGTACATTCTCGGCTACTTGCCGTTGATGTACGTAGTTTCCTTCTACATCCTGCCGCCGATTTGGGAGGTAGGCCGAATGCACGGGCTCCAGACGCAAGCCGATTTCTTCCAGGTGCGATATCGCAGTTCATTTCTGGCTGCGTTCGTCGCCTTAGTGGGAGTTGTGTGTCTAATTCCCTATTTGCAGGTGCAGATCACGGGCTTGGGGCTCATCGTAGAGGTTGCGAGCTTTGGAGGGATCGATCGCACGCCCGCCATGATCATCGCCTTTGCCCTGGTGGGGGCGTTCGTCTTTGTGAGCGGTGTTCGCGGCGTGGCGTGGGCCAGCATCGTCAAGGATCTCTTGCTCCTTTTGGCTGCGGTATTCGTGGGATTTGCGGTGCCGCGAGTCTATTTCGGCGGGATCGGCCCGATGTTCGCAGCCCTGGCGCGAGCGAAGCCTGCCCACCTCGTCATGCCGGGAGCGACGAAGGACCTGGGCCACGGATGGTACATTACGAGTGTGTTGCTTACTTCTTTCGGTTGCTACATGTGGCCACAGTTTTTTGCCGCCAGCTTTACGGCGCGAAGTGGAAGGGTTTTGCGGCGCAACGCCGTCATCATGCCGCTTTACGGCATCACGATGCCTCTGATGTTTATTGTGGGCCTTTGCGCGGTTCTAGTTTTGCCCGACCTAGGCAACGGCGATCTCTCGTTGCTGACCATCGTGCGGAAATCCTTTCCAGCTTGGTTTCTGGGCCTTGTCGGCGGAGCGGGTGCTCTTACGGCAATGGTGGCGGCGGCAATTCAACTTCTTGCGGGTGCCACGTTGTATGCCAAGAACCTTTGGCGGCCCATTGTGGCGCCGGGCATGACGGACCAGCAGGTGGCCAGGCTCGCCAAAATCATGGTGCTAATCCTGACCTCGGGGGCGCTGTTCTTCGCGATTCACAGCTCGATCAGTTTGGTTTCTCTTCTGCTGGTGGGATACGCTGGTGTTGCCCAGCTCTTTCCGGGAGTTGTTCTCGGTCTGTTCTCCCGACGGGTGACCGCTGAGGGTGTATTCGTGGGGCTAGTCACAGGCCTTTCCATTGCGATGTTTCTGATGCTGACCGGCCAGGATCCTTACCGGGGCTTGAACGCCGGCTTCATTGCCTTATGTTTCAATTTTGGAGCAACCGGTGTCGTGAGCTTGCTTACGCCTGTTCGCGTGGCTGGATTCGACAAAGCAGTTCCCTCAATTGCTGCGCCGCAGTCTGGCAAGGGCGTGGGTCCGACTGTATAGGTCAACCTGCTATGCTTTCCCGTGGAAGCGTTCCCTGATCTCTTTGTGTCGCCATCCTCCAAGAAAGGAGCCGCCTCAAGAACGACGTACTAGAGCGGCGTCGAACGCGGCACGAGGAAGTGTCGCTGCTGAATATCGAGAGGATCTCCAAAGGGCTGCAGAGGGGCCTGCCTGAGCTGTTTCGGAGCGTCTGAGGCGACAAACGAAGGGCTCAATGGAAAGCAACTATCGTGGCCGTCGGCGAGCCACGTCTAGAGAGACATCACAAGATGTGCAGGACGTTATGCATCTGGTGAAATGATCCAGCTTCTTCCGCGTATTCGCCGAGAACCTGATCTGACAGATGCGACAGATGCTTCTGTGCACCCAAGTCTCGAAGGCTATCGTAGGACAAGTCGGTACAGCGATCTGCGAGAGGGCCCTTTCTAGAAGAGAGAACACGAGTCGCCGGATTTCCTGGAAGACCCTATCGCGCTTTGCCTCAACGGTAGACCGAACGCGGAATCGCACAACGAAGCGATCGTTCTCCGCAACGAAGATGGGCTTGTCATCGATAAACGGCCCCTCGATCACTGCGAGCAAGCTGAACCGACGAGAGAGACGAGTAAGCAAACAAACACCGCACAGGCTTAATTCTTTCAGCTATATTCTTGTGACGAAGACGAAATCCAGATAGGTTACGAGAAGATCGAGTATTCGTAGGTCTCCGGCGAAAACAGTTCGATGGAATAAGCGATGCGCTTGCGCTCCGTTTGAGTCACGCTCCTCATAGCGTTGTCTTACGCTGCTGGGCGAGGTCATTCCACACACAGGATAAATCACCCTTACACGCAGCAGACCTCGGATATACTACGCGGATTCCAGTTAGCTGCGGGGACCTATGGCCATTCAGTCCGGCACCCACTTGGGCCCCTATGAAATCGTCTCAGCGTTTCGGGCAAGGCTCACTGCTTACGTATTGCTCCTTGGACTCATCTTCACGGGGTCAACGGGCTGCTATGAAACGCAACGAAGCAAAGAGCGGGCAATTGCACGAGGAAAGGCCCTGTTTGAAATGCATTGCTGCGGCTGCCACAACGGGAAACGCACGGACCTTGCGAAAATGCCTCCTGACCTGGCAGGAATTTTCCGCCAGCCACACCTCCCAAGCGGCGTTCCTGCAACCGACTCTGCGGTTCGTTCCATGATGCTCGCGCCGCGGTCCGACATCATGCCTTCGTTTGAGGACAGCCTCAGCGACCAAGAAATCGGCGACATCATTCGCTATCTTCGTACCGTTGGTCCGGAAACACATCTGTGCACAGCAACTCGCAGCGTGATTCGATGAAGACTTAGAGGTTTCAACACGTTGCGCGCACGCATGACTGGCCACGACCAACAAGCCATCGGCCTAGAATCACTCCGATGCGGGTCGGCCAGCACACTCTCACACACTTGCGTTCTCACTCATTTACTTGTGTCGGAGGCCTCGCGATCCGCCAACATCTTCATCAGCTCCCGATAGGACCTGGGCATGGTCACCGTATCGCGCATGGCGACGGTTATGGGATAGCGGGTCCCGCCCTTGTGAGTGCCTTCTAAGCCTTCGATGATTTCGTGTGCATATCCCCAGGGGAAAGCGAAAGCCATTTCATTATCCTGGGCCATGCCGAAAACGCGATCGCCAGTGCACGGCAGGATGACCTTGGGCTCGTTGGTGGTCATCGTTTGGATGACGATCTCGGCGCAATCCAGGCGGCCGCCGCTAGTCGAGACGACGCGCCCACCTCGCGCGTAGAGGGATGCATGAACCAGTCGCAGCACCTGCGCGCTGTTGGCGTACACGACAACGACCTGCGGTTCAAAGGTGGTTCGGTTCAGCGGTGCGACACAGACGTAGTCGTACGTGCCGGGTTCGAATCTCCAGGTGCTCGCTTCCAGGTTGGCGGCTGCCTGCTCATCCTTGCAGTACATGCCCACGGATACAAATCCTCTCAGATACTCGTCGTTGGGTTTGCGAAACCCGAAGGCGATGGCCGCCAGCGGGCAGATAACGTCGTCTTTGCCCACCGCTATGGTCCATCCGTAGCGCCGAGCGACGCCGATCGACTGGCACACGATCCATTGCTCGCCCATGGTCTTGCTGGGAATTTTCACGCCCTCGGGGATTGCTTCACCCGGCTTGAGCACACGGATCGCCAAGGGAAAGGTGTCGGGGCGCACATAGCGGGCCAGTGCTTCATCGAGCGTTCGCAATGTTGAGGCAATATCTTCGTTCATAGGGAGACTCCCGCTGGGAACGATACGTCAGCCGTAGTTCCCTCAGCAACTCGGTAGACCCCACGCAAGCGGGAGATAACGGTGCTGCCGCCAACGACTAGGGTCCCGTTCGATCTATAGCCAACCTTCTGATGTAGAATCCTCGCGGCATGATGCGCGATATAACGTGCCGAGCTTCTCGGCAGGCACCCAAGACCTTCTGTCAGAAAAGGTATATGCCATCCGTCCTGGCGTCTACCGGGATGGCAGAAGTTCCTAGTGGTTTAAGCCTGTCGAGCACCAACAAGAGGTGCGAGTGCGGATCAAAACCTTGCTGAACTAGACGGAAGAATTGAACCGCCGCGTGCCGACAGGGAAATGAGCACAGTTTCTTTAGCCAAGTGCGGAGGCATACAAGGAGGTACTCATGCCACAGAAAGTGATCGAGATCGTCGGGTCGTCGAAGGAGGGCTTTGCCAAGGCTGCTGAAAATGCTGTGAGCGAAGCGGCAAAGACCGTTCGCGGCCTGAAGTGGGCCCGCATTGCGGACTTGGAAATGCGCCTGGACGAAAAGAGGGTCGTCGAGTATTTCGCGACCACGCGAATTTACTTCGACGTGAAGCGCTAACGAGACGGTCGCTTCCTGGCATGGGCCCTGGCCGGGCTATGGCGAGACCCTCACGGTGGTCGTGAACCGGCTCTCGCCTCTGAGGAAATGACGCGGGGCACCAAGCTCGACCCCTGTCTTTGACAGTCAGCATGTCCACGCTGGAGATTTTCATTTGGATCCGCTGCCCGCCGGTTTCCCACTCGCGGCGCGCGTCTCGGAGAAAAGATCAGACCGCTTGTTTTCGCGACGCCTTCAGCATCGAGGCGATGATCGTCGGCGTCGAAACGGCTCGGCCTCCGACGCTGTTGCGGCCGGCGTTGCCGATCTCGGAGATGGCTGTGAGACTTGGTCCAGGGGTTCTGCTTCCCCGACGCTGGGACGGGACTACGAATGATCCGTAGGAAGGGAAGTCGGTCGAGCGCCTTCCCCGATCGGGGTCGATGTTGTCAGAAGCCAACTCGAGGTCGCCTGAGGGAAGAAAAAAGAACTGGTCCATTCGATCCGAAACGGAGTTATGATTTGACAAATGGTTCCGACCGGCGCATACGTGGAACTGGATTTCCTGGGTGGTTCCGGAGTTCCCGTGCGCCGCCACAGAAGGGCCCTCCGCTACGGTCTAGCCTGCATTGCCGCTGTTGCCGCTCTGGTTGCGCCTTCGTCTGCTCAGAAAACGTCGCATGGGCCCTCAACCGGCAGCGATTCGCCCCCGTCGGGTCCCGTAACGGGCCAACAGCAGCAGCAGCCGTTCTATTCGGCCGCTGGGGTGCAACCGGAGGCCACAGACCCATTCTCCCAGCTGCCGGTCTCAATGCCCGGGGTTTTTTCGGTAACGTCGGACTCGACCAGGTCGGTTGCAG
Organism: Candidatus Acidiferrales bacterium; assembly: GCA_030037525.1. Lineage (GTDB taxonomy): Bacteria > Acidobacteriota > Terriglobia > Acidiferrales > UBA7541 > Palsa-295. The sequence goes on along the minus strand of JASHRC010000175.1, from coordinate 178 downwards.
CGGAGGCGTGCAATTCTTGGACGGAGTCTGGGATCCATAGTCCGACGGTAAGCTTGGCTCGCCTCGAAGTACCCGACAAGGCCAGCAGCGAGTTCCAGAAAGCCTGCTCGTCTTATAAGAACAAGAGGTTGAGTGAAGCCGAAGGGCATGTTCGAAAGGCACTGGAGATTTATCCTCA